>NZ_CAUQKJ010000002.1 GCF_963518785.1 uncultured Campylobacter sp.
GTCGTTTAGAGTTATGGTGTTGCTATCCGCATTACCATTTGCTGCTTCGCCGCCGTAAGCGTTTCCGTTAATAACGGTATCGTTTGTAGTTACGGTATTATCGTGAACGTTTCCGTTTAAGGCATAACCTGCGCTTACGTTTCCGTTTACCACCGCACCTTTTGAGCTATCTTCAAAGCTTAGCTCGTTGTGGTGAACCTCTTGAGTTCCGCTATCGCCGTAACCGGCATTTACGTTACCGAAATTTGTTCCGCCCTTAACTACCGTCTTATTGTTATAGATGGTATTTGGAGTTACGCTATCTTTGACATCAGCTCTACCGGAGCTTATATTCTTACCGTTTAGATCTCCTGCGCTTTGAGATACGTTTACGGTGTTATTTTTATTGCCGAATAGCTTATGAGCACCTACTTGGGCAGCATTGCTAGCTTGATTCTTGGTTAGCTCACCGCTATCGAAACCGTTATCTATCCAATCATCTGTAATGGTGCCCTTTCTATATACGAGCTCTTTATCTGCGTTTTGTTTACGGAAGGTTTCACCGTCATATTGGTAGTGATCTTTATCGGTAATGGTATAGACCTGATCTTTTTGGGTGCTTCTATCTTGGAAATTTATAGTACCGTTATCCTTGCTGATTAACTTATAGTCTTTGTTATCATCAAGGTTATTGGTATTTACGTTAACATTCGTCTGGCTAAGATCGGTAATAGTACTTCCTGTAAGCTTAAGTGCAGGATCGTTTCCGTTGTAGTTGTTAGGGAGATTAAAATCGATCTTCTTAAAGCCTGCGATGTTTTCTGCTTCTATACTTCCTGGAGTCATAGAGCCGTCATCTTTACCTATCTTTAAAGTATCGTCATCATCGCCGGTAATGGTTCCTATATTATTTCCCTCTACTAGAGTAACGGTTGCCTTTATAGGTTTAGCAGGATCGGTATTTACCGTATTTATTTTAAGTCCGTTAAAGTTCTTATTCTCGCCTGCTTTACCTACGTTGATTATAGTACCTGCGGTAAGATCCGGATCATATTTTAAAACCTCTTCGCTATCGAAGTTTTTATCGGATGAGATATTACGTTTAGTATCTTTTACCCCTTGGATAAATATGGAGTGGTTATCCGTGCTCTTTAACATACCCTTTAAAGAGATCTCATAGGTAGAAGCATCGGTGATATTAAATACGTTTGTCTGCTGCTTGGCTTTCTCTTTGAAATTTGAGTAATCGCCTCCGTTTTTAATTAGATAATACTCCTTACCCTCCTCGATATTTAAAGAGCCGTAGCTATCGTTACTTGGATCGTAATCTATTCCGTTTAGTTGGAACTTAGCGTTATTGATATCGGTATTGCCGGTAGCGGTTAAATTTAAAGCTGCGGCATCTGCGCTACCGTTAGCGTTTGAAATTCCATCGAAGTTTAATACGTTTAGATTTGCTATATCGCCTGCGGTTTTTTGAGTAGAGGCGTTATATACGTTTAGGCTATTGTTAGCTCCGCCTGTATTAGATAGACCATATATCGTTCCTCCTACGCTTCCGCTATGGAAATTTACGCTGTTGCCGCTACCGCTAGTGGCATCTGCAGCGTAGACGTTACCGTCAACTCTAGCGGTACCTTTTAAATTTACAGTGTTATTGGTTGCAGAGCCGCTAGCTTTTGCGCCTTTTACGTCACCGGTAACTTTGCCGTCGTTTAGAGTTATGGTGTTGCTATCCGCATTACCATTTGCTGCTTCGCCGCCGATTACGCTGCCCGCTACCTGCGCATTACCCTCTAGCGTCACGGTGTTTTCCGAAGTGCCGGTACGACCGTATCCGCCCCAAACGTCCTTTTTGGCTTCGCCGCCTTTTAATTTCACGGTATTTTTATTGGCAGCTTTTTGTGAGCTTAATCCGCCGTAGACTTCATCATTCGCGGTAGTATTCGTTAAATTTACGACATTTTCCTCTGCGTTATTGCTTATGCTATATCCGCCGTAAATTTCTTTCGTTACGGCGCTATCGCTTAAGTGTACTTCATTTAATTTAGCAGCTCCGCTTGAAGACTGACCGCCGATAACGGAATTTATTTTTGAGTTATTTTGCGCCGTTACGATATTTTTTGCGGCATCTCCGCTATTAGCTTGGCCGCCACTTACGATGCCGTCCACCTTAGCGCCGTCTAAGGTTATTTTATTATCGTGGGCACTACCGCCGCTCGTATTAACGCCGCCGCCGTTGACTTGATTTTTAGCGTGAGTACGGGTTAAATTTACGGTATTATTAAATGAATTTACGCCTCTTCCGCCAAAAATCGTACCGCCTACTTCGCCGTCTTCTATATCTACGATATTTCTTGAAGCATCTTTGGCATTGGATACACCGCCGTAAATTTCACCGGTTACGACGTTATTTCCTCTAAGTTTGACGTGGTTATCTTCCGCTTTTCCGCCCGTGGCATTGCCGCCGTAAATATTCTCGCCGACTTTGGAGCTAGTCAAAAATACTCTACTGCCGGTTACGGCGCCGTTAGAGCTTTTTCCGCCGATAACGCTCTTTTTAAAAGTCGTGCCGGTTGCGGTTATTTTATTTTCGGAAGCGCCGGTTTTGCCTTCGCCGCCGATTGCTTCCTTACCGATCGTTCCGCCTGTAGCGGTTACATAGGATTTCGTAACGTTTTTAGCATCGCTTCGTCCGCCGACGACTCTTCCATTTATCTTAGCGGTTCCGCTAATATCGACGTGGCTTTCGGTAACATCGCCTCCTGCGACATCGCTCCAACCGCCGTAAACGCCGTCGCTAGCTCCTACTTCGCCGCCGCTCATCGTTACGTAGCCGTTTTTTATGCTACCTTTCAAATTCCAGTTACCGTAAACGCCGCCGTCAACTTTACCGCCACTCATAATAACATGGTCGTTTTCGCTCGTATATCCGTCCGCTCTGGAGTAACCTCCATAAACATATGCACGCACATAGCCGCCGCTAATATTCGAGTAGTTATTTTTAGATGTCGTAACCATATACGAGCCTGCCATACCGCCGTCGCTTTCAATACTTCCGTTTCTGAGTATCACGCCGTTGCCTTCGGCAGTAGCTTTTCCCGCGGGATCATGTATACCGGCGTTGTTGCCATTTGCACCAAATACGCCGGCATTGCCTATCATCTTTGCATTCTCATTATCGAACGTAACGGTATTGTCTTTTAAAGTAGCGGCATTGCTGACCGAAGCGATTACGCCGTTAACGGTAGTATTGCCGTTGCCGAGCGTAACGGCGCCGGTTATAGTAACCTTATTACCTTCGGCATTGCCGTTTTCTACCGCAGCACCCGCAATTCTACCAGCGATAGTAGGTGTTCCACTAATATTTACTTCGTTATTATTTGCTTGATTTGTACCGGTCGCTCTACCGCCCATTAGCGATGTGCTGTTAAAATTATTGAAATTCTTGTAGTATATCTTAGTAGCGCCGCTAACATTTACGATATTGTGTATGGCGTCTCCGCTATTGCTCGCTCTACCGTACCATGTGCCGTTACCGCCGAGTACGACATAATGCACCTCTGCGTCATTCAAATTTACAGTATTGTTTTGTGCGCCTTTTCCTTCGCCACCCACAAGTATCGCCACCGTAGCGCCATTATTGACATTAAGTATATTATTATTTGCCGAGGTAACTTGCTCGTATAAAAAACCCTGTCCCAAATTGGTACCATCGCCGTTACCTCCACCATAGATCGTACGATTCCAAGTGCTTACGCCGCCCGAGGCAACGCCTCTTATTGTTACGATATTATTACCGTTTTGTCCGTGAGCATTTGCTTTACTTTCAAAGCCGCCCGAGTAATTTTCGCCGGATGATTTATATAATTGACTTGGAGTACCGTCGCTCTTAGTTACCGTTATGATTCCATTACCGGCTAAAGCTTGTGAAGGAGCAATGGCTAAGCACGCCGCTAAACTCAACCCGGAAATAATCGGTATCTTAATATCTTTCATAATCCATAATCCTTTGTAAAAAATAAAAACTATCCATTATACAATAAAAATACCTATTTACAATAAATTTAATACAATTTCTAACGAAAGGTAGCTTAATGCGAAAAAATGGGTATTGTGATGCAACGTTTTCGATAATAAAGTAAAATTTCAGCTTATTTTTGTTATCGAAGCTTAAACGAAAAATTACGATTACAAAATGATGAAATTTTAAAATTCCGACTTTAAAATTTAGCCAGCGGAATTCCCAAGAAGTGACGTAGCTGGAAAAAGTGATAGAATAAAAAGGTGGTAGTTTCTGGTAGCAGAAATATGGTAGGGCATAAATTTTATAAATTTGGATTTGTAGAATTTAAAGTGAAGTAATATATATGAGAGGAATTAAAATTTGAAGTAATTCTAGGCTAGAAGCACATGATTCTACGGTATGTCGTTTAAAATTTTAAAGCAGTTCCAGGTGAGTCGAAAAAACGATAAAGTAGCGGCGCGGAGAGTTAAATTTTAAAAATTATAAGTGAAAACAAAAGCAAAATTCTAAGAATTTCAAGTGAAAAATCTGGGCTTTTAGCGGTGTTTTGAAATAGCAGAGGGCTTTCCGAGGTGCTTGAAATAACAGAGAGCTTCCGGTAGCTTTAATGCCTGCCGGAAGCCCATTTTTATAGTTTATGTATCTTTTGTGCTCGAAAGCTCGAAATTCCGCTTGTCAAAAAGTCCAAAACCTCAAAAGATCTGCTGGCTTACTCGCAATGTTCCGCTAATGCTTTGTCCTGGGCTTGCCGCGGTTAAATTTTAACGCTTTCGCGTTTCTCGCCGCTAAAGCCTGGCGGAAGAACTTAGCGGATTACAAGACCTTGCGGAATTCCGCGTCTGATAACCCAGACTAGGGTCTTTTTGCCCTTGTAATCTTTGATGTATCGATCGAAGTCGTCTGAGCTTTTGACATCGTTTTGACCGACTTGGATGATCACGTCGCCTACCTCAAAGCCGTAATCATCGGCTTTTGAGCCATCTTTTACGCTTAAGACGAGGGCACCCGAGACATCGTCGTCGAGGTTATATTTGCGGCGCAAGCTATCATTTAACGTCCTTAGCTTTAGCCCCTCTATCGCGCTTTGTGAGTTTTCGCCGGCTGAGCCTAAGGTGGTGGAGTCGGATTTCATCGCGTCTAGCTTGATAGTCGTGCTCTTGCTTTTGCCGTCACGCTCAAATTCTACATCCACTGAGCTTCCCGGAGCCATTGAGCCGATTAAATTCTTTAATTCGTTGGCATTTTTTATAGATTTGCCGTTTATTTTAGTGATCAAATCGCCGCGCTTGATACCTGCTTTATCGGCAGGCATATCTTTTTCGACGCTTGAGATTAGCGCACCCTCTTTGCTTTCGTAAAGCTCTTTTTGATCTTTAGACATATCCGAGATCGTAACGCCTATAAAGCCACGCTCGATCTTGCCGTTTGTGATGAGCTTTTCAGCGATCTCTTTTACCATATTTGAAGGGATCGCAAAGCCTACGCCGTTATTTCCGCCGCCGCGACTTAAAATGGCGGAATTTATCCCCAAAAGCGCGCCGCGACTATCTACTAGCGCGCCGCCTGAGTTGCCCGGATTGATCGAAGCGTCGGTTTGGATGAAATTTTCATATTGATTTAACCCGATATTGTTTTTATTTAGCGCCGAGATTATGCCTTGAGTTATGGTGCCGCCCACGCCGAAAGGATTTCCGATAGCAAATACAATGTCGCCCTCCATAGCCTTGGACGAGTCGGCAAATTTAACCGCAGAGAGGTTTTTTTCGTCGATTTTAATGATTGCAAGGTCGGTTTTAGGGTCGGTGCCGATTACCTTGGCTTTATACTCTTTATCGCCTTCTAGTAGTGTAACTACGATTTCGTCGGCATTTTCTATTACGTGATTATTTGTGACAATATAGCCGTCTTCGGAGATGATGACACCAGAGCCTAGCGAGCTTCCCTCGCGCTCCTGCTGCTGCGGAATGTCAAAGTCGAAAAATTGCTTAAAAAACGGATCGTCAAACATCTGTGACATCGGGCTGTTGCCTGCTTTGATCTTGGTTTTAGTTGCGATATTGACGACGGATTTTTTTACGTCCGCAAGTGAGCTGTGATACGAAAGCACCACGTCTTGATTAAAGCCCGGATTTACGCGCTCATAATTGCTTGGAGCTTCTTTAATGTCGATACTGGCGCCAAAAAGCGTACCTGCTAAAGCTATCGATATGATGATCGATTTTTTCATTTTTGCTTCCTTTGTGATAATGAAATTTTGGCGGAATTATAAATTTTGTCCGCTAATATATTCTTAACGCAAAATTAAAATTTATAAATAGAATTTAGCAAACTTGATTGACACTCACTAAAGTTTTATGATATAATCTACATAAATTTTAAGATTTTAAGGATTAAAATGGCAAGCACAAGCAGTTTATACGAAACCTTAGGCGTGGATAAATCAGCAAGCGCCGAGGAGATTAAAAAAGCTTACCGCAGGCTGGCTCGCAAGTATCACCCGGATATCAATAAAGAACCAGGAGCTGAGGATAAATTTAAAGAGATCAACGCCGCGTATGAAATTTTAAGCGACGAGAAAAAGCGCGCGCAGTATGACCGCCACGGCGACGAGATGTTCGGCGGACAGAATTTCCACGATTTCGCGCAGGGCTCGGCAAACATGGGTGATCTAAACGACATCCTAAACAGCATTTTCGGCGGCTCTTTCGGCGCAAAAAGCGCAGGCTCGCGCGGTGGATTTAGCTTTAGCACATTCGGCGGTGGCGAGGGTTTTAGTGGCTTTAGCGGCAGTAGTTTCGGTGGCGGATTTGGCGGCGCGCAGAGCCTAGATACGCACAGCTCGATTGAAATTCCTTTTGAAACCGCGATACAAGGCGGCGAGATGAGCGTGCGCGTGGGCGGCGAGACGGTTAAATTTAAAGTACCCGCGGGCATCAATGCAGGCGAAAAGCTACGCATCAGGGGTAAAGGACAAAAATCAGGCGCTCAAAGCGGCGATCTAATTTTAGAGATAAAAATCGCGCCAAGCGCCGAGTATACGCGCGAAGGCGATGATCTTTTCAAAAAAATAGATATTCCTTTGAAAACGGCGATGTTTGGCGGAAAGGTAGAAATTTCGACGCCAAGTAAAAGCGCAACGATAAAGATCGCTAAAAACACCAAAAACGGGCAGAAATACCGCTTAAAAGGCTATGGCGTGCAAAACCGCAAGAGTAAAATTTTAGGCGATCTATACGCGGTGGTAAATGTCGTCTTGCCCGACGTCGATTCGCTGGGCGAGGACGTTAAAGACGTGCTGCAAAAGCTATAAGGAGGCATCAAAATGCATGATTACGATGAGCCGGTTTATCTCATATCGATAGTTTCGAAGGTCCTAGATATCCATCCGCAGACGCTGCGGCAATATGAGCGTGAAGGGCTCGTGAGTCCAGGTCGCACGGAGGGCAAGATGCGCCTGTACTCGGCGCATGATATGGACCGCATACGCATGATTTTAAACCTTACAAAGGAGCTTGGCGTCAATCTTGCGGGCGTGGACGTGATCTTTCACTTGCAAGAAAGGATCGCTGAGTATGAGCGCGAGATCGAGGAGCTGCGGGCTAGAATTTTAGAGCTTGGCGGAGAGACAGACTAAGGTCTGCGAAATAAAAATTTTAAAGCTCAGCAAAAAACAGATCCTGGCGCTATGAGCTGAAATTTTAATGCTATCAAAAAGCAAGATCGCCTCTTTAAGCGTAGATTCAAGCGATAAATTTTGATTTTCAGTGCGGATTTGTGGGCGCGTTAAATTTCGCGTCAAATTTAAAGTCGCGCCAAACAAACCTGGGTAAATTTTCTTGCGATTAAATTTAAAAGCCGTCTTATATAATTTAGCTTTAAAATTTAAAATTCCAAGCCGCGTTAGACTTTAAAATTTTGTCGCGAGCCTCTAAATTTAGCGATAAAGTGCGACATAATTTCTCTATTTTTAAGCGGGATTTTAGTAAAATCACATTATAAAATTTACCCGTAAATTTATATGAAAATATAGAATTTCATCAATTATCGCCTCCGGTAAATGGTAGCGGATAATGTAAAATTTGACAATAAATTTAGCGCTAAATTTTATGCATAATCTTACAAAAAAGGGAGTTAATGGAGCTTGTTATAGAGCTATTTCTTGCGATCACTGCGCTTGCGATAGTGCTAAATATCGTCTTTAAAATTTTTGAAATTCCCACTATCATCGGCTATATCGTCGCGGGCGTGTGCTTTTCGCAGATCTATAGCCTAAGCAGTGTCGAAAACGCCCATATGTCCGAGCTGGCAGAATTTGGCATCGTTTTTTTGATGTTTACCATCGGGCTTGAGTTTAGCTTCCATCACCTGATGAATATGAAAAAGGACGTATTTTTTAACGGCATACTCCAAGTGCTTGGCACCGGTATTATTCTAGCGCTCATCATCGATCAAGCTTTCGGCGGAAACATAAAAACCGTGATGATTATCGGGCTCGCGCTCGCGCTTAGCTCTACGGCGATCGTGCTAAAAACACTCAATGAAACAGGCGAAATCAACCAAAACTACGGGCGTAAGGTGCTTGGCATCTTGCTCTTTCAAGATCTCGCCGTCATCCCTATTTTGCTGATGATTGACATATTCGGCTCGACCGACAATACCCCCGTGAACTATCTAATCTTAAAAACTGCCGTAAGCGCCGCCATAGTGGTAGTGATCCTTTTCGTGCTCGGTAAATTTGCTTTCAACCGCTTCCTCTACTACGTCGTAAGGACAAATTCTAAAGAAATCTTCATCGCGACCATCCTTTTTACCGTCGTGGGGGCTAGCTTTTTGGCGCATGTTTTTGGCTTTTCATACACGCTGGGCGCGTTCATCGCGGGCATGCTCATCGCAGAAACTGAGTATAAACACGAGATAGAAGCCGATCTGACGCCGTTTCGAGACATACTGCTGGGGCTTTTTTTTATCACGATTGGCATGCAGATAAATTTTGAAGTCATCGTCTCGCACTATGGGCTAATCCTGCTCGCTATTATCGTTATAATGGCGCTTAAAACGGTGGTGATTTACGCGATCTTATTTCTCTCGACCGGTAAAAGAATAGCGCTAAAAGCGGCGCTGTCGCTATGCCAGATAGGTGAGTTTGCGCTTGCGATCTTTTCGCTGTTGATGAGCCGCGATATGCTAAGTAAGGAAAATGGGCAAATTTTAATTACAGTCGTAACCGCAACGATGATTTTAACGCCGTTTATCCTTAAAAATTTAAACAAAATCGCCAACCGCTTTGAGTCCAAGGTCGAAAAACTCGAGGATGAGGAGCATAAAACCCAAATCCCGCCGATGAAAAATCACATCATCGTAGCAGGCTACGGCAGGATAGGGCAGGAGGTGGTGTTGCGCCTTAAAGATCAGGGGCTGCTATACGTAGTCGCCGAGAGCGATTTAGAGCTTGTTGATCTGGGCAAATCGCGCGGAGAGAACATATACTTTGTAAATATAATGCAAAAAACTGCGATCGACGAGCTGCATGCGCGCGATGCGTCGGTCATTATCCTGACGATCGCAAATCAGCAAAAGCTCGACATCGTCGCCAAGATGCTAAACGGCTCTAATCTAAAAGCAAATATCATAGTGATGCATACAGGCGCCGATCCGCAAAGTGAGCTGCAGAGCGAATACGGCGAAAATTTTATCTTTGTAAAAAAGGAGAGAGTAGTAGCCAATGCGCTTTTACAAGAGGCGCTGAAATGCAAGCTAACGCAGTAGCCTTGAGCGTTTAAGATCAAATTTAAACGCATTTGCTATGCCTAAAATCTCCACGCTCTTTATTCTTACTTCTACACTCAGCTAATTTGAAGCGTTTTAATGAACGCAGATAAATAAGATATATTTAAATGGCGGGCTTGCAAAATTTTAAAGGTGCAAAGTGCTGCTTTGGATTGATTAAATTCTAAATTTAAGCTGTCTTTCCATAGCTAAAGAATGCTTAGGTAAGGACCTAGAAGTATATTTGCGCGATAAAGTTATTTAAAAATTCGTTTAAATTTTACTAATTTCACTCTTTTATCTCTTTATAAACGCTTAAGTTGCGTGCTAGGCAAACAAGGGTAGTAATAACGGACACAGGCATCACTGCTAGAAGATAAAATAAGCCAAAAAATAGCCCTATATCGCTAGATTCACTACCGCCGCCGGCAAGCCATAACGCTATAGCCATAATGGGATAATACAAAACCAATGTCACAATCGCAAAATTTTCTATCGCGAAAATCGTATTGCTTTTTTTTGGGATTTTCTACGAAAAGTTTACTGTATCTGCGTTTTGAAAAGAAAAATATAATCGTGCAAACGGCGCTAACTATAAACGCCCAGTGTAATTCGTACGAATTTGGTAAAAATAAAATCAAAAAAACCGTTGTCGCAAAACTCACGAAAGCAAATCTGATCAAACGGTGAAGTTGATATTTTTGCTTTAAATTTTTTGCAATTTGTGCTAGAGCTTTGCCGTACTCCAGCGCTTCCTCTTTGCTTTGGATAGATTCTGTTTCAAGGCTCGCGTCATTAAATTTTTGCTCAAATTTAGCGGCTTCATCTTGGGCGCCTTGCGCCTTGCCGTTTGTTTTGTTAAAATTTTGCTCGCTAGAAATTTTATCAGCGACCGCTCCGCCGATTTTTGTCTGCGATTTTGGCGCCGGTAGATACACGGTCTCATCGGCGTCAAATTCCGGATTTGCGTTATATGTTATTATCGCCACCAAAATAGCGATAAAAATAGCGGGTATAATCTGACGTGTATCCCAGTCTATGTGATATTTTATCTGTAAATAAAATCCGATTAAAGCATAAAGGACGTAAAATATCGCAGCCACATGTATCCATATAAGCATAAAGGCTTTATCTGCATCGCTAAATAAAAGCAGGGCGTATTTTTTATACTTCAGCCTGTTTAGGCAGACGAGTATATTTATCGCAGATAGCGCGAGCATGCATAAAAACGACATTATGGGCGCATCATGTACAAACGTAAGAAACACGACGATATAAATCAGAAAGGTCAAAAGTGCCCCGAAAAACAGATATCTACAAAAGCGAAATCTATTGTAGCTTTTTAAAATTTCTTGCGGAATTTGGCTGATGTCCGCGGGGATTTTGTCTTTTTGCATTTGCATTTTTACCGCCTTTCTCGGTTATTTTAGCTCAAATTTTGCTTTTTTACTCCGTAGCGTTTTAAATTTAATGAAGCGAGCTTTTTTTTGGCTTGCTTCTTTTTTTGGCAGACAAGCGATCCCGATTTCTCGCCCCTTTTTAAATTTAGAAGAGAATAAAATTCTAAGACCGCAGCCCTTAATTCGATTTGTGCTTTAAAATTTCAAAGCGCAGCGTATAAAAATTTTCAATTTTTATTTTATGTGATAAGCTACAAAAATTTAACTCATATTTTTACGCGATAAATTTAATATTATACGTAACTTGCCTTCTATATACCACGAGCGATCGCCAGAGCAGATACGGTTGGTTATTTTCAAGATGATAAGCCGGCTCGAATATGTAATTCCAGCATTGTGAGAGCGGAGCGTTGCGCTAAACTTCCACCCGCACGAATGCCCAGTGCATAAAATCCCGCTTTGGCTCGTATTTGCCGCTGTTAAAATACTCCGCTAGTCGTGCCTCCTCCGCGTCGCTTAGCTCACCGCCAAGCATCCAGCGCGTCTTTTGCACAAACTCCTCCGCACTTTTCGCTCCGCCGCCGTGACGCCAGGCTTTGATATAGCTGAGGCTCGGCAGATAGCCCATTTGAAACAGGATGTTTAAAAGATAGACGAAGTCGGGCTTTTGCTCCACTTCGCGCCCTATCGCATCCAAAATTTCATCATCCACGAAGCTGCCGCTTACTTTAAACGTGATATAAAGCGATTTTTTGGTCTTTGAAAGAAGCTTTTTAAGCGCGGTTTTTAGATCGTCCACCTCAAGGCAGCGCGAAGCAAAAACCACGTCGCACGCTGGCACGTCAGACCAGTCGTCCTCAAAGGCCTTTTGCGCAAATTTAATGTTTTTCGCGCCATAAATTTGAGCGTTTTCGCGGGCAAATTCCAGCATTTTGGGCGAAAAATCGTAGCCGTAAATTTGATCCACCTTTTCCGCCGCCAGCACGCTTAACGCGCCCGCGCCGCATGCGAAATCAAGTAGCGTGGAGACGCCAGTAAAATCGACCTTGTCTATAAACTCGCGCGCGTAGGCGCTTTTCATCACGCCTTCGTTGAAGCTAGGCGCCTTTTTGTCCCAATGCTCGGCCAGTTTTTTGCCGAATGAGCTTTTTGCTTTTTGCGTCTTATAAAGCGCGTCAAAGTCGATCTCATCGTAGTTTGAAGCTAAAATCATAACTATCCTTTCTAAAATTTTGTGAGCAGACCGCACCGATTTTCGTTAAATTTTAGCGTAAATTTTCATATCGTACTCAAGCTACTTGGAATTTTAAACCGTCAAGCAAAAGCAGCGATACATGCTCGTTTTTATATATTTTATTCGCTCGCGATCCTTTAAATTTTCACCGAACGATCGTAGCTAAATTTTAAAAAGTCCGCTTATAAATCAAAATTTTAACCTACCACCCGCGCTTGTTCGCTCCGCATTTAAATCGCCGCTTTGGATTTATTGCAAAGCCTCCAATCTAGCCGCTATCACCTTTTGCATCGCTTGATTTTTCTTATTTTTGGCTAAAATTTGCAGCCTCCTTTTGCCGATGCGTTTGTCGGCAGCCTTTAGGATATTTGCAAGCCCCCATTCATCGGCACCAAAGTGCTTTGCAAACAGCTCCTCTTTTGGCGTGTCGATATATTCGCGGATAAGCTCGCCTATGTCGCTTATGTCGTTACCATATGGATAAATTTTCGCTATAGCATCCTGTGCTAGGCTTTTTACGCCGCCGCTTTTTAGCACGAAATCCTTTGGGTAGTCAAAAATAATCTCGCCCGCAAGCGTGATAAAATATCGCGGCAAATCCGTGCTACCGCGCCTGCTTTGCATCCTATAGACCGTGCAGTGGAGCCTAAAATCAATGCTTTCATCCACGAGTTCGTAAAGCCGTTTTGCAAGCTTGCTCCAGCGTTTCATTTTGCCTCCCATTATCTATTTATCGCCTCTTGCGGTTTCGCGCATAGCTTTTGCCGCCCTTTGCGACGATCGCACTCGAAAGCTGTGCGCCTTTTATACTTTTTTTGCAAATTCGCTTTGTAAAATTCTGCCGCGCTAAACGGTCTCCCAAAATCTCGGCTCCGTCTTGATCGCGCCTCGGTTTTTCTCGCGTAAAATTTGCAAAAATTCTTTAACGTTTGGCGTAAAAATCGAAGCGGCGGGCACAAATTTATACTCGCTCGCGCCGTCTTGCTCGGGCTTGTCCGCGCTGCTGCGTTCAAGCTCACTCGCGCCGCCTGCAAAACAGATCCGCCAAATCCTAGCGTGATTTATCCGTATTTTTTTGACTTCAAGCGCCAAAATTTGCTCAAATTTATACCTCGCCGCGAGCTTCTGTCCGCAAAAAACGTAGATGAAATCCTGATCGAACCAAAAGCTCTCGCACGAGATAAAAAACCGCTCCAGCCAGAACAAAAACGGCCGCACGGAAAGCCTTTTTACCTCGCTTATCTCATTTATCGCGGCAAGCTCGCGCGAGCTAAGCTTGCGAGGATTGCGCCGAAGGAGCGTCCAAATAATCCCGCCCAGAAGCAAGACGCTAAAAATTACGATTAAAATTTGAATTAAAGCTTCAGCCATTTAAAATTTTAAGTCCTTTTACAAATGCAAATTTCGCCTCCGTATCGCTACAAAACGAACTCCTGCTAAAATCTGCCTCCGCGCCGTTTGCAAGCTCCTCGTAAAGCTTATAAAATCGCCCTTTGTAGGTGCAATCGCTTAGGCAGATGTTGAAAAACGCCTCCGCCGCGTCCTTGCCGCCGAAATAATATACAAAGTAGATCGGGTACAGATCGAAGGCGCTTAGATTTTTGTTAAATTTAGCCCCGTGCCGCCTCATAAACTCCACCGCCTTTTGCTTGTCCGCAAAGAGCTCAAATACCCCTAGCGCGTAATCCTTGATAGCCGCGCTAATCTCCCGCACGCTGGGCTCAAAGCTAGCGCCCGCGAGCTGCCAGTCGCGAAACTGCCTGCGCGGCGTGAGATAGCTCAGGTACGATACGAAAACAAGGTCGGTCGAGTAGGGCAGCTCCTCTTGCATCAGCTTTTTTAGGCGCTTGCAGTAGATCGCGATCTGCGGCAGGATGCTCACGCTGCCGGAGCAATTGCGCATGCTGGAGCTGAAATAAATTTCAAACGAAATATCTTTGTCGCTTGCGAGCTTAGTTAGTTTTTGTCCCTTTTGCGTGGGCTTAAAGTACGTAAAATTTGCCACGATCTCGGCGCAACCGTTTAAAAATATCTCGCGTGGAGTCATGATTTTCCTTTAAATTTAGACGTTTTGCTCGCTAGCAATTCGGTTTGCTGATTACATTGCCGCAGCCGTGATCCGCAAGCTTGGCGTCTTATCGGCGCGCCGTTTTGCCGCTGAAAAAGTTATTTTATACGCGCAATTTTACCCTAGTTTGGCTAAATTTAACGGCGCTACGTGCCCGTAAAATTTATAATCTATCCGCGTATCTTTCGTAGTTTATGCCGTAAATTTTATCGATATTTTCAGTGTTTATGAGCTGCTCGCTGCGCCCGAAGACTAAAATTTCGCCGTCTTTTAAAAACAGCGTCAAGCTTGAAACGAACTTCGCATGCCGCGGGTAGTGCGTCGTCTGCACGAAGGTGTAGCCCTCGTCGCCTAGAGCTTTTATCATCTCGAGTAGCTTGATTTGATTGCCGAAGTCCAGCCCGTTGGTGGGCTCGTCCATAAAGATCACTTTCGCGCCCTACACCAGCATGCGCTCGATGTGCGCTAGCTGCCGCCACTTGAAATTTCGCCTTTTAAGATTCTGTCTTTAATACGGATTGCCTTAGAATTTTATATCGTCGCGTTTTTGAAATTTGCGTCGCTGCAAATAAAATTTTATCGAGGTTTAAAATTTGATGCCGTGTTGTTGCGCTGCGTAAAATTTCAATAACGCGCTAAATTTAAGTAGCACGTAAAATCAAGCATTGCACTAAATTTCAAGTTACGCGCCAAATTTAGCTCGCGCGGCAAATCAAGCGCGCCGCCGAATAAAAGCGGTATAAAATTTGCTCGCGCGCTAAGGCCCGTTCCTTGGGGCCTAGGCGTATAAAATTCTACCCAGGCGGATCATGTTCGAGCCGCATTTGATCGCGAGCTCAAAATCATCGCTCATCCCCATTGAGCAGATCCGCGCGCCGTGCGGCACGAGCGCGTCAAAGATCTCTCGCGTTGCCTCGAAGCTTCGCGCGATCTGCGCAGGCTCGCTCACGTGCGCGCCGATGCTCATCACGCCGATTAAATTTAGATTTTTGCACTCCTGTTTGATGCGCAAAAACTCCTCCACCGCGCGGTTTTTATCTAGCCCCGTTTTGGAGCTCTCGCCCGCGGCGTTGATCTCCAGCAGCGTATCTAGCGGATAATTCAGCCGCTTATTCACGGCAAGCGCGAGCTCGCAACTATTGCAGCTCTGCCACAGCGTCGGACGCAGAGCGATGAGTTGATTGATTTTGTTGCTTTGCAGCGTGCCGATGAAGTGCCACTTTAGCGGCAGCTCGTGCAGTAGCTCGCTTTTGCGCTTCAGCTCCTGTACTCTGTTTTCGCCAAACGCGATCTGTCCTTGCGAATACAGCTCGCGCACCTCATCCGTGCCTACGTTTTTGCTCACCGCGACTAGCTGCACTTCGCCCGCGCCTGCTTTCGCGGCCTCAATGCGCTTTAAAATTTCATCCAGCCTCATTTGTAAAATCCCAAAATTCTAGCGAAATCATTTAGCACCGTAAATATCATCAAAAGCGCCAAAATCCCCATGCCTACGTAGCTAGCGCTTACAAATACCCGCTTTGGCACCGGGCGGCGGAAGATGAGCTCAAAGAGATTAAACGCGATGTGCCCGCCGTCGAGCGCGGGGATCGGAAAGAGGTTGATGAGCCCTAAATTTACCGATATTAGTGCCACGAGCGCGAGCAAGACCGCCGCGCCGTAATCGACCGCCTTTGAGGTGATATCGGTAATGGCGACGATGCCGCCCATCTCCTTAGGCGAAACGACGCCGCTGGCGAGCTTTTCAAGACCTACCAAGATGAGCTTTGATGCCTCCACCGTCTGATCCCACGCGAAGCTAAGCGAGCGAGCACCTTTGTGATACAGCGTCACGGTCGCGTTGTAATCAGGCGAAATGCCGATGAGCGGCACTCTGATGCTCTCGCGCCAGATAGTTTTTTTCTCGCCGAGCTTTGGCGTGAGCTGTAGGCTCAGTCGCTCGCCGCCGCGCATGATCTCTAGGCTTAGGGGTGCTGCGGTTACCTGCTTTGAGATGTCGTCCCACTCGCGGATCTGCTTACCGTCGATCGATAAAATTTCATCGTTTAGCATTAGCCCTGCGCTTGCCGCGGCGGAATTTGGCGAAATTTTGCCGACCTTCGGCGCTAGCTTTTCGACGCCGATGTAGCCCAGCGCGATGTAGATCAAAAATGCAAGCAGCAGGTTAAAAAACGGCCCCGCAAAAAGTATGATTATGCGCGCGATCGGGCCTTTGGAGTTGTAGCTGTCGGGGTCTGCGCTTACTGCGGCGGGATCCAAATCCTCCTGCCCCTTAAGGCTCACGTAGCCCCCCAGAGGGATCGCACTGATGGCGTACTGCGTAGCGCCGATACGCTTAGTAAAGACCTTTTCTCCAAAGCCCACGCTAAAGACATTCACCCCCACACCCAACGCCCGCGCCGCCAAAAAATGCCCCAGCTCGTGGAAAAAGATGAGGAAGCTGATAGCCAGCACCGTGACCATAAAATTTATCGAGTAAAAATAAAATCCGACCGCCAGGATCACCAGCGTTAAAATTATGCTTTTCAAACTTCAGACCTTTGTAAAAAATGGGCTAAGCTTACTATTATTTTGCAAATTTTAAGCTTAGATCGCCGTTTAAAGCCCTAGCTCGTTTTTTAGACTTGGTTAGTTTTTTGAGCTTAGCCCACCGCCGTTTCGGGCTATAAATTTAGCTAAATTAAGGGCGCGCGGCGGATGGAGGACGCGAGGAATTTAAAATTTAAAAGCGAAATTTTACCGTGAGGTTTTACGGAGTAGATTATAAAATTTCGCCGCACGAGGCTTTGTGGTTTGAACTGCCGCTATGCTTTGAAATTTCATTATGTTTTGACAAGTCGTCATACTCTAAAATTTTGTTGCGCTTTGAAATTTCGTCGTGTTTTAAAATACTGCCGCGCTGCTGTAAAATTTTGCATAGCGGTTAGACGGAATTCTGCGCCGTAAAATTTTTTGTGCGGCGGAATTTTATCTTTTAAATTTTATAGGCTTAGCACGCCGCCGTGCGTGCATAGATCAAGCATCTATAGAATTTTATCGGTAAAATTTGAACGTAAAATTTTAAAATTCCGCGCTGCTAATATAGGTGAAATTTCACGCTGAAATTTTATCACCAAAACTCGCTTTAAGCGTGCGTTTTGGCGCTCTACGATACCGATTTTGTCTTCAGATATGAAGCTATATCTAGCCTAAAATTTAGCTTTTTTTCGTAGCCTTAGCATACGCCGCGACGTATTCAAAGCCCGAATATAGCGTCAGCGCAACTGCGATCCAGAGTAGGGCGTTTGCATAGGGCCACTGCATCGTTAGCCAGCCGATAGCGATCATCTGAAAGACCGTCTTTACCTTGCCCGCCATCGATGCGGCAACCTCTACGCCGTCGCCCGCCATCGCCACGCGAAGGCCAGTGATGAAAAACTCGCGGATTAGGATCAGATAGATCGCCCAAGCACTGGCGCGCCCGATAAACATAAGCCCCAAAAAGCCCGCAAGCGTCAGCATCTTATCGGCGAGCGGATCGATGATGGCGCCAAGCCTCGTTTTTTGGTTCCAAGAGCGCGCGATGTATCCGTCGAAAAAGTCCGTGACGGAGGCGATGACGAAGACCAGTGCGGCGAAATAATCGATCCAGCTTACATGCACCGAGCCTACCATGCCGCCGTTCGCATGGCCGGCTAGTAGGATCAGCCAAAAAAACAGCGGCGCCAGTGCAACGCGAAAGCTCGCTAAAATATTGGGTAAATTTAGCATTATTTAAAGGTTGTTCCGCCGTCGACGATGAAGGTGTGCCCCGTCACCCAGCTAGCCTTGCTCGAGCATAGAAATAAACATGCTCCCGCCAAATCCTCCGGCTGCCCCATGCGTCCTAGCGGGCTAAGCTCGGCGGTCTTGTCGCGCACCTCTTCGTAGTTTGTAAAGGCTCTAAGCGCGTCCGTCTCGATCGGGCCGCCGCTTACTACGTTTACGCGGATGTTTTTCTCTCCAAGCTCGGTCGCGGCGTAGCGCGCCATCGCTTCAACCGCGGCTTTCGCCGTACCGTGACCCGCGTAGTTTTCGATATAGACTAAATTTCCCGTGGAGCTAAGCGAGATGATAGAGCCGCCGCCTACCGTCTCCATGCGTTTTGCGGCTTCTTGCGCGCCCACGACGAAGGCATTTACGGTCGCAGTAAAGATATTGTTGATGCCGCGCGGCTTTAGCCTCATAAATTTAGTGTATCCGCCCGCGACTGCGCGACCTGAGATGATGGCGTTTGAGATGAAAAAATCCACTCGCGCAAAATCCTCATCGATCTTGGCAAAGAGCTCCTTGTAGGTCTCGGGCTCTAAGATATTTAGTGCATAAGCGCGCGCTTTGATGCCGTAAGCCTTCTCAAGATCGGCTGCTTGTGAAGTCGCTAGCTCCTCGTTGGAATTATACGTAAAAGCGATATTCGCTCCCGCAGCTGCGAATTCTAAAACTATCGCTCTGCCTATGCCTCTCGTGCCGCCGCTGATAACTAGCGTTTTTCCTTTAAATTCGTTCGTCAATTAAAATCCTTTGATAGTGTATTGTTTCATCACGTTTTCTATTTTTTTGAGGTTTTCCGCGCTCGGCTCGCAAAGCGGTAAGCGGTACTCCAAACTCGGCGCGAGGCCCGCGATATACATCGCCGCTTTGATCGGGATCGGATTGCTCTCGCAGAATAAAATTTTATTGATCGCGTAGAGATCGTCGTTGATCTGCTTGGCTTTTAAAAACTCATTTTGCAGCGCAAATTTCGTTAGTCTCGCCGTGTAATCGGGCAGTAAATTTGCCGTAACGGAGATCACTCCCTTGCCGCCGTTGCTTAGGATCGGATAGTTTATCGCATCCTCGCCGCTAAGCACGCTAAGGCGCGGCTCGTGCGCGAGCAGATCGACGCATTTATCGATGCTGCCGCTAGCTTCTTTGACGCCGTAGATGTTCTCGCAGTCGTTAAAAAGCTTGATGATCGTATCTGCGGCGATGTCGCAGCCGGTGCGACCGGGCACATTGTATAGCAGTACCGGCAGATCTACCGAGCTCGCGATCGCCTTGTAGTGCAGATACAGCCCCTTTTGGGTGGGCTTATTGTAGTAGGGAGCTACGGATAAAATTCCGTCCGCACCGTGAGCCTGCGCAAACTGCGCGAGCCCGATCGCTTCGTGAGTTGCGTTGCTGCCCGCGCCCGCTAGCACCTTAACGTCCGTACCCTTGCACGCGTCTACTGCGATCTCGATACAGACGCGGTGCTCGTCGTGCGTCAGCGTCGCGCTCTCGCCTGTGGTACCGACGGGCACGACCGCGCTTATACCGTTTGCGATCTGTCTTTTGATGAGCTTTGCGTAGGTCTGCTCGTCCAGTTTGCCCTCTTTAAAAGGCGTGATCAGCGCCGTCATAGAGCCGATTATGACATTTTTATTCATCGTTTTCCTTTCGTAAGATAATGCTCGTGGAATTTTTGAGACTTAGATAGGTTTTTATCGCTTTTTTAACCGCGTTTTTATCTAGACTTTTGATCTCGCGCTCCAGCCTAAATAGCGCGTCCAGATCGCCGCGGACGATGTAGCTGCCGTACATCTGAGCTACCTTGCTAGCGCTGTCGAGGGAGTAGATCAGATCGCTACTTAGGGTGTTTTTGATCTTTAGCATATCATCATCGCTTATTTTAGCTTTTTTGGCTTTTTCGATCAGCGCCAAAATTTCATCTCTTAGCGCCTCGCCGCTTACGCCCTGGTTGCAAACGGCAAAGACTATAAATAAATTCTCATCCTTACCGCTCATATCGTAGATATTGATCTGATTGGCGAGCTTTTTCTCATCAACCAGCACGCGCTGTAAAAGCGAGCTCTTGCCGCCGCTAAGATATATATCCATCGCTTTGATCGCCGCGGCGTCAGGGTGGTTAAACGGCGGAATTTTAAAGGCGACTGCAACGATCTGCGCCTCGCTGTTTTTGTAAATAATGCTAAGCTTCTCACCGTCTTGCGTAGGCTCGGTGCAGTGAAGACATGGAATTTCGCTCTTGTTTTTTACCGGAGCGAAGTGTTTTTTGGCCGCATCAAACGCCGCCTTTTCGCCGATGTCGCCGGTGATCAGCAGCACGGCGTTTTGCGGCTGATAAAATTTAGCGTGAAATTCCTTGATATCTTTGATGTTCCAGTTTTCGATGTCCTTGCGAAAGCCGATCGGCGTCCAGTGATACGGGTGGTACAAAAACGCTGCGTTATAGAGCCTGAAAAATAGGTATCCGAACGGATCGTTATCGGTGCGCCACAGCCGCTCCTCGAGTACGACCTTGCGCTCGGGCTGAAATTCTTTGTCTTTGAGGCTTAAGTTTTGCATTATGTCGGCGTAAAGATCCAAGCAAACCTCTAAATTTGAGCTCGCGCACTTGATGAAGTAGTGCGTGTAATCAAAGCCCGTGCTTGCGTTATTTACGCCGCCAAAGCCCTTTATGATCGCGTCAAACTCGCCCGCCTTGCGATTTTTCGTGGATTTAAAATTTAGATGCTCCAGCATGTGCGCAATGCCGCTTTTGCCCATCACCTCGTCGCGCGAGCCGACGTTGTAAAACACGTCCACGCTGATGACGCCGCTGCCTTTATTCATCGGAATGTGATAAATTTGAAGCCCGTTTTGCAGCGTGATTTTCTTAAATTTCGGAAACATTAATCTTTTTTCGCCTTTCGTTTTTTGCTTGAGTTTTGCTCCGCGTCTTGGGTGCCGCCTGCCTCTTTAGTCTCTTTGGCCTTGGCATTTTTAGTTTTGGCGCCGCTTTGCTTTGCGTTTTTGGCTTTTAAGCTTTTGCTTTCCGCGCTATTTTTTGATGCGGCTTTAGTTGCGGTTTTATTTTTCTGCGCGGTTTTAGTTTTTGTAGTTTTGCTCGCCGCGCCGCTTTGTTTTGCGTTTTTGACCTCTAAATTCTCGCTTTTTGCGCCACTTTGCGAGAGATTTTTAGCTGCAGCACCCTTTTGCTGCGAGGCGTTATCCTGCATGACGTCCTTCCGTGGGGCGTCATCATACTGCGCAGTATTCTGCGCGCCATCTTTCCGCGAAGCGTCCTTTGAAATTTTACCGCGTTTTGAGGTTACGCCGCTTTTTGAAATTTGACTTTGTTTTCGATCCGTACCGCTTTTGGAGGTAGTTTTTGAAATTTTATCCTGCTTTTGATCGGCACTGTTTTTCTTTGCGCTTTTAGCTTCTAAATTTTCGCTTTCTGTGTCGCTTTGTTTTGTATTTTTAACCTCGGGAATTTTGTTCTCCGCGCTACTTTGCTCGGCTGAGCTTTGATCCGTTGTGGTATCCGTGCTTACCAAGGCGTTTAAATTTGCCGAAGCGCTAGAATTTTCGTCTGCTTCGGAGCTTGAGTTTGTTTTAGCGGCGGGAATTTTATCGGCTTGAGCACCCGATATTTCGCTTTTGCCGTCGTTTGGAATTTCATCCGCATCCTTGCTTTCGGGCGCGTTTGAAATTTCATCCGTTTCCTCGCCTTCGGTCGCACTCGAAATTTTATCCGCTTTAGCTTCCGCGTCTTTATTTTCGTAAGTGCGCAAATCCGCGCTGTTGCCGAGATTTTCCGCCAGATCATTTCTGATGCCGTATCCTTCGCCCGCGCGATCTTTTAAATTTGCCCCGACCGCTTCGCCGATGTTATTAAAGCCGTCTGCGCGCAGAAGCTTCGCGAGCCCCTCGTTGATCGATTTTGCGACGAACGGGCCTTTGAAGATAAAGGCGGTAAAAATTTGAACCAGGCTCGCACCCGATTTGATGCGCTCATAGGCCTCCTGCGCGCTATCTATGCCGCCGCAGCTGATTAGGACCGTGCGGCCGAAGAGCTCGCGAGCGACCTGCGCGAAAAGCTCGCGCGATTTTTCGGTGATCAGCCTACCGCTCAGGCCGCCGAAGTCCCTAGCGTTGGGACTTAGCGAATAATCGACGCTCGTGTTGTTTATGATGATGCCGCTTGTGCCGCTTTGCACCGCGCACTCGCACAGCGCGATCGCCTGATCCGCGCTCATATCGGGCGCCAGCTTTAAGACGAGCGGCCTGTTCGTGATTTTTTTCATCGCTCCGATCAGCTCGCTTATGAAGCTGTTTTCTTGCAAAGCGCGCAGATTCGGGGTGTTCGGCGAGCTTACGTTGATGATGAAAAAATCGCACAGCCCGTTAAATTTACGACCCAAGGCTTCGTAATCGCTTAGCGCGTCCTCGTTCGAAGTGGCCTTATTTTTGCCGATATTTGCGGCGATCGGGATTGCAAAAGGATAAATTTTTCGCACGCGACGCTCGATAACATCGGCACCTTCGTTGTTAAAGCCCATCGCGTTTTGAATGCTCTGCTCGCTAACGAGGCGAAAAAGTCGCGGCTTAGGATTGCCGCTTTGAGGACGCGGCGTAAAGGTGCCAAAATCGATGTGCCCGAAGCCAAGAGCAGCTAGCGGCGCGATCATCGTGGCGTTTTTGTCGAAGCCGCCCGCGATACCTACTGGATTATCGAAACTTAAATTCCATATATTTTGAGTTAAAATTTCATCTTTGTAAACGCCGAATTTTGCCAGAGCTTCAAGCCCGCCCGGAGTCGCATAGAGCGCGCGAAGTCCGAATTCTGCGATCTTATGAGCGGTTTCTGGATCAAATCGAAAAAAGATTTTTTTCAAGGTATCGTAATTCATAATGTTTCCTCAAATTTTGCATAATGGTAGCTAAAATTTAATTAAATATAGATAAGGATTTCGCGCCGTATTTGCAATCTGCGGCGGTAAAATTTAGTTCCGAAATTATGCGCTTGGAAGAGGCTGTGTAAAATTTCTACGACTTGCCGCGCCGATCTGAATTTACGCAGAAGTTCAAAGATGTGCGGCGCAAATTTTATAAATTTAGCCCGCCCGGGTACGTGCCGAAACGCGCGGTGTACGTAGCGCGGCTCGCGACGGCGGGCGTTGCCGCGATTTTATCCTGCGCCGATCTGCGCTCAATACCGCTGACGCTAAATTTTAAAATTTAAAGCGTCTACTCGCGCCGTTTGAGTTTAGCGCGCGTCTTTGCCGCCGAAAGCAACGATCATCGTGCCCAGAGGAATGATCGTAACGCCCAAGATAATCGCCAGCGGGTTTAGCAAGGACAGCTTGGCAAGTAGGTAGATCGCCGCCACGAGCGCCGCATAGGACAAAATTTTAAACGGAGAGAAAAACGCCCCCACAAAATTGCTCCGAACCTCGCCCCTTTCGTGCTCATCATCCCAATCATCGGCGCTGCCGTCCGCGCCTCCGAAATCATCATTTGATCCATCGCGCGCGCCGCCAATCCCACCTCTAAAATCGC
Organism: uncultured Campylobacter sp.; assembly: GCF_963518785.1. Lineage (NCBI taxonomy): Bacteria > Pseudomonadati > Campylobacterota > Epsilonproteobacteria > Campylobacterales > Campylobacteraceae > Campylobacter > uncultured Campylobacter sp. The sequence continues at coordinate 23,799 of NZ_CAUQKJ010000002.1, forward strand.
TCGTACCGTCGCCCGGCCCGCCGCCACGATTGCCGCTATCTGTGCCATCGCTATGATTGCTGCGATCTGCGCCGCCGCTCCAGCCGCCGCCCAGGTCGCTACTCGCTGCATTTTTCAAGTCGTTGCAACGCTCGCCTATGCCGCCTTGCGAACTATCGCTAGCTTCGTCGTTTATGCCGTCGTATGAGTCGCTGCAAGTCGCGCTGTCATTCATATTAAATTTATCGGAGGCGGCGGTCGCGTCGTAAGCGGAGGTTTTGTCGTCGCTCTTCGTAGAATTTACGTCGCGCTCGCCAGCGGAAGCTCTGCCGTACTCGGCGTCTAAATTCGAGCTGCGAGTAAAATTTATATCAGCGGCGGAGTCTGCGACACGCTCGGCGGCGGTCTCATCGTATAGGGCGTGGATATCATCGTTTTCGATGCGGGTCCCGTCGCTTGTGAAATTTACGACGCCTTCGGAATTTTGAGTGTTTAAAATTTCGGCGCCTAAATTTAGATCGCTAAAGCTTTCTCTCTTTAAAATCTCGCCGTCGCAAATTTTGCTATATAAAATTTTATCGCCGCCGCCTATGCTGCCTCGGTTTTCGCCGCCAAAGCTTGCGGAATTCGTATCGTTTGCGGAAGTTTCGCCGCTTATGAAACCTGCGGAATTTTTAGAGCTTTGCCGTAAAATTTCATCGTATTTGTCGGCTCTGAGCTCATCTTCTATCTTGTTGCGATAAGCGCGAAACGAAAAATATACCGCGCCGAATGCACCCAAAAATCCAGCCTCCAAGCTGAGAAGCCAGGCAAGCGCCCGCACGCCGAAAGAGCCCGAGCCGAAAAATCCGCCGCCGCAAAGTGCTAGCCCAAGCAGGGCAAACGCCGCGTTTAGCGCGCAGTATATGAGCAAAAACCGCCTACTCAATCCCGCTCATCCCATTCATCGTCATCGTCGTCAAAATTTTTCGGATCCGCCTTGTATTTCGGATCGTTTTCAAGTTCTTTTAAGCTCGAATTTAGCGCCTTGCACGCGCGGTAAACGTTCAGAAACGCCGCTGCGATGCCGATAGCGATGCCAAGCCAGAGCAGAAGCAGCGAGCCCGTGAGGTGCCGCAGCCCAAGCCCGATCGCTACTCCGATGCCGATTGCTACGACGATTGAGATGCCTAGACTGATGTCGCAGGCGCCCTTTACGATTTTGTTTAAATTTTTCGTTACTCTCATCTAAAATCCGATTAAATTTAAAACGCAGCTTTTAAAGCGCCGCCATCGCTTCATCCGCGGCGTTTAGCGCAAAGTCGATCTGCGCTTCGTCCATGCTGGCGCAGATAAAGCCCGTCTCAAACTGACTAGGCGCCAAAAATACGCCGCGCTTAATCATCTCGCCGTGAAATTTCGCAAAGCGCACGGTGTCTGCTCGCAAGGCGCCGTCATAGTCGCGCACCTCTTCATCCGCGAAAAAGTAACCGAACATCGAGCCGACGCAGGCGGTTTGCAGCGCTATACCGCGGCGCTGTGCTATGGCGTAAAGCCCGTCTGCGAGCCTACGCGCAAGCTCGCCGAGCCTTTCGTAAAGGCCGCTGCTAGCGTAAATTTTACTTAGGCTGGCGATGCCCGCAGCCATTGCGATGGGGTTTCCGCTTAGCGTGCCCGCTTGATACACCGCTCCTAGCGGGCTTATCATATCCATGATTTCGCGCTTGCCCGCAAACGCCGCCACGCTCATACCGCCGCCGATGACCTTGCCGAAGGTTACCAGATCGCCGCGGACGCCGTAGATGCCGTAGCTACCTAGCTCGCTCGCGCGAAAGCCGCTCATTACCTCGTCGATTATCAGTACGATCTTTTTCTCATCGCACAGCGCGCGAAGCTCGGTTAAAAATTTAGGATCAGCGGGTACTAGGCCCATATTTCCCGCGATAGGCTCGATGATGATCGTGCCGATGTCGTTTTGCGCCAGGACGTTCTTTACGCTTTGTATGTCGTTGTATCTGGCTAGGTAGGTGTTTTTTGCGACGTCCTGCGGTACGCCCGCGCTGCTTGCGTTACCGAAGGTGCTTGCGCCGCTGCCCGCTTTGACGAGCAGGCTGTCGCTGTGGCCGTGGTAGCAGCCCTCAAATTTTAAAATTTTATCCCGTCCGCTAAAGGCGCGCGCAAGACGGATCGCGCTCATCGTGGCTTCCGTGCCGCTGCTGGTAAAGCGAATCTTATCTAGGAAATCGAAATTTTTTAGCACGAGCGAGGCAAGCTGCGTCTCAAGCGGGCTGGATGCGCCGAAGCTTAGCCCTTTTTTGGCGGTTTGCACGACGGCGCGCTCAATGTCTGCGTCGGCGTGACCGAAGATGAGCGGACCCCAGCTCTGCACGAAGTCGAGATATCTTTTGCCCTCAACGTCGTAGATGTACGAGCCCTCGCCGCGATCCACCATAAAAGGCTCGCCGCCTACGTTGCCGAATGCTCGCACAGGCGAATCTACGCCGCCTGGGATAAGTTTTTGTGCTGCTAAAAATTCGTCATGATTATTCATTTTTTCTCCTTCTTTTTGGGTTGATTTATCGACTTTATATATTTGTAGATGATGATGATCTCGTTTTGCGTCAGGAAGTAGCTTGGCATCACATCGCGCGAGCTACTGATCCCGTCGGCGAGCTCCTGAAGCGAGAGATTATTGATCGGCGGCGCGTTTAGGGCGCGCTCGTAATAGGCGCCTGCGGTGCGGTTAAATTCTTTATACCTCGCGATCAGCGAGCCCTCACCCTTCTCGCCGTGGCACTTGTCGCAGCCGATGCCGCGGGGGTTTTTGTACAGCATCGCGCCGTACTCCTCGTCTGTGATAAAGCTCTCGGCTTGCGCGCCGCGAGGTAGAAAAAATATGGTCGCGGTTAAAAATAGCGCTAAAAATATAAAATTTCGCATCTTCTCGTTTCGAATTTTTGGCGCAATAATATAAAAAATGTGCTTAAATTTCATAACGTCGCTATCTTTTCAATCCCCTCGAAATAAAAGACGTTTAGTTCATCCTGTCTGCGGTAGGTAAATTTTAGCCCGTGCGCTTTGGCGATGTTATCGACGATGTAGAGCCCCAGGCCGAAGCTTTGCTTAGCGTTCGTGCCCTTGACGAAAGCCTCTTTGTAGTAGCTAAAGTCCTTCTGCAGCGGCTCGCCGAGCGTTATGAAGTCCATCGTTTCTGCGTCTAAGCGGATTAAAATTTTACCGTCTGCGGCGTATTTTACGGCGTTGTCGATTAAATTTTTTACCGCGACGCAAAAGAGCTTTAGATCGACGTTTAAGCTCAGGCCTAGCGGATTTTGCAGCGTGACGCAGCCGGGTTCGATCATCGCGATGCCAAGCGCTTCTTTTAAAATTTCATCCATTGAAAAAATTCCGCGTTCGACTAACGCCGTGCCCGCAGTCGCGCGCTCGACCGCCGCAAATTCGTTGATTAGGCTCTCCAGCCGCTCAAAGACCGAGATGAGGCGCTCTTGATTTTTGCCGTGCTCGATCATCTCGACGGCGATGCGACCCTTTGTGATGGGAGTTTTAAGCTCGTGCATTATGTTTCGCAAAAACAGATGGCGCGATTCGTTAAGCTTGTTTATCTGCGTGACCGCCTCGTAAAATGCGTGCGAAACCTCGGAAATTTCGTCGTTTCCCGCGCTTACGTCCTTGATCTGAAGATCGCCTTTAGCAAATTTATCGATCTGGCGCTTAAGCTTGCGAAGAGGGCGAATTTTGCGGATGATGAAAATATACGCAAGCAGGATGATCACCAAAATGACGCCGTAGATCGCTTTGAAAATATCGTAGCGGTAGGGCTGATACTCCTTGTCGTTTAAAAGCCGCGTCTCGCCAGCGTGCGTGATTTTTAAGTAGTGCTTGCGTTTAAAAAGCAGGATGTCCGCAGAGCCGATGTCTGCGGAGATGCTGTCTAAAATTTCAGCGCCTTTAATGATCTCATTGCGCTTGGCTTCATCGCGGATGGTCGAAAACTCGAAATTTGCAACCTGACGGTCGTATTCGACATCGCTGATGAGCTTACTCATTTGATATAGGTTCGCGCGCGCAACGATGGAGTATTTGGAGTTTAGCTCGCGGGTGTAGTTTTGCTGATCGTAGCCGATGAGCCAGAGTAGGGCGAGTGAAACGCCCACGGCGGCGAGCGCGAAGATGAACGTGATGGTATAAAAAATCGACGATCTTACTTTCATTAAATTTATATGATCCTTAAATTTTTAAAATTTCAAAGCTTTTAAGCTGCTGGCTTACTTTGCTTTGGCGCACGGACCGGCTTGCGGCTTACTCGGCTTTAAATTTACGGCGCGGCTTAAAGGCACAGCGCGTAAATTTTAAAATTTCATCGCAAAGCAGGGCGCTTTTAAATTTAACAGCCGCGCCGCTTTAAATTTTAAAATTTTTCCCGCTGCCCTGGGCTCTGTTTTTTATAACTCGTCTTGCGCGTAGAGCCGAATTTTGCTGAAATTTACAACGATGAAATTTCACGCCCATTTAAAATCGCACGCCAAATTTATAACTACAAAATTTTATCGTAAAATTTTAATGCTTCAGTTGCGGCGTTTTAAATTTAAAGGGCAAAATCGCGCGGACCGACTTGCGATTTCAGTTTCGCCGCGCGGGTGTCTATTAAATTTAGAGCCGCGAGCGGCTAAATTCTATCGCGCCGCTTGCCCGGCGCAAATGCACTTACTGTATCAGCTTATAGCCTACGCCGCGGATGGCGTGGATGTAGCTAGGCGCCTTGGACGTTTCGCCGAGTTTTAGACGAATGCGACCGATGATGACGTCGATGCTTTTGCTCGAGGATTCCTCGCTTATGGAGCTGCAGTTGTAGATGAGCTCCTCGCGGGTGATCGCGCCGCCTTCCTTTTTGATGAGATACGAAAGTACGTCGTATTCGGCGATGGTGAGCGACAGGGGCTGTCCTTTGAAGCTAATAACGTGGCGGAAATCATCCACTTCGAGGTCTTTTTTTGGCTTTGCGGCGCGCTGAACGGAGTTTATGTCGTAGCGCTCGATGTGGCGTTTGATGCGCGCTAAAAGCTCTTGCGGATTATAGGGCTTTGGCAGATAATCGTCCGCGCCGAAGTCAAAAGCGTTGATCTTATCGGTCAGATCGTGGCGGGCGCTTGAGATTATGATCGGTATATCGGTGTTTTTACGGATCTCTTTGCAGACCTCAAGCCCATCCATCCCAGGAAGCGTGAGATCTAAAATCACGAGGTTGAAATTTTCTAAATTTAGCTTAGAAAGCCCTAAAAACGGATCGTCCGCGACGGTGATATCGATATCGTATTGTTGCAGATATTCGCTTAAAATTTCGGCGAGTTCTAAATCGTCCTCTATCATTAAAATTTTAGTCATAAAAAGCCTTTGAAATTTTGCGCGGATTATAACAAAATATAGTTTATATATTTTAAAGCGGCAAATTTGGGCGAAATTTTGAAATTCCAAGAAGCAAAATCTGAAAAATTGACGAATTTGGGCTAAATTCGGCTAAATTTTGCCGAATTTTGCGTTTTTTTCTTAAAAAACTATTGTATTTTTTGCGAAACTATTGTAGAATACCGCCGAAACCACTTTATTTTAAAGGATTAGCATGAAAAAAGCTGATTTTATCCAGGTAGTTGCCGATAAGGCAGGTCTTTCTAAAAAAGATACTGTTAAGGTAGTTGATTCTGCACTTGAGGCTATCAAAGAGCTTTTGGTAAAAGGTGATGACATAAGCTTCATCGGCTTCGGATCTTTCGGTATTGCAGAGCGTGCAGCTCGCGAGGGTAAAGTTCCTGGCACAAACAGAACTTACAAATCTCCTGCTACTAAAGTAGTAAAATTTAAAGTCGGCAAACAGCTAAAAGAGGCTGTTGCAGCTGCAAAAGGCAAGAAGAAAAAATAATTTTCTTGCTCCAAGCCCCGTCTTCGGGGCTTATCTTTTTTAAATTTATACAATCAAAACTTTTTAAAATGCCCGAGTGGTGAAATTGGTAGACGCACCAGACTCAAAATCTGGCGAGGGCGACCTCGTGTCGGTTCGATTCCGACCTCGGGCACCATAAATCTTCTTTAAATTTTATTCGGAATTTCAACTGCCTTTTGCAAATTTCAACTTGCTATAAAATTTTTTATACTATTATTACTGCGGTATTTTTTTAAAAGAGGCAATTATTTATGATACGTAAAATTCTTATCGCTAATCGCGGCGAGATCGCGGTTCGCATCATTAGGGCCTGCAGAGATCTGCATATTAAAAGCGTCGCGATCTACACCAAACCCGACGTCGATTGTTTGCATGTAAAAATCGCCGATGAGGCCTACGAGGTCAGCGCCGACGCGCTAAAAGGCTATCTGGACGCCAAAAAGATCGTCGAAGTCGCCAAAGAGTGTGGCGCTGATGCGATACATCCTGGATACGGCTTTTTGAGCGAGAATTTTGACTTTGCAAGAGAGGTCGAGGATGCGGGCATTATCTTTATCGGTCCAAAGCCTGACGTTATCCGCAAAATGGGCAACAAAAATATCGCTCGCTATTTGATGCGCAAAAACGGCATTCCGATCGTACCAGGCACTGAAAAGCTCAATCACGAGAGCATGGATACGATCAAAAAATATGCGCGCGAGATCGGCTATCCCGTGATTTTAAAGGCTAGCGGCGGCGGCGGCGGACGCGGTATCCGCGAGGTGTGGGACGAGAAAGATATGGAGAGTGCCTACGATTCGTGCACTAGAGAGGCGAAAACATTTTTTAACAACGATGAAATTTTTATGGAAAAACTCGTCGTCAAGCCGCGCCACATCGAGTTTCAGATCATCGGCGATAATTACGGCAATATCATTCACCTTTGCGAACGCGATTGCTCGATCCAGCGCCGCCACCAAAAGATTATCGAGATCGCGCCGTGCCCCTCAATAAGCGAGCATCTACGTAAAACGATGGGTACGACTGCAGTCGCTGCGGCAAAAGCGGTGAATTACACAAACGTCGGCACGGTGGAATTTTTGCTCGATGACTACAATAACTTCTATTTTATGGAGATGAATACCCGCATCCAGGTCGAGCACGGCATCACCGAGGAAGTTATGGGCGTCGATCTTGTCGTGCGCCAGATCCGCATCGCAAACGGCGAAATTTTAGAGCTTGAGCAAAGCGATATCAAGCCGCACGGCTACGCGATTGAGGCTAGAATCACCTCCGAAAACGTCTGGAAAAATTTCACCCCGGTCCCCGGCACCGTTAGCGATTATTATCCTGCACTAGGTCCCTCCGTGCGCGTCGATAGCCACATCTACAAGGGCTATAAAATTCCGCCGTTTTACGACTCGCTTCTAGCCAAGCTCATCATCAAAACCACCGACTACGACCTAGCCGTCAATAAGCTAGAGCGCGCGCTGAAGGAGTTTCGCATTGAGGGGGTGCGTACGATCATTCCGTTTTTGCTCAGCATCAGCAAGTCGCGCGAGTTTCGACTCGGCTTTTTTGACACGAGCTACGTAGAGAAAAATTTAGACAAAATTTTAGAAAACACGATGGACGATATGCAGCCGAATAAAAACGAAGCGATCGCCGCTATCGCTGCTGCAATGCGCAAATCCGCGCGGATTTAGGAAAGAGTTATGGATTTTTTAGATAGCCTAAAAGACATAAAAAAGGATATGCTTAAGGATAAAGCGGCAAGCTCCGCACCCAAAAAGCCTAAAAAGAGGAATCCAAATCGCGACGAGTTTAAAGATATTTTTAAAGATGACGATTTGAGCTTGCAAAGCGGGGGCAGCCTATACGGCGACGCGGAGGAATTCGACGCAGCCAAAGAGAGCATCGTCGCACGCGAAAAGCGCCTCAAAGACGAGTTTTTAAAATACGTGGACGAGGCAAACATTAAAAAGCTGAATGACTGAAATTCCATTTTGCACGCTGGATTTTGCCTGCCCCTATCTGGATGGCAGAGCCGCGCGCAGCGAGTATCTCTACGTAAAAGGCTGCGATTTCGAGTATAATTCAAGTTTAGTGCAGCACGGCTACCGCCGCTTCGGCAGGTATTTTCAAAAGCCCATTTGTGCGGGATGTGCGGAGTGTAAAAGCCTACGCGTCGATGCCGCAAATTTTAAATTTAGCAAATCGCATCGTCGCGTCTATAAAAATAATCGCACGACCGCCTATGTGTGGCAGCCTCGCCCGCTTTTAAACGATGCGCGTTTGGAGCTTTTCGCGCTTTATCACGACTACATGCATCTAAAAAAGGGCTGGCCTTTGCAAGAGATCGATTTTGAGCGATATGATGAAATTTACGTCCAGGGCCACGGCGACTTCGGCAAAGAAATTTCCTACTACGGCGAGGACGGGCGGCTTATCTGCGTCGATCTTATCGATATCGTAGATGACGGCATCAGCTCGGTGTATTGCTACTACGATCCGTATCTGCCACACCTAAGTCTGGGTAAATTTTCGCTTTTAAAACAGATCGAGTTTGCCCAAGATCTGGGGCTGCGCTGGATCTATCTGGGCTACGCGGTGAAGCAGTGCCCGAGCCTAGCGTATAAATTTAGCTACGAGCCGTATGAAATTTTAAACTCATACACAGAACTTGACGCTCCCGCCGTGTGGGAGGGGCGCGTAGAGGGGTAGGTTCCACGCGCGGGCGTCCCAGAAGTAGCCTAAATAGACATACGCGCTGCGCGGAAAAATGGGCTCCGCTTGCCTTTACGGCCTGTAAATACGCGGCGCGCGGTAGAGGTTATTCCGCCGCGCAAAATTCGGTCGCGCAGATACGATGCGGTATGTTAAAAGCACGCCTCGGCGTCAAATCTCGTGCTAAAATTTCGCGCCGCTCGGTCTGCGAAAATATCTGCAGCGAGGAAATTTAAAAGGAGGGCAGATGAATTTGCAAATTTTACGGTATGCTCGGCATTTGCGTGTTGCAAGACGGCACGCGCGGCTTTTGGGTGTGCTTGGCTTTTGAGTGTGCGCGAAAAAGGGTGATCGGTTTCGTAATATAACTCTTACGCTGCCGCAATTAGCCTTGGCGCTGCGACCGGCTTCGGCATTGACCTAGTTTCGATATCGCGATTGGCTCTGGTCCGTAACCGATACTGCCGCGCAAGCGGCGAAGCACAAAAAGATGGCTTATAAAGCACGATATTGCATATATTTTGTAAAAAATTTAAGCAAACTGCGAAGCCGCAATAAGACGGCCGGTTACGGCAAATTTATCAGCTCCACCTTGTTTTCCAGCGTTTTTGGGATCAATAAAACCTTGTCGTCGCTTGAGATGTCCGCAGGTCTTTGCATCGCGCCGAGGTTTATTTTGCGTATCTGTCCGTTTGCATCGATACGCCAAATTTTACCACTTAAAAGGTCCTCACCCCAGTCGCTAATTAAAATTTCGCCGTTTTTTCCGCGCGCTATGCCGTAGAAAACCCCCTTCATATCGGCAAAGATCGAAATTTCGCGAGATTTCAAATCCATGCTTAGCACGCGCCCCGAAACCTTTCCACTAAGATCGAATGTAGTGATCAGAAGCTTATCACCTTTAGCCAAAAGTCCGTTTGGGCTGCCTAGCGAGGGATCGATGCGTGCCAACTCATCCGCGGTGCGCGAGAGCAGGTCGATGCGCCAGATCCTCCCACGCGCGGGATCGCTTGCGAGCAAAACTTCGCTGCCGAGCGCCACGACGTCGTTTAAGGCCTGCGCTCCCTCGATTTTTAGATTGAAAACCTCCTGGCCTTTGGCAAAACCCCTGATAGTATCGATATCGCAGACATAAAGCACGTCCGCGATCTGCGCCATTCCGCCCGGATTTACCAGATCGTCTATAAAATTTGTCTCAACGACACCCGAGTTTTTTACTATGCGGCTGATGAAGCCGTCGCGCTCTTGTGGATCTTCACTACTACCGCGATTTGCGATATAAAAGGCGTCATCGGTAATGAGCGAACCGCTAGGTGCGCTAAATCCGTCGATCTCTAGGCCAAAAAGCGCGCCCGCCAAGGCGCACGAAAGTAGAACTTTTTTCATAATCTCTCCTTGATCTCGCCAAAATTTTAAGAATTTTAAAATTTTAAGGGAAGCGACGAGTGCCGGGTTAAAATTTTAAAATTTGCAACGAGCTTTAAGATGAGCGAAATTTAAACCTGCAGAGCAAATAAAAGCGCAATTTTAATTAAACAAGGCGGCTTAATCGGTGAAATTTGAGCGGGCTATGAGGCTTGTTTTGCGCGGCTCGCTTTTAATTTGATGCGTCGAAGCCGAAGTGAGTAGGTTTGTGTGCGTTTTGATTTACGCCGCCGCTCGCGGAATTTAGCCGTGAAATTAGACAGCATCTCGCGCGTAATTTCAAGCACCGTCGCATACGTAATTCATTTGCGGCTATGTTCATTTTGAAATTTAATTCTGCGAGCGGATATTCTTTTACAAATTGTGGGTGTGATTTTGATGCGCAGATGAAAGCGTTACGTTTAAAGACGCCTCCGCTTTAAAATTTGATTTAATTTAAATAAAGTGTGATTAAAATGCGATTTAAATTTTATGTACCACGGGTGTAAAATTTCGGTCGTAAAAGTGAGTCTGTAGCAAAAAAATTATTTAAAATTTACAGTGTACAAAACGCCTTTTGAAATTTAAAAATTTTAAAATAAACCTAGGTACTTTTCAAAAATTTAATACGCGAAATTTAAACTTTGAATAGAACGCGCCATCCCATCCTTACTGCGCCTTTAAAATTTAATATGCTAAATTTTAAACGCTGGACTCAAACCACGTCGCTACAACTACTTTAAAAATTTAAAGCGCAAAATTTAAAACCTAGCTTTAGAATTAGGCGCGAACGATAAAATCGGCTTTTTAAGATTTAAAGTGCAAAACTAAATCGTTCTATCGTACGGTCGTGGCAGTGGCTTTAAATTTTAATATGCAAAATTTTAAATCAAGTGTCGCGCGTACGACTAATCGCAGCCGTTTGCTTGGATTTTAAATCGTAAAATTTAAATTGCAGAAATTAATGCGCGCGCCGAAGCGGGAGCTGAAAATCCAAAGCGCTCTGGCTGACTTAGATACTAAAATCCTCGCCGAGGTAGAATTTGCGTACATTTGGATCGCTGGCTATCTCTTTTGCGGTGCCGCCGGCGAACAGCTCGCCGTCTTTGATGACGTAGGCGCGGTCGCAGATCGCAAGCGTTTCGCGGACGTTGTGATCGGTGATGAGCACGCCGATGCCGAGCTTTTTTAGGTCTCGCACGATACTTTGGATGTCGCTAACGGCGATAGGATCGACGCCTGCAAACGGCTCGTCCAAAAGCAGAAATTTAGGCGTTATCATCAGGCTTCGCGCGATCTCGCAGCGTCTGCGCTCGCCGCCGCTTAGGCTCACGCCTTTGCGTAATCTGATCGGCTCGATGTTGAGCAGATTTAGCATTTCATCGACCTTTCGTGAGGCTTCAGCTTTATTTTTATAGGTAATCTCTGCAGCGAGCATTAAATTTTCCTCAACGCTGAGCTCCTTAAAGATGCTGCTTTCTTGTGGCAGGTAGCCGATGCCCAGCTTTGCGCGCTTATGAAGCGGAACCTTTGCGATGCTGCTCTCATTAAGCAAGATATCGCCACCGCTAGCGCTTATCAGCCCGCAGATCATATAAAATGTCGTGGTTTTGCCCGCGCCGTTGGGACCCAGCAGCCCCACGATCTCGCCGTTGTAAAGCTCTAGCGAGATGCCCTTAATGATCGGCGTGCCTTTTATGGTTTTTTTTAGACCCCTGACTTCCAGTTTATGCATAGCTTACCTCGTATTTTCGCCCTTGCGCATGCGGCGTGATCCTCACTACGCAAAAATCAAGCTCATATTTTTTAAGTAAATTTATCAAATTTTCATCCGCCCATTCGATCAGATGAAGCCCCTCTTCAAATAAATTTTCAAACAGTCCGTTTTTTAAAATTCCCTCACAGCCGCCGTTATAGATGTCGTAATGATAAATTTCGCCGTAGTTTTGCATGATCGAAAATGTCGGCGAGCTTACGTGCTCGTCTAATCCGTGAGCCCGCACGATCGCGCGCGCAAGCGTCGTTTTGCCGCTGGCAAGATCGCCGATTAGCAATATTATGCCGCTTTTTGGCAGAGCCTGCACGAGGCGTGAAATTTCATCCTCGCCGCAGATGAGTTCAAAGCTCTTGGACATACTTTGCTTGCTCGCTTTTGGGCGTATTTTTCGCGCTAGGAAAGGCTAGGACCTTAAAGCTTTGTTTTCTATCTAAAAAACTTATAGTGATAACGTCGCCGATTTTAAGCTCTTTAGCGGGCTTTGCTACCGCGCCGTTTACGGCTACGACGCCGCTTTTGCACATATCTTCGCTGATGGCGCGCCGCTTGGTGATATTTACTGCGTTTAAAAATTTATCGATTCTCATAAGCATGAGTTTAGCGATATTTGCCTTAAAAGCAACTATTAAACTATTTTTGGTAGAATTTCGCCAAATTTTACGTAAAGGATTTGAGATGGCAAAAGATGTAAAAAAGGTCGTTTTGGCGTATTCCGGAGGACTAGATACTAGCATTATTTTAAAGTGGCTCGGCGATACTTACGGCTGCGATGTGGTGACTTTCACCGCAGATATCGGTCAGAATGAGGATTTGGAGCCTATCAAAAACAAAGCTGTGAAACTGGGCATCAAAAAGGAAAATATCTTCGTAGAGGATCTGCGCGAGGAATTTGTGCGCGATTACGTATTTCCGATGTTCCGCGCAAATGCGGTTTATGAGGGCGAGTATCTTTTGGGCACATCGATCGCGCGCCCGTTGATCGCTAAAAAACTAGTCGAGATCGCGAAAAAAATAGGTGCGGATGCCGTAAGCCACGGCGCGACCGGTAAAGGTAACGACCAAGTCCGCTTCGAGCTTGGCGCATACGCGCTAAATCCCGATATTAAGGTGATTGCGCCGTGGAGGTTGTGGGATCTGAACTCTCGCGAGAAATTGCTTGCCTATGCTAAGAAAAACGGCATCGACATCGCCTCAAAGCCCGGCAAGTCGCCGTATTCGATGGATGCGAATATCCTTCACATCTCCTACGAGGGCTTGGTGCTGGAAGATCCCGCCCATGCGCCTGAAGAGGATATGTGGCGATGGACCGTAAGCCCTAAAAATGCGCCAGATAAGAGCGAGATCATCGAGATTGAATACAAGCATGGTGATCCTGTAAAGCTAAATGGCAAAGCGCTTAAGCCGCACGAGATGCTAGCCGCGCTTAACGAACTCGGCGCTAAAAATGGCATCGGCAGGCTTGATCTTGTTGAAAACCGCTACGTCGGCATGAAGAGTCGCGGCTGCTACGAAACTCCGGGCGGCACGATCATGCTGAAGGCTCACCGCGCTATCGAGAGCATAACGCTAGATCGCGGCGCGGCGCATCTAAAAGACGATCTGATGCCGCGCTACGCCGAGCTCATCTACAACGGCTTTTGGTTCAGCCCGGAGCGCTTGCTGCTTCAAGAGCTGATAAACAAATCCCAAGAGCACGTAAACGGCAAGGTTAAGCTAGAGCTTTATAAGGGCAACGTGACCGTGCTGGGTAGGGAGAGCAAGAGCGATAGTTTGTTTAATACCGATTTCGTGACGTTTGAAGAGGATAAGGTTTTCAATCAAAAAGACGGCGACGGATTTATCAAACTAAGCGCACTAAGATTTATCATCGCGGGCAAGAACGGACGCAAGCTTTAGCTGAAATTTTGCCTATAGTGGTAAGGTGTGTGCAGGCGGACTTCACAAAACGAAATTTTAAAATTTATCAGAAAAGTAGCGAGCGGCTGCGGGCGAATTTCATAAAATTTCACGAAATTTTAGATCCGGGCGCGCCGCTTATAAAATTTTATAAATTTAAAGCTAAATTTAAAAGGATAATGGATGAAAGTATTACTAATAAAAGACGTTAAGGGGCTCGGAAAGGCGGGCGAGATAAAAGAGGTCAAGGACGGCTACGGCAATAACTTCCTAATTGGCAAAGGTTACGCCAAAGCCGCTACGACTGAGGTTTTGCGTAAATTTGAAGCGGATAAGAAAAAGCAAGCCGAGCTAGAAAAATACGAGGTCGCAAGTCTGCAAAAACTAGCCGAGGAGCTAGCCAAGATCCGCGTAAAGATCGTAAAGCAGACGGGTGAGAGTGGCGCGCTTTTCGGCTCGGTGACCAAAGATGAGATCGCAACCGCGCTAAAAGAGCAAAAAGGGATCGAAATCGATAAGAAAATTTTAGAGACCGAGGCTATTAAAACGACTGGGATCTACGATGTAAATGCCAAGCTAAAGCACGGCATAAGTGCTAAATTTGAGATTGAGGTGGCTAGTGTTTGAAGCGACTACCATTTTAGCCTACAAAGGCGCGAAGGGCTCTGTCATCGGCGGCGACGGGCAGGTTACGTTCGGAAACACCGTCTTAAAGGGCAATGCGACTAAAATTCGAAAGATCGGCAAAGAGGGTAATGTTTTAGCGGGCTTTGCGGGCAGCACCGCCGATGCGTTTAATCTTTTTGATATGTTTGAGAAGTGCTTAGATGGCGCAAAGGGCGATCTTTTAAGGGCCGTGATAGAATTTAGCAAGCAGTGGCGCAAGGATAAGTATCTGCGAAAGCTCGAAGCGATGATGCTGGTGCTGGACCGCAAAAATATCTTTCTGCTTAGCGGCACGGGCGATGTGGTAGAGCCGGACGACGGCAAGATTGCAGCGATCGGAAGCGGCGGAAATTACGCTCTTAGCGCGGCGCGAGCTTTGGATAAATTTGCAAGCTTAGACGAAGAGGAGCTCGTAAAACAAAGCCTTAAAATCGCGGGCGAGATTTGCATTTACACGAACGAAAACATCAAAACATACGCAATTTGGGACGAAAAGAGATGATGACGCCAAAGCAGATCGTAGAGAAATTAGACGAATATATAATCGGACAAAATAGCGCCAAACGCACGATAGCGGTGGCTTTGCGAAATCGCTACCGTAGAATGGCGCTCGAAGATGAGATGAAAAACGAGGTGATGCCCAAAAACATCCTGATGATCGGATCTACCGGCGTGGGCAAGACCGAGATCGCGCGCAGGCTTTCGAAGATGTTTGGACTTCCTTTTATCAAGGTCGAGGCGAGCAAATATACTGAAGTAGGCTTCGTGGGGCGCGACGTGGAGAGCATGGTGCGCGATCTGGCCGCCGCGTCGGTAAATTTAGTACGCGGCGAGGAATTTGAAAAGAATAAAGACAAGATCGATGATTACATCAAGCGTAAAATTTTAGAAAAAGTCCTTCCGCCGCTTCCGCGCGGAGCGAGCGAGGAGAAGGTCGCAGATTACGAAAAAAGCTACGAAAAGATGGCAGCTAAGCTCGAGCGTGGCGATCTGGATGATCTTAGTATCGAGATCGAAGTAAGCGAAAACGCGCTTGAGTCAAATCCAAATTTGCCGCCCGAGATGGCGAATATGCAGGAAAGCTTCATCAAAGTAATCGGAATTTCGACGCGCAAGAGCAAAAAAGAGATGAAGGTAAAAGACGCCAAGGTTGCCCTTAAAAGTGAGGCTAGCGAGAAGGTCCTCGATATGGAGAGCATCAAAGCCGAAGCCGTTAGGCGCGCGCAAAACGAGGGCATCATCTTTATCGATGAGATCGATAAGGTGGCGGTCTCAAGCGGCAATAGCGGCAGGCAGGATCCGAGCAAAGAGGGCGTGCAGCGCGATCTGCTTCCGATCGTGGAGGGCAGCAGCGTAAGCACGAAATTCGGCAATATCGACACCGATCACATCCTTTTTATCGCCGCGGGCGCCTTTCATATCAGCAAACCGAGCGATCTCATACCCGAGCTTCAGGGGCGCTTCCCGCTTCGCGTCGAGCTTGATAGCTTAGACGAGGCGGCGCTGTGTGAAATTTTGACCAAGCCGAAAAATTCGCTTCTTAAGCAGTACTCGGCGCTTTTAAAGACCGAGGGCGTGGAGTTGGAATTTAGCGAGGACGGGGTCAAAGCGATCGCGAAATTTGCGGCGAGCACGAACGAAAAAGTAGAAGACATCGGCGCTAGAAGGCTGCATACGATAATGGAAAAGGTGCTTGAGGATATCAGCTTCGAAGCGGATAAGTTTAAAGGGCAAAAGATCGTCGTGGATGAAAAGCTCGTAAGCGAAAAGCTCGCAGGCATCGCAAGCGACGAGGATCTGGCGAAATACATTTTATAAGGCGGCTCCGCAGTTGCTTTTAGAAAACTGCGGAGCCGCGGAATTTTACGGTTTTTAAATTTGCAAAGCGTTAGAATTTTAGGTGCGAAATTTAGCGAAATTTTAAAATGCGCAGAAATTTTATCTTTTTAAATTTGACGATGCTTTAAAATTTTAAGTCTGTAAAATTTCAAGGATGATTGAATTCTGCGCGGTGCGGGCTATATATAATGTAGTCGTGGGATGAAATTTAAAATTTCGCTGCTAGTTTATGAAGCCGTAAAATTTACGGCGCGCAGAATTTGAAGTAGATAAAATTCTGCGCCTAGGGGAGCGGAATTTAGCGCTACCGTGCAGCTTGAAATTTTAAAATTTCACTTTCTTGCGCGGCGTTGGAATTTTAAAATTCCGACGCTCGTGTGGAGCCTGCCTGCACAAAACGAGATTTTAGAATTTTACCCGCAAGGGCTTAGTGTTGCGGTTGCAAGATAAATTTATAAATTTAAGGAAAATATGAAAAGCGGATTTGTAACGCTCATCGGGCGGACGAATGCGGGCAAGAGCTCGCTGTTAAACTATCTCTGCGGCGAGAAAATTTCGCTCGTCTCGCATAAAATTAACGCCACGCGCCGCAAGATTAACGGCATCGTGATGAACGGCGCAGATCAGGTGATTTTCACGGACACGCCCGGGCTGCACGAAAGCGCCAAGCTGATGAATAAACTGATGGTCGAAGTGGCGCTCGGAGCGATTGAGGGCTGCGATTTGGTGCTGTTTTTGGCGCCAGTGCACGACGATACCGCGGAATACGAAAAATTTTTAAATTTAAACGCAGGCACCAAACATATCGTTATTCTGACCAAAATTGACGAAGCAAACGACGAAAAGATCGTGCAGAGGCTGCTGCAATATCAAAAATTTACCGATAAATTCGAAGCGATAATCCCCGTTAGCATCAAAAAAAAGGTCTATAAAAAGCAAGTTTTGGACGAAATTTGTAAAATTTTACCCGAGCACGAGTATTTTTACGACCCCGAAATTTTAAGCGCGACCAACGAGCGTGAAATTTACCGCGACTTCATACTCGAGGCGATCTTTGAGAGCATGAGCGACGAGATCCCGTATTGCAGCGATGTCGTGATGGAAAAAGTGGTGGAAAAACCCGGTCTAATCTCGGTATATGCGCGGATCATAACGGACACCAATTCCCACAAAGAGATGTTGATCGGCAAAAACGGCGAGGCAATAAAGCGGATCGGAATTCGAGCCAAAAAGTTAATTTCAAATTTTTCTAAGGTCAAAATTTACTTAAAATTAACAGTTTTTGTAAAAAAAAGCTGGAAAAATGACGAATTTAGGGTAAAAACCGATTTTATCTATTGACATTTTATTTTATTTCTATTAGTATTAGCAGCGTAGAAAATTTCATTTGGAAGTGGAGTGTTATGGCAAAGAATAGTAAAAATGCTAGTTCGATTGTTGCGATTAACAAAGTCACGCAAACCATATTCGGTCTAAGTGAGAATGAAGTTTTCGAGCACGACTTCTCAAAAGCAAATCGTGCGAAGGAAACTTACGTCTCATATATTCCGTATAAGGATATAATGACTGCGACGGTCGAAATAAGCAGATCGGTAGAGGACGCGGATCTTTTAGATGCGATCGTCGTTAAGGTGTATGAGGAGCTGGGGCTTGACACCGCTTTGGATTACAAAATCACCTATAGTGAGGTAATAGGCGCTGGCGGCGATGATAGAATTTTCAACGTCTTTGTCGTAGATAATGCCAAACTCACTTCAGAATTCGATGCGATTGCCGCTAGGACGAACTACATCGACTATGTGGCTATGGCTCCGTTTTTATACGAGGGCTTGTATAATAGAGGCGTCCTAACTCGCGACGGGATCGACTGCTTCATCTACTTGCAGCGCGACGATGCGTTTTTGGTAGTGTATCAAAACGGCGAATATTTTCAATCCCGCCAAGTAAGATATAACCTAAAATTTTTGCATGAAAAATATGTCGAGCTAGTCGGTAGCAGAGTCGATGAAGAGAGTTTTTATAGACTGCTCTCCAAACAGGGAGTAAATTTAGAAAATCCGACCGAACGCGATTATATGATCCAAATTTTTGACGATATGTTTTACTACATCAACGACGTATTGAACGGTATTAGTAAAATTTACAACGTCAATATTCAAAATGTCTATATCGGAACGGATATCGGTAAAATTCCTGCGATTGAGGTTTTTGTAGAAAATAATCTAAAGCTAAGATACAAGGATTTTAATTTTAACGTTGCAATCAACGCGAAAGATTATCCGCTCACTCAGCTAGATATTTTGATGTTCTTAGTGGGTCAAGATTATTTGGTTACTAAAGACGATGATCACAACTACTCGCCGTTTATGAGACCTCCGCCTTTGACCCAAAGATCAACCGGCAAGCTGATAGGCTATATGCTGCTAGGCTGCTTACTTGGCGCTGCGTATCCTGCGTATAACTTCGGCTATGGATATTATAATAATATGGTAGCTAACGATAAAACTAGCGAATATCAGGGTTTAGAAGATCAGATGGTTCCTGCTAGAGCCGAAAGTGCGCGTTTGGATAAAGAGACTAAAGAGGTAAATGCCCAGGCTGCTAAGAGTGGTAAGGAGCTTAACGATAGGCGCGAACTAATTAACGCTATCTCAGATAAGAAAAACAATTACGCCATGAAAGGCGTTTCTATTTTCGAGCTAACCAATATGGTTGTTAAAAATAAGGGCAATATGGTTAGGATCGGTGATGAGAATAGGACCCTAACTGTTCAGGTGCGCACCAAAAATGATAAGCAAATGACCGAACTTTTAGAGGATATCAGTAAAAAAGAGGCGTATGGCGTGGATACTAAAACAATCGCACTACAAGAGGGTAATAAAACCGTATTTTACGATAGCAACATCAGTGTGGAGGTTAAATAATGAAAAAGAAAAGTTCATTAGATCAACTTGATCAATGGTTTGCCTCCAAGGGAAATAGTGCAAATAACTATTTTTACATAGCTTTGTTGTTTGTAGGTTTGGTAGCTTACTTTATTTTGAGTAACTATGCGGATCCGTATTTAGAAGAGAGCGAAACAAATCTAAGTACTGCCACGACTAAGCTTGAAGGCGCACAAAGAGAGTATAACGAGTTTTTTGGCGGTGATCCTAAAGCTTTCGTTGATAATAAGCGCAATATCCTCAATGCTGCTAAGACCAACCTTAACAATATCATTGAAGAGCGTGGGTATCTAGACGACAAGCTAAATGAAATTTCAAAGCTTACCTATAATGAAAAGAACTGGGCTAAGTTTATGGATAGCCTCTCAACGATCGCAGAGAATAACAATATTAAAATTTACGCTATTCACAGCGATAGAAGAGAGCCTAGCATCAAACAAATTTTTCAGCCTGAGGCTTTGCTGGATATAGATGTGAAATTTGAAGGAGCATTTTCGAATGTCCTTAGGTATATCAACCTAATCGAACAATCGGAGATGATCGTAGATGTAAATAAGATGGATATCAATGCCACTAAAAATGGCAAAATCGGTGGAAGCATCGGTATATCTATCTGGGGAGTAAATTACTAATGAAAAAGTTAATTTTATGCTCTTTGCTGCTTTCTACTGCTCTGTTTGCCGTAGATAATAATCAGACGGTAGCGCCTAGCAATGGTGCCTATAAGGCTAGATACGATGCTATATTTGATAATCTTAGCAAACCTAGAGTGGGTCTTAGCGATGAGCAGATAGCTTCTTTGCAAGATCCGTTTTATCCTAAAGAAGCTAATGCACCTAGAGAAGCTAATCAGCAGGTGGATCTAGGTTATCAGCTAGTAGGTATTATGGGCGATAAGGTTAAGCTAAACGATAAGTGGTATGGTTTGGGCGAGTATATAGGCTCATATAAGATCGTGCAAATAACGGGCAATAGCGTTATTATTACCAACGACGATGAAAATAAAGTCGAACTAACACTAAAACAAGGAAGTCAAAATGTCATTATTACATATAAGTAAAAAGCTTAGCATAGCCGCTATGCTTGCTTTGTCTGTTACGGCTACTAGTCTATATGCTGCTCCCGCAACTGCAGGTAACTGCGATAGGAAGGCGCTAAATATTAAGATTAACGATACCGTTACGCTAAATGAGATGCTAGCTCAGCTATCCGATATGTGCCGCTTTTCGGTGGTAGCAAAAGACGCTATCGCTCAAGAGGAGATGAGTAAGCCACTGCAAGGCGTAAGCATCAAAGACCTTTCTTTACGCGAAGTTTTAGATCTACTCATAAAAGAGAATAATCTAAGCTATGAGTATTCTCATGGTATATTAAAAATTTCGGCGCTAGAGACTAGGACTTTTAAGGTGGATTACATCACTTCTATTAGAGAAGGTACTGCTGTTACTAAATCTTCTGTCGATTCCGCACCTACGAAAGTGGATGATAGCGACGATAAAGAAAATAAAGAAGATAATAAGATCACTACCAAAGAGAAATTTGATTTTTGGGAGAAGATTAGCGAGGAAATCACCTCTGTTTTAAATAACGGTACCGAAAAATACGTCGCAGTCGCTCCTATTATAAATCAAAATGCCGGTTTAGTAACCGTTACTGCTATGAAGTCTCAGATAGCTCGCGTCGATAGATATCTAAGCGGTATGCAAAAACGCCTTAGTCGCCAAGTCTTGCTAGATGTAAATATCATATCTGTCGAGCTAAATAACGAATACACCACCGGTATAGATTGGAGTAAATTTCAACTA
Organism: uncultured Campylobacter sp.; assembly: GCF_963518785.1. Classification (NCBI taxonomy): domain Bacteria; kingdom Pseudomonadati; phylum Campylobacterota; class Epsilonproteobacteria; order Campylobacterales; family Campylobacteraceae; genus Campylobacter; species uncultured Campylobacter sp. The sequence goes on from NZ_CAUQKJ010000002.1 coordinate 44,751, forward strand.
GGATTTAATACCTATGTAGGCGGAGATCCGACTAAGCTTTCAGGCTATCACATAGATAACGGCAATAGAGGAAAGGCTAGCGATACTCACGGAACTTGGACGATAGGGGCTAATCTAAATTTTAATATCGACGGTTTGATTAACTTCCTAGAGACTAAAGGTAAAACCAAGATTATTTCAAGCCCTAAGGTAACTACGATGAATAATCAGCCTGCTATTATCTCTGTAGGTGATACCATTAACTACGTATTAAAATCTACTACTACAGGTGATTATCAAGGCGGAGATACTCAGTCGGATGATCAGTATTCGATCTTTGTAGGTATTCTTTTGAATATCTTGCCTGAAATTTCAGATGATAATAGGATTATGCTACGAATCAATCCATCTTTAAGTTCTCTTAAATATGCGGAAGATAATGTAAGAAAAGAAAACGGCAGAAGAGATATCGCACCTGATACTTTGCAAAAGAAACTCTCTAGTGTAGTTTGGGTAGATGATGGCGATACTGTAATTTTAGGCGGCTTGATTGGTGCAACTAAGTCCAAGAATAACACTAGGGTGCCTGTACTAGCAGAAATTCCATTAATCGGAAATCTTTTCAAAAGTACTGCCGATATTTTGAGCACATCAGAGCTAATCTTCGTAGTAACTCCACATATCATCGACAATACCGGCGCGCCGCTTGCTACCTCTCTTAAAGAGCTAGGTTACTCAAAATCCATCTACGAAAATGAGTAATAACTATACGGCGATCAAGGAAATTTTTATCGAGGATAACGAAGTCTCAGACTTCGTTAATCTCGATAAATCTACCCTTGCTTATCATAAAATTTTAAATGCTTTGCAAAAGCCGTTAAAACTTATACTTTTTTACGGCAAACCGGGCTGTGGCAAGACATTTTTGCTTAATAAAATCAAGGTCGATCTTGAAAAAAAGGTAAGAGTTGTATTTGTGCCGCAGCCGTTTTTTGATGAGAAAGAATTTTTCTTGGAGCTTTATTCGCAGATTTTTCATTCTACTCCTAGCGAGCCGATTGATAATTATGAAAATTTTATGCGGGTTTACAGAGAGAGATTTGGAATTTCTACGAATGTGGGAGCGGTAGAGCAGGTCGTTATTTTGCTTGATGAGGCTCAGCTGTATCCTGGGAATTTGATAGAAAAAATTCGTCTTATGGCAGATACTAGACTATTTAAATTTTTATTTACGGTTCATAAGACTGACGAGGAAGATCGCCTCGCAAAGGATTATTTTAAAACTAGAATTTGGGAGAGCATCGAGCTTCCTAATTCAAATTTAGGCGAAGTCAAGCTGTATATTGAAAAAAAGCTTGTGCTTCATGGCTTTCAACAATACTATTTTATGTTTAGCGACGATAATTTCGATTTGATTTTAAATTTAACGGACGGTAATATGAGGAATATCAACAAGCTTATGTATAAGATGTATGAGCTTTTTGAGTATTACGAGGTAAATAAACCTACGGAAATTAGTTTTTCGCAGATTAATAATAAAATTATAGAAATGGCAGCGATAGGCTCGGGGATAATAAATGCTTGAATTTTACGAAGTAAATGAACTTGAAAAAAAATGGGAAGAGTATAACAAAAACAGAAAGCAGTTTTCTTTCCTGAAATCTAAGCCGAATTTCGTATTGAGATTCGACAAGACGATTTTGGGGCTTTTGATATTGATCTCGGTTGCGATCGGAGCGATATTTTGGCTGCTTAAAGATAGCGATAGCGTTAGCATGGCAAGCATCAATCAAAATATTGAAGACAAGGGCGGAGCTACAAATTCTGCTAGTGATGCCGAGCAGCAGGCGGCAGATCTTGCAGTGCAAAATAATATCTCCAAAGAAGATTATAATATCAGCGCGCCGAAAGTTGCCCGCGCCTCTAAGCACGAAAAGGAACGTCCAAGCTTAAATTTAAACGACGTGGGTGTACTATCCAGCGAGGATTCCGGTGGGTTTAAGATAACTAATAATTACGAAAATGGCGGAAACTATGGCGGGCAGGCTCAGGCTCAGAATTTCGGCGGTCAAAATTTTGGCGGACAGAATTTTGGCAATCAAAATGCTCCTACATTTAATGTGCCTAATACCAATAACGCAGCTTTTGCAAATCAGCCGCCTAAAAACGAGGTTATAGATTTTGGACGCGCTCCATTGCCACCTAAATCAAATTTCTCTGGAGGTTCTACAAATACCGTAAGTAGCGCTCCGCTAAGTTCTAGGATCGAGATAAAAACTTCAAATTTAAGCGAAGATAAGCAGAGCTTGGAGAGCAAATTTTACGCGACGAATAAGATCGAGTATTCGCTATCGCTAGCCGAAGAAGCGTATAATAAGAAAGACTACGACAATGCAATCAAATGGGCTCTTACGTCAAATGAGCTTGATAAGGACAACGTCGCCAGCTGGATAATTTTTGCTAAAGCCAATTATAAAAAGGGTCGTAAAGAAGACGCGCTTTATGCTCTTGAGACCTTTAACGCAAAGGCGAAAAATAGCGAAATTTCTAACCTCATTTCAAAGATAAGAAGCGATAAACTATGAAAATTTTATATATTTTAGCTTTTGTGATCGCGTCGTTATTTGCAGTTAGTGCCGATGACGTGCGCAACTGGGATCAGATCGGTCAGTATAACCGTATCTGCCAAGAAAGCGTGCGAAATTTATTTATCGAGGAGCAGAGCGAGGCACTTGCAAATATGTATGCTAAAGCGTGCCTCAAGATGGATAAAGTAAATGAGCTCGTCGTGCCTACGGTGATGCTTTATAAGACGAAAGAGGCTCGCGAGAATGCTTCTCTTTATTCGACCATAATTTTTCAAAAAAAGATGCTTTATTTGGCGCTTTGCGACGGCGTAGACATAAGCTATATAAGAACGCCTAAAATTAATTATATTTTGTCTGAAATTTTTGATAAATTTACGGAGAGAGCATACGTAAAAAAGAGTGATACGTATGTCTTTACCCTAGAAAACGGCGAGCGTGCCGAGCTTTTTATCAAAGAAGAGGAAGAGGTAAAAAAGATGGTAATTGCAATTTATGCTGGCGATAAGCTTAGCTCGATTAAAATTTATTGGTGATTGCGATGACGAAGATTGAAGAACAGATCGTTGCGATTTTAATACGAAACAATATCCTTACTAGCACCGTTGTTCCGGAAATCAAGGACAAGATGGATATTGGCTTGACGCTAGGCGAGGTTTTAGTCGGAGATAACTATCTAAGCCAGGATGATTTTTGCTCGATTTTAGTTGAGCTATACAAGCGCCGTCAGATAGAATTTGACGATATAAGCGAAAAATTTTCGATGGATCCGAAGGAATTTTTGCAAATTCTAGCTAAAAAAATGAACCTGTCGTATATGAACTTAGACGATATCGACATAGACTTCAGACTATCGGAACGCACTCCTACAGCACAGCTTAAAAGATACGGCGTGATACCGGTTAAAGCGGATGATCTGAATATTTACGTTGCTTTTTCTGATCCGTTTAATCTTGAGTCGCAAGATAAAGCGCAGGCTATGTTTAGCAAACAGCTGCTTAAAATCGTAGTAGCCGATCCAAATCAGGTAAATAAATATCTATCTAAGCTTGAGCTTTCAGAGAGCATTAAAGGGCTCGTAGCGGAGATCCGCAAAGAGCTTGCTAACACCGGCGGTAGCGGAAGCAGCGATGATACCTCGGCGATTTTAAAGCTCATTGAGATGATAATTAGTCAGTCTATTAAGATGCGCGGTAGCGATATTCACATCGAGCCTACCGAGAATAACTGCGTCGTGCGTACCAGAATCGACGGAATGCTCGCTGAAATTTTTATCTTTGATAAGGATATCTATCCGCCGCTAGTAAGCCGATTGAAGCTACTTTCGAATATGGATATCGCCGAGCGTCGCAAGCCGCAAGACGGCAGGTTTAGTATGAAAATTTCAGGTCGCGAGTACGACTTTCGTATCTCGACGCTGCCTATTATCAACGGCGAATCTACCGTTATGCGTATCCTCGATAAATCCAAGGTTATCATCAGCCTAGAAAAGCTTGGCATGCACCCTGATAGCTTTAAGAAATTTAATAACGCTATGAAGGCTCCATATGGTATTATCTTGGTTACCGGACCTACAGGAAGCGGTAAATCTACGACACTATATGCAGCGCTAAATGATATTAAAAATATCGATACTAAGGTTATTACCGTAGAAGATCCAGTCGAGTATCAAGTAAATTTAATCCAACAAGTCCAAGTTAACGAAAAAGCAGGTCTTACCTTTGCTTCAGCATTGCGCTCGATCTTAAGACAAGACCCCGACATCATAATGATCGGTGAGATCCGTGATCAAGAGACCCTTAGGATCGCGATCCAGGCTGCTCTTACGGGACACTTGGTTTTCTCGACCCTACACACCAACGACGCCGTTAGTGCGATCCCGCGAATAGTGGATATGGGTATCGAAGCCTATCTAATAAGTGGTGCGCTCATTGCAGTAGAGGCGCAACGTCTCGTGCGAAAGCTTTGCCCGCACTGCAAGCAGCCTACGAATCTGCCTAAATCGATGCTTGATCAGCTGAAGGAATTCTTACCTGAAAAATACACGTTTTTTAAGGCTGTGGGTTGTGATCAATGCGGTCAAACGGGCTACATGGGGCGTGAGATGATTAGTGAAATTTTACCTATTACCGATAAAATGCAGAGTTTGATCGCTAATGGCGGCTCAAAGGACGATATGAGAGCCTTAGCGAAGGAGGAGGGATTTATAGATATGTTTGAAGACGGTGTTATACGTGCTGCGCGCGGAGTAACTAGTATAGAAGAAATTTATAGGGTGGCTAAACAATGAAAAAGCAATTAGAAGTTGAATACAACGCCAAGGGCGCAAGAAGAAAGATGTTTTTGCAAGCCAGCGATAAAGTGCAAGCAAACAACCTCATGAAGCAGCGCGTAGGCGGGACGATCGTAAAAAGAGGTGAAACCCAGGTCGTAGCCAATACGGGCGGCGATTTTAAGGCGCAGGTTTCGCGCATGCTAGGTGGAAGCGGAAGAGTTAGAACGCTGCCGTTAGTAGCGTCGATCCGTCAGCTTTCAGTTATGACGAATGCCGGAATTTCAATCCACGACTCGATCAAAGAGGTTGCAAGAGCGGCAGAGGATAAGACGCTAAAAGAAATTTTTAGCGCGATGAACGATGATCTTAACGCAGGTCTTAGCTTGACAGAGTCTACGGAGAAATTTAGAGGTCAGCTCGGTGATGTCGTCGTTGCGATGGTAAGTCTGGGCGAAGCAACCGGTAATATGGCAGAATCTCTAGCCAAGCTTGCCGCTATGCTTCAAGAGCTTTGGGAAAACCAGCGTAAATTTAAAAAGGCGATGCGCTATCCGATGATCCTTATGATCGTTATGGCGATTGCGTTTTCGGTTTTGATGATGTATGTTGTGCCGAAATTCCGTGAGATTTTTGAGGATTTGGGCGCGGATTTGCCGCTACCTACTAGAATTCTACTTGGTATCGAAAGCACGCTTAATAATTATGGAATTTTTGTTTTAGTGGGCATTATAGGCACTATCATAGCTCTTAGATGGGCATATCGTAATAATCCCGAGTTTAAAAAGGGCTTTGACAAGACGATTTTAAAGGTCTATCTATTCGGCAAGATCATATTTTTCTCGACTATGTCGCGATTTATGCTTATTTTTACAGAGCTCGTGCGAGCGGGTATTCCTATCGCTGATGCACTAGATACATCTGTTTTAATGGTGGATAATCATACTTTAAAAGAAAAGCTCTCTACCGTTAAAATCGCCGTGCAGCAAGGCGTGAGCCTAACCGAGGCGTTTAACAATACAGGGCTTTATGAGAGTATGCTTATTCAGATGATCAGCGCGGGCGAGCAGGCCGGTAACCTCGATAAGATGCTCGGCAATGTCACGGATTATTATAAAGAGAAATTTGATGATATCATCGATAATATCTCAAGCTACGTAGAGCCGATCATGCTATTTTTTATGGCAGGCATGGTTCTTCTTTTGGCTCTGGGTATCTTCATGCCTATGTGGGATCTGGGCAAAGCCGTCAAAAACTAACTCCTTTAATTCTGCGCCTTCAAGGGCGCGGAATTTTACCAAAGCATTAAAATTTCATCCTTCAAATAAAATTTTAACCTTCGTTTGGCTAAAATATCGCTTTAAATTTAAGGATCAATCATAGTTAAAGAAGTATATTTTATCGTCGTATCGGCTATCATAATATTTTTTGGGCTTGCTACCATTGCGCCCGATTCCGCGCTTGTAGGCAGCGCCGGCAACGCCATCCGCTCATTTAATACCCAGCTATTCGGCTATTTTGCATACATCTATCCGATATTTTTGCTCGCCTTAGCATACGTAGCTTATAAGCATTTTCGCGGTTTTGACTTTAGATTTTTTGAGTTTAGCATCGGCGCGATTTTGCTGTTTTTTACCATTTTGATGGTGCAGTCGAGTCTCTTTGGCGCTAGCGGCGGAGCAGTCGGCAGCTTCGCAGTGGACGGGCTTAGGCGAATGATCGGAAGCGTCGGCGTATGGATTTTTAATATTACGATTTTTGTGCTTTCGCTAGTACTTATATTTGAAGATCGCTTTACCGACATCATCAAAAACTGCTTTATTGGCTCAAGAGATGAAAGCTCGCAGGATGAAATTGAGGATGATTTCGCTAGCGATGCGGATGCAGCGCAAAGGGGCGGGCTGGCAAGGCATTCGTCTGCGCAAGGATTGAGAGGTGCGGAAAATTTTAACGCTTTGGATAACTCTTTGAGCGCAGAGGAAGATTCGGCGAAACAGGGTAATTTTGCGGAGCAGGGCGCAAGCGGACGCGGTTTTGAAAGCGAGCAAAATTTTAAAAATTTAAACGATATTCGCGAGCCCGAGAATGAGCAGAATTTTGGTGACGCGCAGGGTCTGCAGGCTTCCGCTGAACGCGAGCTTAAAATGCCGCAAAAGGGAAAGCCGAGCAGGCTAAAAAGGGTCGAGCGCCTAAGCGAGGTCGCCGAAAACAAAAGGCTTTTGGATCAGCTCGATAAGGGCAGGATGGCTAAGCCCAAGGATTTTAAGCTGCCGCCGCTTGATTTTTTAAACCTGCCGCCGAAAAAGAAAAGTAGCATCGACGAGAGCGAGATCGATCGTAAAATTTACGACCTGCTCGATAAACTGCGTAAATTTAAGATCGATGGCGACGTGGTGCGGACCTATTCGGGTCCGGTCGTTACGACATTTGAGTTTCGTCCCGCCGCGCACATCAAGGTGAGTAAAATTCTAACGCTGCAAGATGATCTGGCGATGGCTCTTAGAGCGCAGACCATCCGCATCCAAGCGCCGGTTCCTGGCAAAGACGTCGTGGGCATCGAGATCCCGAATCAAAATATCGATACGATCTATCTGCGCGAAATTTTAGAAAGCGACGTGTTTAAAAGTGCCTCCAGCCCGCTTACCATCGTGCTTGGCAAGGACATCGTGGGCCAGCCTTTCGTCACCGATCTTAAGAAGCTGCCGCACCTTCTCATCGCAGGCACCACTGGAAGCGGCAAGAGCGTGGGCATCAACGCCATGCTGCTTAGCCTTTTGTATCGCAACTCGCCCAAGAGCCTGCGTCTCATAATGATCGATCCAAAGATGCTCGAGTTTAGCATCTACAACGACATCCCACACCTGCTAACGCCTGTCATCACGCAGCCTAAGCAGGCGATCATCGCGCTAAGCAACCTTGTCGCCGAGATGGAGCAGCGCTACTCGCTCATGGCGCAAAACAGGACGAAAAACATCGACAACTACAACGAAAAGATGTTGCGCGAGGGCGGCGAAATTTTGCCTTACATCGTAGTTATCATCGACGAGCTCGCGGATCTGATGATGACGAGCGGCAAGGACGTGGAGCACTACATCGCGCGTCTGGCGCAGATGGCGCGCGCCAGCGGCATCCATCTCATCGTAGCGACGCAGCGCCCTAGCGTGGATGTCGTCACGGGGCTGATAAAGGCGAATCTGCCTAGCCGCATCAGCTTCCGAGTGGGCTCAAAGGTCGATAGCAAGGTGATTTTGGATCAGATGGGCGCGGACAGCCTGCTTGGACGGGGCGATATGCTCTTTACGCCGCCTACCGCGCCGGGGCTCATCCGCCTGCACGCGCCGTTTACGACCGAGAATGAGATCAACAAGATCGCGGAATTTTTAAAGGCGCAAGAAAGCGTCGTTTATGACGAGCGATTTTTGATCGAAAACGAGGGCGCCAAGCAAGAAGGCGGCATAATCAATCCGCAAAATATCGTGCTTGACGAGCTTTACGACGAGGCGAAGGCGATTGTTTTGGAGGAGGAGAAGACCTCGATCAGCTACCTACAGCGCCGCTTGCGTATCGGATACAATCGCGCCGCGACGATCATCGAGCAGCTCGAGCAGATGGGTGTTTTAAGCGAGATCAACGCCAAAGGCCAGCGCGACATAATCAAGTAAGCTTTAAAATTTCGATGAAATTTAAGCGGCAAAATTTTGAAATTTATTAAATTTGCGGGCGCCAGAATTTTTAAAATTTAATCGATCTGCGTCGGTGAAATTTTAAAATTTATCGGATATGAAGCGGTGGAATTTTAAAATTTTTTGATCTACATGGCGGATTTTAAATTTTAAAATTTACGCGTTTTGCAGCTCGCGCTTGTGCTTCTGTGGCTGTAGCAAGGCGGACGGTTTACATGGATGCGCGGATGTGTCAAAGTTCTTTGCGGTGCGGCGGCGCTTTAAAGGTGGATGTAGCGCGGTACAAACAGCGCGTTTTGCAGCTTGCGTTTGCTGTACGCCGGTTTAAGATACATTGAAATTTAAGGCGTGGTTTAATTGAGCGCTATGTTCTTGCGCCAAATTTCAATCGCGGCGTGAAATTTTAGAGCGCAAGCGGAAAAAGTTGTTGCAGACTTGGCTTGCGGCGCGCGAGTACATGAGTAAAAAGTTCGTTGTGTGCTGAAGGTTAGTAGCAAAGTATTGCGGTTGTGCGTGGCGACCAACGTGCGGCACGAGTGCTCGCGCTGCACACTAAAAGCCGTTGTGTCGCAATCCGCTCGACCAAAAGCTGTTTGGCGCGCAGTGTTTTGTCGGGCGTGTTTCGTAGTGCGGCTGCATATGGCATGTTTTGCGAGTGAGTGCTTACATGCTCTGCGGCGTAAAATTTTAGAACGGAAAATTTATCGCCGTACGCATAAATTTAATAAAATTTGCGACGTAGCGGCGAATAAATTTAAAACGAAATTTCGTACCGCCTGCGGTACAAGCGCGTTTTACGGCGAAGTCGCTTATTGTAAGATGCGGTGCGTTTTACGTTGTCCGGGCGCTGAAAATCGATCGGCATGTGAGCGCGTTTGCAATGATGTTGCGGCGTAAAATTTTGCAACTATCGCGCGCTACTCGTGCGCGATTTTGCGTAGTTGTGGTTTGTAGCCGTGTTTATCGTGCGTAGAAAGTCGCCGCGATACGCCTGCCAGAGTAAAATGCACCCGCCTGTGTATTAAAAGATAGTGCGAGGTCACGCTTTACGGTGCTGCAGCGCGTGTCGAAGGCTACGCGATACGTGAGAGCAAAATGTACGCTTAAAAAGCGGCGTGAGATCGCGCTTCGCGGCGCTCTATCCGTAGCGTGCGTCGAAAGTCGCCGCGATGTTAGAATAGAGCGTACGCAATACGCGCTTGCGGGATACGCGAGACGTACCTTATGGCGTGCTATCCCGCAGCGTACGCCGCAAAGCCGCCTATGTGCGAGAATAAAATTCGCGCTGCGTGCCAAAGATGCACGATCGTGCTGCGTGCCAAAAGACAATACGTGGTCGTGCCGTACGCTTTTTAAAAGGCGGTGCCACGATCGGCGCCGTGCGCCGCGGGCGCGATGCGAGGTTTGAGCCTCGCGCGGCAGACAAAGCGTGCACGGCACACGTAAATGCGAATAAATTTTAAAACGGAGAGATGATTGAGAACCGATAAATGGCTATATTACTTCACCTGCGCGCTCATTACGATCGGCATGATATTTTCGCTGTCGCTGAGCTCATATACGGTGCTTCTGCTGGGTGCTACGCCGTTACATTTTTTTTATCGTCAGTGCGCGGTGGGGATCGCCTGCATTGCGGTGATGTGGATCGTCTCGCGCGCCGATCCCGATAAATGCCTAACGCCGGTGTGCATGTCGCTTTTTGCGATAATGGGGATTTTGATGCTTGCGATGGGCTTTTTGCCAAAATCCTTGGTCGCCGACGTAAACGGCGCAGCGCGCTGGATCAGACTGCCGTTTTTTAACCTCGCGCCGGTGGAATTTTTCAAGGTGGGCTTCATCTACTTTTTGGCGTGGAGCTTCTCGCGCAAGCTCGATCACTCAAAAAAAAGCATCGGGCGCGAGATCGCGACGCTGCTTCCTTACGTAGCGCTTTTCGGCTTTGTAGTGATCCTAGTCGCCATCGTGCAAAATGATCTGGGGCAGGTCGCGGTGCTTGGGCTTACGATGATTTTTATGTCGCTTTTCGCGGGCACGAGCTTCAAGCTCATCGGTTTTAGCTTTATGGGAATTTTGGGGCTTGCTTACGTTTTTATCGTCACGAGCGCGCACAGGGTCGATCGCGTGCGCTCGTGGTGGGGAGGCGTGCAGGATTTCGTGCTGTCGTTTATGTCGCCGGAGACTGCCGCGGGGCTGCGTATAGAGGACGCTAGCGCGCCGTATCAGGTCGGACACTCTCTCAATGCGATAAACAACGGCGAGTTTTTCGGGCAGGGGCTTGGGCTGGGAAGCTTTAAGCTAGGATATCTGAGCGAGGTGCATACCGACTTCGTGCTCGCAGGTATCGCCGAGGAGTGGGGATTTGTCGGGATTTTGCTCATCGTGGCGCTATTTTATGCGATGCTATTTCGCATCTTTCAGACTGCGAGTAAGTCGCCGAGTAACGTAAATTTCCTCTTTTGCCTCGGTATCGGCTTTATGTTTTTCTTTTCGTTCATTATCAACTCCTACGGTATTACGTCGATCTCGCCGGTTAAGGGCATCGCCGTGCCGTTTCTAAGCTATGGCGGCAGCCACCTGCTCGCGGCGTCGTTTGCGGTGGGGCTCGTTTTGATGGCGTCGAAAAGGGCAAAATTTTAAGGCTTCTGCGGGCTTTGGAGCGAGTGCGGTTTAAATTTAGACGTAAAATTTAGAGCAGAATTGCGCTTAAAATTTTACGCTAAGCGCGCCGAGACCCAAATTTAAGCGTGAAATTTTATAAATTTAAAGGAAAAGTATGGTCATAGCAATCAGCGGCGGCGGCACCGGCGGGCATCTGATAATCGCTAAAAATTTAGCTGCCCGCCTTGCGAAGCATGGCATCAGGGCGATCTTCATCGGCTCAAACCGCGGGCAGGATCGCGCGTGGTTTGAAAATAGCGAGCTTTTCGCGCGTACCTATTTTTTGCAAAGCTCGGGCGTCGTCGATAAAAAGGGCTTTGCCAAGCTAGCCTCGCTGCTAAATATCCTGCGCCTCTCGCTTGCGGCGCGTAAAATTTTAAAGCAAAACGGCGTGCGCGCGCTCATCAGCGTAGGCGGATACAGCTCAGCGCCCGCATCCATCGCGGCGATCCTTTCTCGCGTGCCTTTTTTTATCCACGAGCAAAACGCCGTTTGTGGGCGGCTCAATCGCCTGCTGAGGCCATTCGCGCGCATGTTTTACAGCTCTTATGAAAAGCCTGCGTTTGCTTATCCGATCGCTGATATTTTCTTCGAGACGGCGCGGCCGCGCACGGCGCTTAAGAGGGTCATCTTTTTGGGCGGCTCGCAGGGAGCGAGCTTTATCAACTCGCTTGCCGTGGAGCTTGCGCCTAAGCTTTTGAGCCTCGGCTACGGCTTGATCCATCAGTGCGGTGAGCGCGAGTTTGAGCGCATCTCGCAGATCTACGCGCAGCAGGGCCTGGACGTACAGCTCGTAGGCTTTTGCAAAAACATGCACGAGCTCATCGCAAGCGCCGATCTTTGCGTCGGACGCAGCGGCGCCAGCACGCTGTGGGAGCTCTGCGCAAACGGCCTGCCTGCGATATTCGTGCCGTTTCCGTTTGCGGCGGCGGATCATCAGTTTTACAATGCGAAATTTCTTAAAGAGCGCGGGCTTTGCGAAATTTTACGTCAAGAGGACGCAAGCGGCGAGCGGATTTTGGGCTTGATTGAGAGCTTCGACGTGGCGCGAGCGAGCAAAGGACTGCTTGAGTTAGCGGATCGAAACGGCGCACAAGCGATAATCGACGACGTAATGAGTAAAATTTAAAAGAGCACAGGCGCGCTTGCGTAAATTTGAGACGATCTCTCCGCGATGTCGGCTTTAAATTTATTAAACCGATTAAATTTTGACTTTCTGTGTTTGCGTAAATTTTACGCGGCGCTTGGGTTTGAGTAAAAATTTGAAATTTGTATGCTTGCAGGCGAAGGACGCTTTTTGATTTGCGCAAATTTAAGCTCGCAAACGAAGCCGCGCAAAAGTGCATTGAGCGTAAAATTATCTGCGCCTAAAGCTGATTATCGCATCGTCGTTTTCTTGTTGATATTTTTCAAATAAAGCCTGATATCTTTGCGATTTTGCCGGATCATTTGAATAAATTCCCACTAGAAAATAGCACGCCTCTGCAAATCGCAACTCACACGATCGCTCAAAGTATCGCGTACCCGTTTCTTTGTCATCGTCGTCAAAATACGCGACGTAACCGAACATGAAGCAGCCCTCGCCATTGCCGAGCTTGCATGCTTTTTTATACAGTTTTCTGCCCTCTTGTGAATCTCTATCCTCGTAGCCTGCGAGTCTCGTGCAGCTTTCGCCGCCGTTAAGCTCGTAGCAGCCTTTTTTAAGCAGATCTTTGGCGCCTTCTTGCGAAATTTCGCCATTTAGTAGCAGAAGGCTCGAAAGCACGGCACAGGCATCGCCGTCTCCGCCGTCGCAATCTTCGCGAAATCTTACGGGATTTTTCATTTTTAAAGTGCCGTCTTTGGTGCGAATAGAAATTTCTTTAGGATTTTTATTTGCGTCTTCGTTTGCTTGATTGATAGGAATTTGGGCTTCATTTAAAATCTCCGTGCGAAAAGGCGCTTTTATCGCTATAAAAACCGCGACTATACATACGATGACGAGAGGGAGTATTTTCGGTGTAGAGCAATTATTGCGTTGAGCGCGGAGATCTGCGTCTTTGATCGATTGCCCACCACTTAAAGTAGCGGCGGAGGGCTTGGTGCTCGGTTTTTGGCTTAAATTTGCGGCCGAACCTATGCCTGATTTTTCAGTCAAATTTACGGCGGCGTCCGCATTCAGATCTGCATTAACGTCCGTCTCGCAGATATTTTCGTTTGAGCTTTTTAAATTTTTGCCCCGTTTTTCTCTCAGCTCATTTATGCGTTGTATGATTTCTTCATTATTCAAATAAAATCCTTTCTGCTCGATAAATTTTTATTAATTGGTTAAACACCGGGCTTATCATCAAAATCGCATTAATATCGGGGGGATTATATCATCTTGTTTTGAATTTTTCAAAAAACGACGACTAAGAAAAATCCGCAAATTTAGTGCAAATACGCCGTCAAATTTAGATGGGTTCTTGCTGGGATTATCCAAGGCCAGGTTTAAATTTCATATACTTCGGACGCGCATAAATTTACAAGACTTGATAGGATTCATATCAAGTTTATTTATTCTTCTCTTGACAAGATTAGCACTCCATGATATAATCTGCCAAAATTTTTAAAAAGGACCGCATAATGGCAAAGAAAAAATTTAAGACCGAAGTGAATGATCTGCTAAATTTGATGATCCATTCGCTTTATTCAAACAAGGAGATTTTCCTGCGCGAGCTGATCTCAAACGCAAGCGACGCGCTGGATAAATTAAACTATCTAAGCCTTACGAACGACGAATATAAGGCGCTTTCGTATGTGCCGCGCATCGATATAAAGATCGACAAAGAGGCCAAAACGCTAAGCATCGGCGACAACGGCATAGGCATGGACGAGGCCGAGCTCGAGAGCAATCTAGGCACCATTGCGCGCAGCGGTACGAAGGGCTTTATGGCGAGCCTTAGCGGCGATGCGGCGAAGGATAGCAACCTCATAGGGCAGTTCGGCGTAGGGTTTTATTCGGCGTTTATGGTAGCGGACCATATCGAAGTTATCAGCCGCAAGCCGCTCTCGCAGGACGCTTTTAAATGGAGCAGCGACGCGAGCAACTACGCGATCGAAAAGGCGCAAAAAGAGAGCTTCGGCACGATGATAATCCTGCATATGAAAGATGAGGAGTTTTTGGACGGCTACAGGCTCGAAGGCATCGTCAAAAAATACTCCAACCACATCCCATATCCGATCTTTATGGATAAAGAAGAATACATTCCCGCGCAAAAAGAGGGCGAGCAGGGACATAGCGAGGTTAAAAACGTCCAGATCAACCGCGCGAGCGCGCTTTGGCAGCTGCCAAAAAGTAGCCTAAAGCCAAGCGATTACAATGAATTTTACAAGCAGATCAGCCACGACAGCGGCGATCCGCTATTTTACATCCACACCAAGGCCGAGGGCACGCACGAATACACGACGCTTTTTTACGTGCCGAGCAGCGAGCCTTTCGATCTATACCGCGTCGATTATCAAAGCGGCGTGAAGCTCTACGTCAAGCGCGTTTTCATCACCGACGACGCCAAAGAGCTGCTGCCTAGCTATCTGCGCTTCGTGCGCGGCATAATGGACGTCGAGGATCTGCCGCTAAACGTAAGCCGCGAAATTTTACAAGAAAATCGAATTCTAGCCTACGTCCGCGAGCAGAGCGTGAAAAAAATTCTATCCGAGCTAGAAAAGCTTTTGCAGAACGATCGCGAAAAATACATAAAATTTTACGAATTATTCGGCAAGGTTTTGAAAGAGGGACTTTACGGCTTCGGCGCAAACAAAGAGGAAATTTTAAAGCTCTGTCTTTTCAAATCAAACCTGCGAGACGGCCTCATCACGCTTAGCGAGTATAAGGAAAAAATGGGCGCAGAGCAAAAAGAGATCTATTATATCGCGGGAAACAGCGCCGCGATGCTTAAAAGCTCGCCTCTGATCGAGAAATTTAACGCCGAGGGCACGGAGGTGCTGCTCTGCGACGATGAGATCGATACGATCGTGATGCCTGGCGTTTTTGAGTTTGATAAGACGCCGGTTAAAAACGCGACTTCGATCAAACAAGAAGCTGCGAGCGACGACGCCGCGACGCCGCAAGCCAAAGAGATCGCCGCAAAGATCAAAGAAATTTTAGGCGAACGCGTCAAGGATGTTAAAATTTCATCGCGTCTAAGCGGCTCGCTTTCCTGCCTTGTTTTTGACGAGAACGATCCCGATTTTGCGACGCAGCAGCTGCTTAAGCAAATGGGAGGCCGCAATCTGCCGCCAATAAAGCCGATTTTGGAGATCAATGCAGATCACGAGATCATCAAAAAGCTGCAGGCCGATAAACTGATGCTGCCGCAAGTAGCCGAGATAATCTACGATCTGGCGCGCCTT
The DNA here is from genome assembly GCF_963518785.1 of uncultured Campylobacter sp. Classification (NCBI taxonomy): domain Bacteria; kingdom Pseudomonadati; phylum Campylobacterota; class Epsilonproteobacteria; order Campylobacterales; family Campylobacteraceae; genus Campylobacter; species uncultured Campylobacter sp. Next base: position 60,299 of record NZ_CAUQKJ010000002.1, read on the forward strand.
AGCGAGGGGCAGGAGCTGGAAAATCCGAGCGAGTTTATCAAAAACGTAAACGAGCTGATCGCAAAGGCTCTGTAGATTATCCTAAATTTAGAGCCTCGATCCGCTACCTAAATTCCGCGCGGCTGCATAAGCTGTATAAATCTATGGAGTCGCGCTTTTAAATTTAAAAAGAAATTTCAGCTCGCAAACTTCACCGCGCTTTCTAAATTTTAAAATTTAAAAGCGGCGGAATTTCACCCTTTAATTTCGGTAAAAATTTTATTTAGCGGCTCGGTTTGGCATTTTGGAAATTTTGAGGTTTTGATCGCTTTTATCCGCGAGTTGAGCTTGGGACGCAAGCCAAAAATTTTCGTCAAATCATGAAATCATAAATAGGGCGATAAATTCTACTATTCATTAATTTAATCTTTACAAAGTTGGGTATTTTTATTTTAAATTTCCCCCTTTTTATCGTAAACAGCGAGATTGTTTGATATAATTCATTTTATAAATATTTGTAAATCTTTATGAAAGGAGATTTCGAATGAAACTCATCAAACTAAGTTTAGCTGCGGTTTGCGCATGCGCTGTATCCTCGCTAAGCGCGGCAGATAACGTAGCCGAGGCGATCACTAACGGTAAGCTTGGCGGAACGGTAAAGACAACTTACGCCAATAAAACCGTAGACAATAGAGGCGAAGCCGCTACGGGCGATAACGACTACGAGGCATTCGGCGTGGGTCTTGAGCTCGGATACGTTACCGATCCTCTTTATGGCTTTAGAATAGGGCTTACCGGGCAAGGCTGGTTGATGCCGTATCATGTAGGTTCAAGCAATAAGACCGCCTACGATAAGGAGTGGTATACCAAGGGTGCAGTATTATCTGAATTATACCTGGGATACGGCATAGGCAATACCGATATAAAGGCGGGTAGACAATATGTCGTTACTCCACTCGTTGCAGGCAACTATACGAGGGCGTTTAAAGAAGCTTTCGAGGGCGTAGCGATATCTAATCAAGATATCCCCGATACTACCTTGTGGGGCGGATGGTTTTATAAATTCCAAGGAAGGAGTAAAACCGCTATGGGCGCTCCGGCCGGCGAAGGAAAGGCTCCTTTGTTTAAAGATAGGGTGATTCTGGGTAATATGACGGGTCCTATCGCCGTAAAATTTGAAAATATCTTCTCCGCATACGTTCAAAACAAATCCTTGCCTTATACTACTTTAACCGGCGCTTACGCAGCGGTAACGGACGTAAAGCCCGCTAACGCGTTAAAAGACGGCGACGTTAGCCTATATCTTGCCGAGGCAAATATAAAAGTTCCGGTAGGTGAGATTTTAAAGCTAGGATTTGATCTTAACTACAAAGGCTCGCGCGTAAACGGAGGGCTGGAGCCAAGAAGGCTTGACGGCGATATGTTCGGCGCAAGAGTCTCGGTTAGCGAGTTTTTCGGATTCGGTTTATCGTATGCCTATACGACCGTTAGCGACGACGATGCCGTTATTTTGGGCGTAGGCAACGGCCCGGGATCATACACCGCTCTGCCTATTAGAGGTCCGTTCGTGTTCACGGGATATGCGGGTATGGATACGCATAAGATCGTGCTTGATTACAACTTCGGTGCTATCGGCTTGGACGGCTTCAAAACTGCGCTACACTACGTAAAAGGCGATCAAGACAGAGTAGGCGGCACGAATAATATCAATGCTAGCGGGGCTGCGGGCCAAAGGGTCGGCACCAGCATGGACATAGAGGGCTGGGCGGTAACGGCAAACTATGCTCCTAAGGCCGTGAAGGGGCTAAGCTTGGGCGTAACTTACACTGCGCTTGAGAGAAGCGATCACTACGCTAGCGGCGTAAATAGAAAGTTCGACGAGAACGAGATATGGTTGCAGGCTGCGTATAAATTTGATCTAAGCGGCAACTAAAGCTTTAAAGAGCGGAGTATTTCCGCTCTTTCTCATCTGTATTATTTTGCCTCGTATATAACGCAAAAAGGGCTTTTAAACCCGAAAAATTTACTTTTTTCTCATTCGCATTATCAAACGGGCTCGCGCTTGATAAATGCTTCATCCAAACCTCCTAAATTTAAACATGCTCTTGAATTTTAAATGAAACGGAGGTGAAATTTATCTAAAATTTCGCCGCAGAGCTTGACGTACCGAAATTTAAATAAAGCTTGGGCGTTGAAATTTTGACGAGGATTTTATTTTGCGCGCTTTATAGGAATTTTAAATTTATAAGAATTTTAGAAATTTCCTTATAATTACAAGAAATATACCTTTCTAGCGTTTTAAATCTTTTGATACGAAAGTTACTTGAATATTTTCTTTCGGGACAAATTTATTTAAACTTGCACCGCCTCTATACTCTTCTAATGCGTCTTTTAAAATTTTAACTATTTCATCCCTTGATATACCATAAGTATGGGTTTTTATAGACTTTAATTCATATAAGATTTTAAAAGGGTTGTCCGTAATTTTCGTACTAGTATTTTTATTGTTTATATCTCTTAAATCAAGCTCAATATCTTGATCATCATAGTGTAAAACCCAGATCCGTTCCCCGCTCCATCCATCTCTATGATCTGGCAAATGCAAATTAACGACGGATATTAGCCAAATGTCTCTTTGCCTATCAATCACCCAGTAGAGTTGATCAATTAAATAATCCGAATATTCTTCTTCATTATATTTGCGGCAGCATGTATTTATAATGTTTATAATATCATATTTCTTCAAGTCCTCTTTAGAAATATATTCCGCAACAAAAGCCATCGCTTCCTCCTAAAATTTTAATTAGATTATACCCTCGATAATTTATGCTAGCCTTATGCTCTCATAAATGTATCGTGAGTATGAAATTTTAAGTTAGCACTATAGTAAGGCTAAATATGCAAATTTGAGGGTTTTTGTCGATACTTTTCGTTTACGACCCGGCGAGTAAGAAGCGCATAAACTTAAGTTGCGGGCGGTTGATTTAATATAGTCTGATAGATGAAATTTTAAATCGAGAATTCGAGGAAATTTTAAATCTAAAAGCCGATAAATTTAATAAAAACTTCGTCAAAATTTCAAAAATTCCGTCAAGGTCTCAGCTAAACCTCGGCGGAATTTTGAAATTTAGAAATTCTAGGATTTCAAGCGGCGTTATTTTTTCGTGCTTTGAGCGTCCATAAAGGCCTGCTCTTCGGCGCTAGGTTTATACTCGTCGCCGAAAAATCCCTTCTTTGCCTTGATCTTCTCCTCCATCATCTTTTTTTCGTAAATTTTATACGTCGGGCGCCAGTACTCTAGGTAGTTGCGAAGCCCGATGCCGTGGCCTGCGCTTACGTGGCAGCTCGCGCATTTAAGCTCGCGCTCGGTGCCTAGGAGCTTTTTGTAGTGCGCGTGCATGCGCTGCGCCTGCTCGGAGGTGATTTTGCTGTCGATCACGGTAGCGTGGCAGCTAGTGCAGCCGTTGTCAAACACATAGTGCTCGCGGTTTTCGCGCCTTTTGTTCCAATCAAATTTTTCAGGCTCGTCAAAGAAGTGCGAGTAACCCTCCAGTACGCCGTTTTTGGCCTTTTGATAGACGTATTTTACGATATTATCGTGCGGTAGGTGGCAGTCGACGCATTGGGCTTTGATGCCCGTTTTGCCCTTGCCCGAGTGGACGTCGTCTTGATAGGCGATCACCATCGGATCCATCTCGTGGCAGACGTCGCAGAATTTATCGGTGCTCGTTTTCTCAAGCGCATAGTGCACCGGCACGACGACGAAAAACCCTATAATACCGCTTATTAAGATGATAAGCGCTAGTAATTTTTTAGAAATTCTCATGGCGTCACCCCCATCCATTGCGGCACTTCGTGCTCGTGGCATTCGGTACACATATTCGTAGATGCCTTGTGCTCGGCATGGCATTCGTCGCAGTATAGCGTAGGACCGTCGTGGACGGAGTTATGCGGATTAGCCTTGAGCGTATCCATAAATTTAAGCCTCAAAGCAAGCTGCTTTTTGTCGCCGTGACAGCTGATACAGCCCTTGTCGCCGATGCTTTTAAATTTAGACGGATCGCTTCCTTGATTTATGTGGCAATCGACGCAATCAAACGACAAATGCTCATGATGAGGTTTGATTTTGTATTTTGCCCGAAGCTCATCTGAAACGACTATGTTCGTGGCGTTGGCGTCGTTAGCACTCGGCGCGCCGAACAAAGTCGCGATGATACAGCACAGAAACAGCGCCGTAAAACTGAAATTTTTCATTTACAACCTTTTAGAAAACTGCCTTGCCAGCTCGCTTTCGCTACCGGCAAAGCTTTAAAGAGCTTGCGCTCAGACTAAATTAAGCGATCTGTTCGCCTGCGATCATTCCGAAAACTATGCAGTCGGTGATCGCGACGGTGCCTAAGCGGCTAGCGCCGTGAGTACCGCCGGTGATCTCGCCTGCAGCCCAGAGGCCCGGGATCGGTTTATTCGTCTTGCTTGAGATGACCTCGGCTTTGGTGTTGATTTTTAGGCCGCCCATAGTGTGGTGAGGCTTCGGCGAGAGGCGGATGACGTAGAAAGGTCCCGCTTCGTTGATCTCGCTAAGCGCGCTTTCTTGCTTGCCGAACTCATCTTTTTTGGCTTTAACGCCTTCGTTGTATTTTTTGACGCTCTGCTTTAGCGCATCCGCAGGCACGCCATATTTTTTAGCGATATCGTCTAGCGTAGCGCACTCGCCGACTAGTTTGCCGCTTGCCATACCCTTTTGCACGACCTCTTCGCTTAGGTCTTTAAACGCCATTTTGGTGTCGGCGAATGTTATCGGATAGGCTTTTGGATCCTCGCGTAAAATTTTAAACTCCGCGTCCGCGCGGGTTTTGCGGTCGGCTAGCTCGTTCATAAAACGCTTGCCCGTGCGCACGTCCACGGCGATACCGTATTTAAAGGTGCCTTGCTGAGTTAGGATCGGAGCGGTGCCGAAGCCCTTCTCATCGGGGCTCGCCCACGGACCGAACTGGATCCAATCGACCTGCACCGGATACGCACCGATCTCAAAGGCTTTTAGTAGCACGCCCGCGGTAGCTCCCGCGTGATTTGTACTATCGACGTCATCAGGGATGCGCGGATCTTGAAGCTTGCGGAAAATTTTATCGCGGCAAAATCCGCCCGCTGCGAGCACTACGCCTTTTTTGGCTTTGAGCGTCTTTTTGGTGCCGCTGGTGTTTTCAAGATCGTCGCTGTAAAGATTCGGATCAAATTTATACTCCTCGCGGATCACGACGCCTGCCACGCGATCTCCGTCCATTACGAAATCGTCAAATTTTGCGCGGCGGCGAAGCTCGCAGCCCTTGTCTTTCAGCGCTTCAAATTTTTCAAGCATCGGCTGGATGTAGCCCGAGCCGCTATCATTTGTAGTTAGCATCGAGCGCGCGACGCTGTGTCCGCCGAAGTGCGCGCAGTGATCCATTTTAAATTGCACACCGTTATCTACGAGGAATTTAAACGCGTCTAAGCCGCGATCTGCTAAGGTGCTTAAAAGCTCTGGGTGGTTGATGCCAAGTCCTGCTTTTAGACAGTCGTTCATAAATAGCTCTTTGCTGTCTTTGATGCCCGTTTTTTCCTGCACGGGGTTCATCGGCACGCTCATACCGCCGCCGTTGATGACGGAGTTTCCGCCGATACGGCCCATCTTTTCGAGGATTAGCACTTTATTGCCTTTTTGCGCCGCTTTTAAGCCCGCCGCAAGTCCAGCAAAGCCGCTACCGATGATGATTACATCCCACTCTTCGTCAAATTTGACGTCCTTTGCGTCTACAGCACTTGCTTGCGCATTCACCGCGCTAAGTGCGAGTGCACCGGCTCCTACCATGCCCATTTTCAGTATGTCGCGTCTCTGCATATTTTGCCCCTTTACTTAGAGATTTTTTAATCTTAAAGATTAATGTCGTAATTTTATATTAAATCTTTATGTAAGTCAAATGTTATTTAGTATATAATTTAATAGCTAAAGGCTATAAAATTTCAACCGAAGGGGCAAAAAATGAGCCTGCGACATATGGAATTTGCGGTAAAAATTTCGGAGCTTAAAAGCTTTACAAAAGCGGCGAGCGAGCTTGGAATCGCCCAGCCGTCGCTTTCAAAGAGCATTATGCTTTTAGAAAAGGAGCTCGGGATCGAAATTTTCGATAGGAAAAATGGCCTTGAGCTTACATACGCGGGCGAAATTTACATCGCCAGAGCGAAAAATATGCTTAGGCTCAATAAGGAGCTAAATAACGAAATCCGCGGGCTTTCGTCAATCAAGACGGGCAAGCTCGTAATCGGCGCGACCTCGACCAGCTTTAAATTTATCGAAAAGATCATCGCGATGTTTTACAGTAGGTTTTCTAAAGCCGACATCAGGGTCGTGCACGCTCACTCCGAGCCTGCGCTCATCGAGATGCTAAAAAGCGGCGAGCTTGATATCGTCTATGCCGCGCACTTTGGCGAGCTTTTCGCGGAGGGGCTTGAGTGCGAGTTTATAAAAAAGCGCAGGCTGCTTCTAAGCGTCTGCTCCTCTCATCCGGCTGTTCCGCGAGCGAGTATAAATTCTACCGAGAAATACCCTAAAATCGCGCTTAGCGAGTTCAAATCCGATAAATTTGCAATCAGCAGTAAAATTTTAAAAAGCGAATCGAACTTTAAAAAGATCTTTGAAAACGCAGGCTTTACGCCTCAAATTTTCTGCGACACCTCATATCTGTACGTGGCTAACGCGATGGTCGCGGCGGGGCTTTGCGTGAGCTTTAGCTTCGCGCGGTATATTTTTGAGACGCAAAAGGACTATATCACGCTCTTTGACGTCGCGGATGAGCCGCTTTTGGACGTGTCGTTTTCAGTCGTGTATAAAAAGCCCTCCAAGCTCGCAAAGGAATTTATAAAGATGATAAAAGCGGGCAAAAGCGACGCGTAGGGCGGATCGGCGTGCAAATTTAAATTTAATAACGCGCCGCAATGTTAAATTTAAAAATGCACTGCATAGGTTCAAAATTTAATAGCATGCTTTGAGACGCTGCGCCAAAGATCAACTTTTAAAATTTATCCCGCAACCTTATTTTTTAAATTCCGGTTCGCAGCTTGCTTGGTCGAAATTTCATCTCAAATTTTATCTTGCGCTCTAATCGGTTAAATTTTATCTTGCACATGCAGGCTAAATTTTATCTCGCGGCGCGCTAGGCTAAATTTTCATTCGTCGCGGCTACGTAAATTTACGGCGCGCTCTTTTATAAAAATTTTATCTGCAAGCGGGCAAAGAGCGTCTATTCAGTGCTTTCAGCTCTTTGGCTCCCGCTTGATTAGCTTTTCTTGCTCGCCGCCAAAACTTGCGCTAAGATCGCCGCTAGCGCGATATTTAGGCTGACGCAGAGCCCAAACAGAGCCACGGCTTTAGTGGAGCTGAAAGCGAGCGTAAAAAAAGAGATTATGCTGGTTAAAGACGCGAGCGTGATACCGAAAATTTTATCGCTAAGCGCCATCTTATCGTTGTTTGCAAAGATCATATAGTCGATCCCCACGGCGCCTGATAGGATCAGCGCAAAGATCGCAAAAATATTCACGCTCACGCCGAATGCGCTAAGCAGGGTAAGCACGGCTAAATTTGACGCAAAGACACAGATGACGATCAACCACGCCGTCCGCGCACCGAAAAACGCCCACAGCAGTGCGAGGGCGAGGGCGTACGCGGCGCATTTTAAATACAGAGCGTTGATTTTGATCTGCGAAAACGCCTCGCTTATGGCGCTTCGCATATTTAGATGCAGCGCGCCCATCTGCGCGGCAAGCTCGCTTACGGCTGCTTTATCGTGCACGCCGCGCAAAAAAGCGATATGCGGATCGATGCTCGGCATCGCGGCAAAAAGAACGGAGCTTCTCGCCTGCTCGTAGCTTAAAATGGGTGCATCTGCGACCTTAGCGAAGTTCGCATCCACGAGCTCGCGACTAAGCCCGAGACGTAAAAATGCGCTTCTATCGTAGTTTGCAAAGGCCTGCTTGATAAAGCTCTGCGTAGCTGGATCCAAAATTGGCGCGCCGGTGTATGAGTCTGCAAGACCGCGCGCCACGGCCTCTTTGGCTACCGCGCCTGCATCGTTGCCCACGATCAGATCGAAGCTGGAACCTCCGATGCTTGCGAGCTTGGCGCTCATTGCGATCAGGTTTTTATCCAAGCTCGCGTATTCGCTGACATCGTCCTTAAGCTCCATTCTGAAATACAAAAACGCAAGCAACGCCGCGCAAATGAGAATGAGCGCTTTTAGGCTTAGGTTTATCTTGCAAAGCGCCTTTGCGTAGAGTTCAAGAGCTTTTGCAAAAGCCGTAGCGGGGCGAAATTCCGCTCCTTCAAGAAGCAGCGGCAGGGCGAAGTAGCTAAAGCAAAATGCCCCCGCAAGTGCGGCTATGGCAAAGATCGCGATCTCTTTGAGCAGAAAAAACGGGCTGAATAAAAATACGAAGTAGCCTCCCGCAGTGATGAAAAACCCTAGAAGCAGGATGTTTCGCATGCTTTTTATCGAGCGAGCTTCGATGCGGCGCGAGATGTTTGCGCCCAGCCAGTGCACCGCGTAATCCAGCATCAGCCCGATTAGGCTCGTCGAAACTACGGCGCTTAGGATGTGGATCGAGCCGCGGATCGCCATCGTAGCCGCTACGCCGCAGGCAAGCCCGAAAAGCGCGGGCAGTAGCAGACAGAAGATCCGTGCGCGCGAAAATGCCGCCAGTAGCAGCGCCGCGCACAGGCTAAGCGAAACGGCGCCCGCGATGGAGCTTTCGCGTACGCCCGCGCTTTTGCCTAATGCGCTAAAAAGGGCGGTGCCGGAGATTAAAATTTCGCTCTTTTGCGCCTCGCGCACCAGAGCGCTAAGCGCGTCGTCGTTTGCTTTCGGAGCGAGCCTAGCCGTAGCGAAGTAGTGCGGCGCGCCGTCAATGGTCGCGATGAAGCGGTTTTGCGCTGGATCGAGCTTGATCGCGCCGTGAGAACTAAGGCGCGAATGAAGGCTGAGCGAGAAAAAATCCTGCGAGAGGCTAAGCGGGCGAAATTTTGAGTAAAGCTCACGCGCGCTACGCTCAAAAAAGGCCTGCGGATCGCTTTTCAAAAGCTCCACGCTCGCATCGTCTAGCATCGCGGGCGCAAAGCGCGCAAGCTCGCTCTGATACACGCTCGCGTCCTTTACCTCATAAATTATACTCTCAAAAAGCCCGCTTTTTTGCATATCTGCAATGAATGCGTCAAAGCTCGCCCTCTCCGCGCTTGCGACGATGATTTGCCGCGCAATCTCGCGGTTGAAATCCTCGACGCTCTGTTTCTGCTCGCCCGAAATTTCAATGCCGCTCAGCTCGTAAAAATCGGAATTTACGCGGTTTAAATTTAACGCTATAAAGGCGCAAAGCGCGATGAATGCTGCGCCGAATACCGCTAGGATGGCGCTCTTACTCATCTAAGCTCACGACGCCCGAAAATACGTTTTCGCTCACGTCGCCGTTAGCGCTGCTAATTCGCAGCACCCTGACGTAGGCGCCGCCCTCTATCACGATATTTTTAAAGATATTTTGCAGCATCCCTTTTGGGCTTAGCTCGGCGCGCCACGCATCTTTGCTGCCGCTTAGCGCGATCGAGAAATTTTTGCTAAGTCGCGCTACGTCCAGGCGCGAGATCGCCAAAAAGGTATCCTTATCAAAAAGCGAATCGGCGCTTTTGACCCACGCTTCACCGCTGCGCTCAAAGACGCCGTCCGCGCCGATTTTTAGCTCGCTTCGCACCGGCTCTAGCGTCGTCCAAAACAGCTCGCCGCCTTTGATCCTAAACTCACCGCTACTTCGTACGGGCTCGGCAAAGCCCTCGATGCTGAGCGTTTCGCTAAATTTGCCGCCGATATTGTCGGTCTTAAGCGCCAGATCGCCTACTTCAAGCGCGCCCGCAAGCCCTAAAATCGCTAAAAATAAAGCTAAAATTTTCATCGTAGTCCTTTAAATTTTTTATGCTCGCTAAATTTTCACTGCTCGTTATTGCTAGGCAAAAGTTCATTTGCCGCGACGTTTTGAGAGCGGTCTTTATCGGACGCGGCTTTGCTTGCCGATGAAATTTTATCTGCTGCTGAAATTTTATCTACCATTGAAATTTTACTCGCGGGATTTTTCTTTGCTAAAATTTTATCCGCGCACACCCTTAACTGCGGCGGTATCTCATACAGCGTCCTTTTGGAATCAAGCTCCACTGCGGCTTGCGACGTGGTAGCTTTGGCCAATAGCGCGCCCGATGGGCTTTTGATGCGGTAGGAGAATTTTATGATCGTGTCGCACTCAAGCAGCTCGATGCTTACCGCAACCTCGTCGTCAAAAAGTATCGGCGCGATAAATTTAAACTCCATTTTGATAATGGGATATATAAATCCATCATCTCTCATCTGCATATATGTGTAGCCCGCGTCGCGCCAAAACTCGCATCTAGCGTCCTCGCAGAGCTTTACGTAGTTGCCGTGCCACATCACGCCCATCGGATCGGCGTCGTAAAATCTGGCGCGAAATTTATACTCTTTCATTCCTCTCTCCGCTATGAAATTTTTCGTCTTGCGAGGCGGATTTTGCGGCGGCTAAATTTGAATTATCTAAATTTAGCGCAGTATCCGAGCTCACCGTACTTTTCAAATTTGACGCCGTATTTGAACTTGCCGTGTCATTTAAATCCGCTGCGCCATTTAAATTTGACGCAGCGTTTGAACCCGTCTCGCCGAAATTTTGCGCGCCGTCGCGCTCTGCATCGCTCGCGTTTTTCCCTTGCGCCCAAAAATCAAAGAAATTATACCACTGAGAAGGAAATTCTTTGGCATAAAGCTCTAGCTGCCGCACGTAGCTTTTAAGCGGCGGTGCTACAGATTGCGCCTTATCGCGGCTCTTTAGTGGCGCAGGTAGCGGCTGCAGCCGCAGCTCACGCCCTTCGCGCCCTTCGTAACACCATAGGCTAAATAGCGGCGCGCCCAAAATTTTAGCGAGCAGATAGCCGCCGATCGGGAAGTTTGCGCTGCGTCCTAAAAAATCCTCGCTTTGAAATTTATCCGAGCCCACCGGCATGCGATCGCCCATTATCGCGATGTGCTCGCCGTTTTGCAGCAGCTCTTTGATTTGCAGCATCTCGCCGATGCCGAGCTCGCCGACGTAAAGAATTTTCACGCCGCCGCCCATTTTTTCGATAAATTTCATAAAATTTTTGCTGTGTTTGCGAAAGATCAGTACGTTGATTTTTATCCCCGCCGTGCTTGCCGAAAGGGCGCGCGCAATCTCGGTGTTGCCGAAGTGCGAAGTGATTAAAATTTTGCCCGTTCCGTCGCTTAAAAGCTCCTTCATACCGCTTTGTACGCGAATTTGATCCAGCGCGATCTTGCCGTTCCAAACCGCGATTTTTTCGCACAGACTGAGGGAAAATTTATAAAAATTCGCGTAAATTTCGCGAATCTTGGGCTCGCGATCAAGCGCGCGCCGCAAAAACTCCCTAATCGCGCGCCGTTCGTTTTTAAGCAGCGCAAAATAGATCGCCGAAATGCAAAGCACGGTGCCTCGCATGCAAAAATCGGGCGTGTGAAGCGTGACGAAGCGGGCTAAATTTAAAAGCGCCGCGCCCGCCTTTTCGTTGTTTTCGCTCCAGTGTTTAGCCATCGCGCCCGTCCTTTGCGGCGGCATGTTGCGACGAGGCTTTTACGAGCGAACTTTGCGCTGAATTTTCCGCCTGTGAGCTTTGCGCTGCGGCTTTGTCGCCGTATTTTTCGGTACCAGCTTTTTCGTCTGCGCCGCCGCCCATCTCTTTTTTCGCACCTTTGCAACTATCGCGCCGCGCGTCGCTGCAAAGGTTTTGCCCTGCTAGCTCTTGTAAAATTTCGTTCGCGCTTTGCTGCGAAGCCTCCTGCAAGCCGCGCTTTTTAAATTTATCGCAGGCGCGCTTTAGCGCCCTTTTTGCAAGCCAAAGCGGAAGCTCGCAAAATAGCCTCGCGTGCATCAGCGAAATTCCAAAATTATCTCGAAACGGCGCGAAGTGGCTCACTCCGCCCGCATCGTAGCGCACAGCCAGATCGAGCCATTTTATCTCTAGCCCCGCCCGCACGGCTAGGATTAAAATTTCGGCATCAAAGCCCATCCTGCGGCTCTTAGTGCGAGGCAGAAGCGGCACGATCTCCTCTAGCGGGTAAATTCTAAAGCCGCATATCGCGTCTTTTATGCGGTGCGAAAGGGTGTTGATTACGCACCAAAAGTTCATTATCTTGCGTCCGTGCAGGCGGGATTTGGGCGCGCTTTCGTCATACACTGGCGCGGCGCAGATCAGCGCGGCTGGCTTGCGCGCCGCAAACGCCAAAAACTCCTCGCACCTGCTTACGTCGTGCTGAAAATCCGCGTCTATCTGAAAGGCGTGCGTAAATCCAAGCTCCTTCGCCCACGCCAGCCCGTCGCACACGGCAGCACCTTTACCGCCGTTTTGCGTGCGGGCGTAAATTTGAGCCGCAAGCCCCTTTAGCGCGCTTTTGCTCGCCTCGTCGCTACCGTCGTCCACGATTAGCACGGGCGCGATGGGCGCTAGGGCGCTTACGAGCTCGGCGATGCGCGCGGGGTGGTTGAAGTAGGGCAGCAAAAACGCGGGCTTAAAGGCAGATTCTTCCACTGGCGCAGACCTTGTCGTTTGAAATTTCAAAGCGGAGCTTGCCGCTTGCCTCGGTGATTTTGATTGAAATTTCATCGCCCGGGCGGATGAAATTCGTAAATTTTAAATTTTCTATCTTTTGCATGCCGTCCAGCTCGTAGCCGAGGGCTTTTGCGCAGATCAATACGAAGCGAAGCTGCATAAACGCGGGCACCAGCGCAAATTTCGCAAAGTGTCCGTCAAAATAAAAGTCGCTGGCGCGCACCTTCGCGCGAAACTCATTCTCCGCGTTCCGCTCGAAAACGGGCACCTCGTAGCGCTGCAGAGCGCTTAAAAAGTCCTTTTTGCTTAGCTTGCCCTGCTCGTTAAAAGGCAGCTTGCTTACGATCTTAAAGTAACGCAAAATCGCGCCAAATTCGGGCTTTAAAAAGGCCTTTAGCTCGTCTGTGACGCCCTTTTTGCCGCCTGCGCGAAACGCCTGCTCGCCACGCTCGCTAAGCTTGATAAGAGCTACGGCGCGGTCGCGCTGCGGGTGCAGATCGATCCTGCATTCGCCGATAAATTCGTGCGAGCGAAGCTTGGCTTCGAGCAAATCGAGGCTCACGCGGTTTTCGTTGATCTTTACGGTGCGGTCGCCGCGCCCCAAAAGCGTGATCTCGTCTGCGCGCACATAGCCGAAATCGCGGCTTTCGAAGCGCTCACACCAAGGCGAGCTGATCGTAAACTCGCCCGTTTGCGAAAATTGGTCGGCGGGCCGCTTTGCCGCAAATTTATCGCAAAGCCCCTCTGTTTGCGTAAATTTATCGTCGTGTTTGGTCGCGGCGATCAGTGCGGGGCTGTTTTTCTGATCGGCTGCGGTTTTATCGCTAATGTCCGCATTAAATTTAGACGCCTGCTCGCCCAAGCGGTTTGTGTCTTGCCCGTCCGCATTTTGCTCGCCCACACGGCTCGTTTTAGGCTTTGCCGCAAAATTTTCGTCGCAAGAGCTTGCCGCAGGATCGAAGGGCTTGCTCTCGCGTTTTGCCGCACCGTTGCTATCAATATCCGTGCGGATATGCACGCTAACGGGAGCGAATTTTTTAAGTCCCGCGCCCTCGTTGCAGGCGATCACGCCCGTTTCGCTGGAGCCGTAAATATCGACGATGCGGGCACTACTAAGCGCTGCCAACCTATCTCGGATCGCAAGACTTAGCGGCGCGCCCGCGCTAAAAATGGTGCTCAAAGGCGCTATGTTTGCGGCATCTGCGTGCTCGCACAGCGCGCCGAGCACCGTGGGCGAGCTGATCAGCACGGCGCCCGCAAGATCGGCTGCAAGGATGATTTCAGGGTAGTTTAGGCCGCCTTTTTGCGTGCACGAGCCGCTAAGCAGCGGCACGAAGATGCTAAATGTGAGACCGAACATATTTTGGTGCGAGACGCCCGATAAAAATCGATCGTTTGCGCAAAGGCCGAATCTTTCTACCAAAAATTCCGCCTCCAAAACCATATCGCGCAGGCTTTTTTCGATATTTTTCGCCTCGCCCGTAGAGCCCGAAGTTTTGATATAAAATTTTTGATCGGCGCGCAGTAGGTGCAAAGAAACAGCCTTTTGCTCGCACGGCGCGTGATTTTGCGGCACGTTTTTAGATGAAATTTTAGGCGCAGATTTTTCGGTATCGCAAGACGAAATGTTTTCTAAATCATGGAAACTGAATTCGTCTAAATTTTGCGCTGCGGCGAGATTTGGAATTTTCACGTCGCCGCCTAGATGAAATTCGCCGCTAAATTTAGGCTCTCGCAACAGCACTGGCGCAAAGCCCGCAATCATCGCACCGAAAAAAAACGCGATGAACTCTGCCGCGTCTTCGCCGTAAATTTCGATCATCGGCGCATTTTTTTGCTCTTGCGTCCGCGCCGTTTGCGTGGCGTGCGCGGTATCTGTACCGCCGCTAGAATTTTCTGCGTCATTGAAATTTGCGCTTCTGCTAGAATTTTCCGCGCCTTTTAAGCTTGCCGCTTCGCTCTGCTTGCACCCCGTTTTTGCTAAATCGCGCGCAATAGCCGCCGCAGAAAGGATTTCGCACCCGTAAGGCTTCAAAGAATTAATCAAATTTTTTAACATAAAATTTCCTAAAAATCATCTCGCCGCCGATCAGCGCGCCGATGAGGACGTATGAGATCGCGCCGCAATAAACGCTCCAATAAATTTTATCTCGCGGTAGCAGCAGCGCCGCGCTAAGTAGGCCGTTTAGCACGAAAAATCCGAGCCAAACTTCGGTCAGCTTGCGCGTGTAGACGCGGCCGCGCTCGTTGAGACCTGGCTGCTTCAGAAGCGCTAGGCGCGTGATCGCAGGCGTCGATCTTAGGCTGAGCGCAAAAAGCGCCGCGAGCGAGAAATTTATTATGAGCGGATACAGATACGCAAGCGTTCCACTGCCAAAAAGGGCACACAACGCAAAAAATGCCGCGCTCGCGCCCTTAATAGCGCGATCTTTACTTTCAAAAACAGCTCGCGCTCCCCATAGCGCGCTCATCGCCACAAGCAAGCAGACTCGCGCGCCGCCGTGCAAAAAATAGAGGCCGAAAGGGTAAAACACGCTTAAAATTACGGTAGCTGTTTTTAAAAATATCGCTCGTCGCAATCTTTGCAATCCTTAAATTTAGCCGCGAGGGCTTGGTTTTTTTACCACGGCGGTTGGGCTTTTGCTGCTGCGATTTTTAGTTTTACCACGGTGGTTTTTGGTTTCGCCGCTAGCAGCGCAGTCGGCGCGATTTGTACTGTGCCGAGATACTTTAAATTTAACCTCGGCGTCACGGTTTTGTGCGCTATGATTTTAAAATTTTAATTCAGCCGCGCCTGCCGCCTTCAAATTCTAGCCGCATCTTAAAATTTAGCTGCGCCTTAATTTAGCTCGCGGCGCCGTACTCGCGATAAAATCCGCTAAATTAAATTTAACCGAAATTTTAAAATTTTGAAATTTTATGAAAATGACGGTCGCAAAAGAAACAGCATCTTTTAAAATTTCAAAATTTCACCCAGGCTCGCAGATTTAAATTTTAAAATTTTGATCTGCAAAGCGCTTTACATAATAGCCTAAAAGCGGCAGGTAGGCGGGCTTTGCGCCGTGCCGCTTAACCGCCAAGCCCCAAGCCGCTTTCTGCATGCTTTCAATAAAACGTTCGCCGCTCGCCGCGCACCTTTGATAATATTCGCCACACGCCGTCAAAACACCGCGCGCACCAAACAAAATGCCGCCGTTGCTATCTATCAAGCCAACCGCCACCTCTGTGCCGCCGCAAAGTAAATTACCGAGCCGCCGCACGCGCGATCTTGCCGCGCCGCACGGCGAAATTTAACTCTCGCCGCCCGTAGTAGTCTCTCCGCTCGCGCCTTGATCGAGCTTCGCTGCTACGGCATCCACGATGTCGCCAAGGGTTTGGATGTTTTTAAAATCATCGGGCATCAGCTTATAGCCGGTGTTTTTCTTGACGTAATCGACCAGATCGATCGCGTCGATGCTGTCGATCTGCAGATCCTCGTAAATTTTAGCCTCCGGCACGACCTTGCTCTCGTCAATCTCGAAAAGCTCCACGAGCGCCTTTTTTAAAATTTCAAAAATTTCATCTTTACTCATTTTTACTCCTATTTTCGGCGATGTATTGCGCCAAAGACGCAACGGATGAGAAAATTTGCTTTAAATTTTGGGTTTTTGAGTTAAGCACGATGCCGTATTTTTTCTGCACCAAAAGCCCGAGCTCCAGCGCATCGACCGAATCTAGCCCGAGCCCGTCGCCAAAAAGCGGCTCATCGTCATTTATGTCGCCTGGCGCGACGTCTTCGAGGTTTAGCCCCGAAATGATCAGCTCCTTAAGTTCCAAAATTTCTTCGTTCACAGATTCTCCTTTTCATATAGATTTGATATTTTTTCATAGAGTTTGCGCACTCGGATCGGGTTTGGGCGATCCGGCTCAAAGCCCGTTAGATCCAGCGCGCACAGCTCGTAGAGGTCGTATTTCATCCGAACCTCGGGCGTATCGTACCATACTTGTCCTTTTTTTAGGCTTTTAGGATCCATTTTTATCGCGACGCAATTCATATTTTTTGCGAAATTTATCGCGATGTAAAACGCCGCTTTGTGCATGGCGATGCGATCCGCGGTGCGCGTACCCTCCGGGAAGATGATCAGGCTTTCTCCTCGCTCAAGGGCGCTGCGACACGCATCTATCATCGCTTCCGAGCCGGTGTTTGGGATGTAGCCCGCGGCTGCGATAGCGGCGGAGAGGAAGGGGTTTTTGCACAGGCTTTCCTTGACTACGCAGTTTGCGCGCCGCACGTGAGCCAAAAAGATCACCACATCAAGCAGGCTGGGGTGGTTTGCAATGATGAGAGTGCCGCCGGGCGGGAGCTTGAAGCGCCAGTTCACGCCGATGCTACCGTAAAGTCGCGCGAGCAGCAAAAATATGCGCCACGAGATCATTATAAAATCGCGCACGAAATTTCGCACGGCCTCTATGCGGTTTAGCTGCAGCAGCGCTACGGGGAGAAAGAGTAGGTTGCCTATCATACACAGCGTGCCGAAGCTTGCGAAGGATAACGCGATGCCGATCTGTTTAAGCTTGCGCCTTATCGGATTTACCTGCTTCATCGTGCGGCGCCTCTTTCGGCGGGGATTTTATGCCTCTCGATGAGGATTTTACAGCTTTCGGCGATGATTTTGTGGTTCTCGGCGGGGATTTGATGGCTCGTCATGCGCGCGATCTCGATAAAATTTCTACGGCTTGCCGCTCGCTGCATCGTAGCGAAATTTTTGCGGTTTTCTGCGCGCGATATTTCGGCTTGCGGCGTGTGCCGAAGTAATAGAGCTTTTATGGTCTGAGCGGAGACGATCTCGGCGCCGTGCATATGCCGAAACGATGGAATTTTTGCAGCGCGCGGCAAACTGCGATTTTGTAGAATTCTCCCCATTTGCCGTGCGCATTGCCTCAGTAAAATTTCCGCAGCTTGTCGCACGCTTCGTCGTGCGTATTGCTGCGATGGAATTTTTATCTTTTGCTGCACATATCGTTGCGGTAGAATTTCGGCGGTTTGCCACGCGCGCCATTGCGGCAAAATTTCTGCGAAGCGCCATATGCAGCGTTTTGGCACCGCTATATGATGCCTCGTCTGATTAAATTTATAGCTCGCGGCGTCGTTAAATTTAAAATTCATCGTAGCGCCTTGCCGTGTACATCCTGTGTGAGCGGCTACTCTATTCATTGCGCGGCTAAATTTAAACTCGTAGCCCAAGCTTTGCTCTGCTAAATTTATGAAATTTACAGCCTGCTGCGCGTAGCATTTCAGCTCGCCGCATCTGTCTTTATAACGGAATTGCGCGGTGTTTTCTACGCGCCGCTGCGGTAAAATTTTTATGGCTCGCAGCTCGCACCGTTTAGGCGGATTTTTTTGGGTTCGTTGCGTATGCCTAGGCGGCGCATTTTCGCAGCGCGCCTCATTGCAACGCGATTTGGGGGCGCACGGCGCGCGCCCTTTCGGCGTGTTTTTAAGATGCGCCGTTTGGGCGAGCTCGTGTTTGATAGCGCGGCTAAATTTAAAACCTTCACTATATCCGCGTTTGGCGGAGCGGCTAAATTTAAAGCTTGTCGTTCGCGCCTTTGCAGCTCCGCGTGGCCTGGGATTTTGATCAAATTTGCTCGTCTCGCCGCGCTTGCTTATGCGATGAAATTCTGCTATTTTAACGCTCACGATCTTGCCTTAAAAAAGCTGCGATTTTGGCGGGATCTTTGATGCGCCAAAGATAGTCCAAAACCCCGTCGCTACTGCGCCATTCTCGCTTGCCGGAGAGGATTTTAGCCAAAAATTCCACCGCGGTATCTAGCGGGATCTCGCCGCCCTCTTTAAAGCTTCGTAAAATTTCATTCTCGGCTCGCGGTTTTGGATTTTGTGCCTCTATGCTCTGTGTCGTCGCGTCCACAACGTGCGGCGAAATTTCGATCTGCACGTCATCTCCGCGCTGAAGCACCAGAAGTAGGGCGCAGGCAAAGTCGCAGCGCTTCATATAGTCGTTATTTGCCTCCTCAAAATAGCAGAGCAGGGCGATTTTATCGTTATCCGACTTGCATTTGCCGTCCTTACCATCTTCGTTTGCATCCTGCTCGGAGCCGGAATTTTCCGCGCTTTCTTTCAGCCTTGCAGCGGCGATTATTGCGCCGTTTTCGAGCGCGCACGCCGCGGAGATCGTCGAAATTTCGGCATGGTTTTGCGTAAAAATCGCATTTTGCGCCGCGATCGCGTTGAGTACGCTGACGCAAAAGCTCGAAGGCGAGACGCTTTCGCTCATCGAGCCGAGCAGGCTAAAACAGCGGTTGATCTCGCCCAGGCGCGAGCAAAAGACGAGCGGCAGCCCTTCGCGCTGCGTCGCGGAGCTTTGCATCGCATGATCGCAGGTTTCCGAGCGTTCGTTCGTTTTGAAATTTTGCCTTGTCGAATTTAAAGAATTTTCATTTGTGAAATCTTGCTGCGTCGAATTTAAATTTTGCGGCATAAAATTTAAAGAATTTTCGCTTGAAAAATCTTGCGACAATGGATTTTGCGCGGCGGTGCGGCTTTTGCTCGCGTCTAAATTTTGCGACGCAGGATTTAAGGAGCCCTTCTCGGCTAAACTCTGCGGCGCATTTTGCGAAATTTCGCCTAAAAGCGAGATGCAAAGTTTCGCCCCAAGTCCCAAGCGGCGGCGTTGCAACGGCGGGATGTGCGCAAGAGCTGGCTTTTTCTTTAAAGCTTCGAGCGCTAAAATTTCATCTTTTAAGCGGGCGTGAGCAGAAATTTTTAAATTTTCTACGAGGCTATTTTGTAAAGCCTCGCTCTCGCGCGCAGCGAAATTTTTGTAAAGCTCCGCCGCCTTTTCGGAGCTGCAATCAAAAGTGCGCGCGGAGCTAAATTTAGATGCAACCGCTTCTTGTTTTAATCCCAGCTCCGAGCCACGCTTGGTAAAATTTTCAATAAAACTCTCTGCGGTAAGGTCGCAACCTGCGCTTTTGTTATTTTCGCACACTGCAAAATTTGCAGAATTTATAGAATTTTGCTCGCAGTCCGAAATATCTGTAAAATCTTGCGTAGAATTTGCCGTAAAATCATACGTAAAATTTTGATCCGTATCGCAAGCGAGATCGGAATTTCCGCCTAAGCTTACATCGGAAATTCCGTCCGAGCAAGCGGCGAGATTTTTATAAAACTCCGCCGGCTCGCCCGAAATTATCGCGCTTGCGTAAGATATGCCGAAGCTTAGTTCATTTTGCAATGTAGCCTCTTAACGTGACACCGCTCATTATCGTGCCTACGCCGCATTCAAACTCTTTGTCGCTTACGAAAACGTTTTTGTAATAATAGCTCGTGATATTGACGACCTTATTGCCGCCCTCTTTTTTAGCGCGATCTTGAAAGCTAAGCAGCGCCGATAAAAACGCACGGTTGCATGCGGCTTGATCGGTCTTATTGATGCTGTTTGTTTTTTTGTTCGAGCTTAGTTGCTGCGTGATCTTTCTGCCTGCAGATTTGTTACCGAAGTAGAATTTTATGTTCGGATCGAGCTTGGCTTTAGCGTCTGGCTCTGCAAGTGCCGCAGCGATCGGGAAGCGCACGACATCGTTTTTGGCATAAGCCGCATTAGCGACGAAAAGCGTCGCAACTACGAAAAATAGAAATTTTTTCATTTTCTCTCCTTTAGTCGATAAATTTTTTAAAAATCAAAGAGGTGTTCACGCCGCCGAAAGCAAAGTTGTTATTCATAACATAGTCCGTCTTTATCTCCTGCGGCTTCGTGAGGTATCTAAGCGGCGCGCACTGCGGATCGATATCACGTAAATTTAGATTCGGATAGAATAGCCCCTCATTCATCATCATCACCGAGATGAAACTCTCCAGCGTCCCGCACGCGCCCAAAGTATGACCCAAATAGCCTTTATAAGAGCTCACCGGCATTTGCGAGCCGAAAATTTCATGCGTTGCAGCAGATTCCGCGACATCGCCCTGCTTGGTCGCCGTAGCATGGGCGTTTACATGCCCGATGAGATCTGGCGAAATGGCGGCGTCTTTGAGCGCCAGCTGCATCGCCGCGCGCATAGTCTCACTCTGTGGGCGGGTGATATGCGTGCCGTCGCAGGTCGTGCCGAAGCCCACTATCTCGGCGTGAATTTTAGCGCCGCGCGCAAGTGCGCTTTCGAGGCTTTCTAGCACGAACATAGCGCCGCCTTCGCCCAAAACCAGCCCGTCGCGCGCTATATCAAACGGCGCGGGGCTGAGGGTAGGGGTGTCGTTTTTGCAGCTTGTCGCGTAGAGTTTATCAAATACGAATGCCTGGCTTGGGTGCAGCTCGTCCGCGCCGCCTGCTAGCATCATATCCGCAAGGCCAAATTTTATCGCTTCGTAGGAGTAGCCGATCGCTTGAGATGCGCTCGTGCACGCAGAGCTCGTAGGTATGAGCCTGCCTTTTAGTCCGTAGTAGATCGCGATATTTGCAGCGACGGTGTGAGGCATCATCTTGACGTAGGAGTTGGCGTTGAAGGTGCTATCCTTGCCATGCAAAATATCTATGACCTCGCCAGTAGCCTTTGCATCGCCGCTACAGCTACCCGCTGCGACGCCCATACGACCGTCCTTTATGCGCTCATCCTCTAAAAGACCCGCATCCGCCAGAGCCTCATTCGCAGCATCAACGCCGAACATCGCTACCTTGCCCATCGAGCGGGTATCTTTGCGGCTCCAGTGCGCGGGCGGCGCATAATTCGGTATCGGCGCGCCCAGCCTAGTGTTTAGCTCCTCGCCGAAGATATCCCATTCGCTCATATAAACTACGGCGCTTTTTTGCTGCGCCAAATTCTGCTTTATGCTCGCCCAGTCCCGTCCGAATGCACAGACGTTGCCAAAACCCGTAATAACTACTCTATTTAACATAATCCACCGTCTATTTTAATAACCTCTTTTGTAATGTATGCGGAATTTTCGCTTAGTAAAAACTCCACCAAATGCGCCACCTCGCTCGGCTCGCCGATGCGGCCTAGCGGGATTGCGCTTAAAATTTGCTCGCTTGCAGCTTCGTTTATACCTTCGCTCATCGCCGTTTTGATGAGCCCGGGAGCTACCACGTTTACCGTGATCTTGCGACTTGCAAGCTCTATCGCCAGGGATTTTGCCGCAGCGATTAGACCTCCTTTGCTAGCGGCGTAGTTGCTCTGGCCGCGGTTGCCGGCAATTCCGCTAACCGAGCTCATCACCACGATACGCCCGCCCTTTTTGGCACGGATCATCGGCATCAGCGCAGGCTTTAGGACGTTATAAAACCCGCCTAAATTCGTATCTATCACGCTTTGCCAATCCTCGCGTTCGAACCATACGAAGGAGTTATCCCGCGTGATGCCCGCATTTAGCACGATGCCCCAGTATGCGCCGTTTGCCTCTATGTCTGCTTCGATCTGCTCCTGCGCCGCGGCAGTGTCTGCAACGTCAAATTTTAAAATTTGAACTTCCGCTGCGCCCGCGTCCAAGCAGCGTTTCGCTACGTCATTAAGCTTTGCTTCGTTGCGCCCATTTAACGCCAAGCCGTAGCTCTTTTGCGCTAAATTTAACGCGCACGCCTCGCCGATACCGCCGCTTGCTCCGGTAATTAAAATTCTCTTAACCATTTATACTCTTTATCATTTCGTCGCTTGCGCGCATTACGCTAAGCGTGGCGCTTGCGATATGTTCGTCGCCGCAGCGGATCTCGCAGTCGAAGATATATAGTCCCTCGCCGTCGCTTACGCTCTGCCTCGCCGTCGTGATTACGCGCTCGCCCACCTTCAGGCTTGCGCGCGAAATATCGAGGTTTCGCACGCCCAGCAAAAACCCAAGCCTCGCCTCGCCGTCATTTCGATAGCCCGAATAGGCGCCTATGCTCTGCGCCATGATCTCCATATACGCGTAGCTGCCGAGCTCGCCGTTTTCGGTAAATGGCGAGTCCTCTTTAATGCTAAACGCACAGCTCGCATATCCGTCGCTAATCTCTAAAATTTCATCCGCGAAGACCATATATCCGCTCTGCGGTAGGATGCTAGAGGCTCTCATACGCGTCCTATTATGGTTACGGCGTTGTCGCCGCCGAAGGCAAAATTTAGATTCATCGCGGTATCTACGCGCGCTTTTTTGGCTTCGCACGCGAGATTAAATTTAGACAGCGCAGCCTGAATTTCGCTCGTTTGCGAAGTTTGATCAGCGGCGTATTTTAAAATTTTATCGTCCGTGCCTTGCATAGCTTTAGATGCAGCCAAAATTTCATCCGCGCCGCTTTTTGAAATTTCACCCTGCGCGTTTTGAAGAATTTCACCGCCCGAGCTGCATAAAATTTGATCGCTTGCGCTGTTTAAAATTTCATCGTTTTGCTCGCCGTGCCGCGCCTGCGCGCCGCGAAAAATTTCAGCCTCCGAGCCGCCCCAAATTTTATCATTCGTAAAATTCGGCGGGATCACGCCCTGTCTGATCGCCTCGTAGCAGACGGCAAGCTCGATCGCCCCCGCCGCGCCCAGGGTGTGTCCGATTGCCCATTTTGACGAGCTTGCGGGCGTTAAGGGTAGGGCGGCACTCATAGCCAAGGCCTCCATCGCGTCGTTAGCCGCAGTGCCCGTGCCGTGCAGATTTACGTAATCCACGCCTTGCAGCTGTGCCGATTTTAGCGCGGTTTTGATCGCCGTGATCTGCATGCGCGCGCCGGGATCAGGCTTGGTGATGTGGTAGGCGTCGGAGTTTGCTGCGTGAGCTAAAAACGCAACGTCGCTTATGCGCTCGCGCGAAAGCACGAATGCGCAGGCTCCTTCGCCCAGATTTGTGCCTGATCGCGCCTCTGAAAACGGCTTTAGCGGCTGCTCGCTTAAAATTTCAAGCGCGCTAAAGCCCTGCAGCGTGAGCTCGTCGAGTGCGTCGGCGCCGCCGAATACGACCGCGTCACAAAGTCCCGCGCAGATGAGGCGCGAAGCTTCGATGAGAGCTTTGTTTCCGCTGGTACACGCGCTCGAAACTCCAATCGCGACGGATTTTAGCCCGAAATGTTCGCGGATAAAATTTGCGGGATTTGCGTGAGAGTTGCGCTCGAAGCAGAAGTTTTTAAATTTATCGTTTGCGGCTTTTGAAATTCTGGCGAAATTTTCGCCGTTCATCGCAGAAATCTCACTGCACGGCGCGGAGCTCTCGCCGTCTTGCGAGATAGAATTTCCCGCGTCTTTGCCGCAAGCGAAAAATTCCGCATAATTTTCCTGCACGCCGGTATTGGTGGTCGCAAACACAACTCCTACGCGGTGCGCGCCGAATTTTTGCACGGCTTGCTCTATTTGCTCTTGCGCGCCGAGGCAGGCGTAAAGCGCCAGAGCGTTCGTGCGCGTGGCGTAGGCGCGATCTTTGATCCTCGGCAGCGGCGTATCCACGCGCCCGAAAATGAAATTTTTACCGCAGACGCTAAGCTTTTGCAGCGCGGATCTCTTCTCGCACAGCGCGCTAAAAAGCTCTGCGGCGCTGTTTGCGCCCGCGCAGATGAGCCCGGGGTTACTTAGATACTGCGTCATATCGGCGCCCCTTTGCGTTTATGGTGAAATTCGCTTTATCCGCATTCTCAAGCAGGGCTAAAAATACGCGCTCGCTCTGTGAATCGGGCGGCAGGAAGCCGTCGTTGCGAAATTTCGCCTCGCCGTCCGCGATCGATAAAATTTTACGTGCGATCGGCGCGCCTAGCATATCGAGCCAGACGAGCTTGTAGCGACTCTCCTCGCCGTTTGCGGGTGAAATTTTTGAGATCAGGGCTCTGCTTTTTACGCCGAGCTCGTCCGTCAGGATGAACTGCTTTTGGTTAAATTCCGCTATCTGCTCGGGCGCCTTGCGCGCGCATCCGTCTATAAAAAACGCGGCGCAAAGCAGAATGAAAGCCGTTTTAGAAATAGCGTAAAAACGATAAACAGGTCTCAAAAATTCTCCCTAAAAACGAGCGAAATCATAATCTCGCCCTCTAAAATATAGCTTTTGTAGGGCCACGCCCTGCCGCGCTCATCAAGCGCCAGAGCCTCTCCATCTGCGCCGCGCGCCAGCCCCACGCGAGCAAGCGCGTAAAAACCTAGGCTTCGCGCCTTAATCAGCGCCTCTTTGATCGTGTAAATTTTATAAAAAATGAGCATCTTTTCGCTTTCGTCTGTCGCCGCTAAAAGCTCGCGCTCAAAGGCGTTGAAACAAAACTCGCTCGCCGCGGCAAAATCCCGCGGTTTTAAAATTTCAAGATCGAGCCCGAACTTTTGCCTCGCAAAACCCACGGCAACGATCGTTTTGCCCTCCGCGCTTTTGTGTGAGATGCAAAATTCGCCGCGTTTTTTAAAGCGCGCCTTAAGCGCCCGTGAAACGCGAAACTCGCGCAGATGGGCTCTCGCGCGCGCCAGCTTTTTATCGCGCCTGCTCAAAAGCCGCCGCGGAGCGCACAGATCCTCGTCGGTGATTAAAATTTTTATCTCGCTCATAAAGCTCCGATTTTACTAAAATAGTCTTTATAAAAATATAAAATAGCGCTGCGGCGTTGAAATTTCGTTTAAAATTTATTTGATGCGATTGGGCCCAAAGGTGCATTAAAACATAAAATTTATCGCGTTTGCGCTAAGGCCTCGGGCGCGGTAAAATTTTAAAATTTAGCGCGTTTACGATCTGCGCCGCGCGCTTTTTTTTGGTTCGTCGTGTGTCACTGCTATGCGGCGTCGGCTGTGTTCGTTACGCTCGTCTTGTTCGTCGTATTTTGTGTGACCGTCATGTTTGGTTAAATTTTAGCGTGGCTGTATCAAGAGGCAGGCAGCGTAAGGCTTGAAAGCCTCGGCGTAAAATTTTAAAATTTCACGATGAAATTTTAAAAGCTCTGCCGCTGGCGGCGTTTGTGCTAGAGCTTTTGCGGCGAAATCTAGATGCGTCGTGCGATGAAATTTTAAAATTCCGAAGCGAAATTTTAAATCACGAGCAGTGCGTGGCGCAGCAGGCGTCGCAGTATGGCAGCGCAAAATTAGCCGCATTTTAATAAAACGGCATAAAATTTAAGCGCTCCTGAATACGGCAGCTTGAAATTTAATTAAAGCGGCACGAAATTCAATCGCGCTTAGCTGCCGCAACCGCATTAAATTTTGAGCCGCGCCGTGCCACACTAAATTTGCCGCTAAGCCGCAATTAAATTTTATGTAAAAATTTCGCTGCTAAGCTACGACAAATTTAGATTCAAATTTCGCTAGCGTGCCTATCTGTGGTAATTTTTTACGAATTTTTCTATGCGCTCAAAGCCGCGTTTTAGATTTTCCATAGAGCACGCAAAGCTTACGCGGAAGTGCCCATCCATGCCAAATCCGCTTCCTGGCACCGTGGCTACGAGCCCTTTATCTAGCAGCTGCATGCAGAATTTCATACTATCAGGTTCTACCTGGGAGCAATCTATGAAGAAATAAAATGCGCCATCTGGTTTTACGACACTAAGCCCAGGAATCGCGCCTATCGCGTCTGTGCCAAAATCGCGCCTGCGCTCGTATTCGCGCCTCATCTCCTCGATATAATCATCCGCCTCGCCGCGCAGCACCGGCATAGCGCCTGCCTGGACGATGCTTGCTACGTTGCTGACGCTTTGACTTTGTAGGCTGATCATAGCCTTATTTAGCTCATCGATCGCACAGGCGGTGTAGCCAAAGCGCCAGCCGGGCATCGCGCCGCATTTGCTTAGCCCGTTTATTGTTACGGTGCGCCCGAACATATCCTCGCTGATGCTTGCTGCGGCTATGAAGCTCTTGCCGAAGACGATTTTTTCGTAAATTTCATCGGCAATTACCAAAATATCCGTACCTTTTAGTACTTCCGCAAGCTCTTGCAGCTCCTGGCGCGAATATACGGCGCCTGCGGGGTTGCTTGGGTTGAAAAGGCACAGCGCCTTCGTGCGCGGCGTGATCGCGGCTTTGAGCTGCGAGGCGGTGATTTTGTATCGGTTTTCCGCCTTAGTGTCTACGATGACGGGCTCGCTGCCACAGAATTTTACGATTTCAGGGTAGGTGACCCAATAAGGCGCCGGTATTATGACCTCATCGCCTTCGTTTAAGATGCAGTTAAAGGCGTTAAATAGCGAGTGTTTGGCGCCTACATTAGTGATGATCTGATCAGGTCTGTAGTTTAGGCCGTTGTCGCGCTTTAGCTTTTGCGCGATTAAATTTAAAATTTCAGGCGTTCCGGCAACCGGTGTATATTTTCCACAGCCCTTAGCCATAGCTTCTATGACAGCTTTTTTGGCGACCTCTGCAGTATCGAAATCAGGCTCGCCCGCACTTAGGATTACGACGTCTTGCCCCTGAGCTTTCATCTGCTTGGCTTTGGTGCTGATTGCGATCGTTAGGCTTTCGCCGAGCTTGCTTACGCGACTTGAAAGTGTTAATTTCATTGATGCTCCTTGGATTGGTTTAGACAATTTAAAATTTGATTTTTGACGCTAAAAGCCCTGCCGCTACTTGGGTCTTGGTCGTAGATATCGTCGATTTTATAATCTCCTCCGCTACGGACGAGTTTGTAGATTATCGTCTGCGTGCCGTAGGGGCAGGTCTGTGTCACTACGACAGTATCGCACTGCCCTAGCTCAAAGTCATATTTCGCATCGTCGCAGACATCTTGACCGCCGATTATCGGATCGTAGTCCAAGCAGCCTACCTCACCTTCGCCAGCAGATGCTTCATCCTGCATAAGCACGGATTTAAAAGAAGCTGATAGGGCATTTTTGTGATCGCCAAAATAGGTGTCCTTGATGTATAGACTTTTTACTAGGCTTATTCTGGCGTCGTCCGCGGAATTTTTCGCGCTATTAGCATCGCTGCCGCTTGCCGACAAAATAGCAAAAATTGTAAAAAATAGAGCTTTTTTCACTTTAACCCTCTTATTTTAATGATTTCAGATACTCTTCGTAGAATTTGTTTAGATCCTCATCCATTGCGGAGATATCTCTTCTGCCGTTGCAAATGCACTCTTCCAAAATTTCGATACGCTTGATGAGATATTTGATAAGCTCCTGGCTGATATCTGGAATTTTATTATGCGCCAAAGGATCGCTCTCGCAGCCGCCTAAAATTCTAGCCGGCACTCCCACGGCGGTGCAGTTTGGCGCGACATCCTTTACGACGACGGAATTTGCGCCGATTTTGGAATTTTCGCCGATGGTGATGTTGCCTAATACTTTAGCTCCTGCGCCCACTACGACGCCGTTTTGCAGCGTCGGATGGCGCTTGCCGTGCTCTAAGCTCACGCCGCCTAGAGTGACGCCCTGATAGATCAGACAGTTATCGCCGATGATCGCCGTTTCTCCGATGACAAGCCCCGTGGCGTGGTCAAAAAATACGCCCGAGCCGATCTGCGCGCCCGGGTTTATATCTACGGCGGTGATTATGCGGGTAAGTCCGCTGATCGCGCGAGCTATAAGCTTAAAACCTCGCTCGTAGAAAAAGTGCGCGAAGCGGTAATTTATCAGCGCCCAGACGCCGGGATAGCAGAAAAATATCTCAAATACGCCGTTGCATGCGGGGTCTTGGCGCAAGGGCTCGGTGAAGTCCTGTTTTAAAATTTGCCAAAAACTCATTTGATCGTCTTTAAGTAGCTAT
Organism: uncultured Campylobacter sp.; assembly: GCF_963518785.1. NCBI lineage: Bacteria > Pseudomonadati > Campylobacterota > Epsilonproteobacteria > Campylobacterales > Campylobacteraceae > Campylobacter > uncultured Campylobacter sp. The sequence goes on from NZ_CAUQKJ010000002.1 coordinate 88,548, forward strand.
TGTCGTTTAAAAACAGATATAGCTCGCCCAGGATATGCTTTTTCTCTTTATCTCCGATAAGATTTGATTTTTCGACGCGCTCGTTTAGGCTTTCGCGGATATCTACTACGTCGTAGTCCATATCCTCCAAGATGTCGATGACCGATTGAGATTCGATAAAATCCTTGATCTCAAAGCCGCCGTCATCCTTTAAAATCACGGTCGCCTCTGTTGGGTGTGCAAAGAGGTTGTGGCTCATGCCAAGCACCTCCTGGTAGGCTCCGACAAGAAAAAAGCCCAAAAAATACTCCTCTTTTTCAGGATCGAAATCGTGCAGAAAGAGCGGATTTTTTTGATTGTCGAATTCTATCTCGCCGTCGCTATCGCAGGTGATATCCCAGATCGACGCAGATAGCGTGGCGCGCTCATCCAGCCTCTCTAACGGCATGATCGGGAAGTGCTGCTTGATGCCCCAAAAATCGGGCAGGCTTTGGAATATCGAGAAATTTACCAAATAGCGCTCTTGAGCGTTGCCTAGGGAGTTTAAGAAATTACTATACTCTTGCTTGTTGCCTAAAATTCCATATGCCTTTCGCATTATTAGATGAACTAAAATTTCGCCGTTTGAGCGGTCGATCAGATCGACATATCCTAGATCAAAAAGGGTAAGCACGCTCTCCATGTGCGACATGGCGTCGTGCAGATACTCTAGCGCGTTGGAGGGTTTTAGAGTTTTATACAGATCGTATAGCTCGGCGACTACCGGCGGATTATCCTTTTTTAGGGCGAGTTTTTCTTCGGCGTATTCTTGGGTAAAAAGCTCCAAAATCGGCGCTACTAGCACAGCGTGGCTGGCGGCTACGTATCTTCCGCTCTCGATAAAAATATCCGGCTCGGCCTCTTTTTTATCCTCTGCGATCGATTTTAGCAAAAAAACCACGTCGTTGGCGTATTCTTTTAGCGTATAGTTGCGGCTGGAGCTTTCTTTGGCTTGGGAGTATTCGATAGCAAGACCTCCGCCTAAATTTATAGATTTTAAATTTTTCGCACCCATTTTGCGAAGCTCGGTGTAGATATTACCCGCTTCGATGAGAGCCTTTTTGAGCGGGTGGATCTCTGTAATTTGCGATCCGATATGAAAATGAATCATCGTAAACTGCTCGATGAGATCGTTTTTCTTCAGTAAGTTTATCGCCTCTATAAGCTCGGTCGAGGTAAGGCCGAATTTGGAATTTATCCCGCCGCTTTTTGCCCACAGTCCGCTTCCGGAGTTGTGCAGCCTGATGCGTAGCCCGATGAAAGGCTTTGGCGCAAAGCGCTCCTTAGCCGTTTCGATGATAGTTTCAAGCTCATTTAGCCCCTCGATCGTAAGCGTCACGTTATGCCCCATCTCTGCGGCGATGAAGCCGATATTTATAAGCTCCTTATCTTTAAAACCGTTTACGGTAATTGGCGCGCCGTATTTGTTATACGCCATCGCTAGCAGCAGTTCGGGCTTGCTGCCGGCCTCGAGTCCGTATCCGTAAGGCTCGCCGATATCGACTAAATTTTTAACGAAGCCCGGGAATTGATTTACTTTGAGCGGATAGACAGCGTGGAATTTTCCCTTGTAATCAAACTCCTTAATAGCGCGGTTAAAATTTGAGTAAATTTCGACGATCTGCTTTTTGATGAGGTGCGGAAAGCGCAGCAGTATCGGGCCTCGCACGCCGTCTGCGCGTATCTCTTTTATGATATCCACCAAAGGCTGCTTGAAATCGGAGTTTAGGCATAGCTTGCCGCCGTCTATCGTGAAGTTGGAATTCCCCCAAATATTTAGTCCGTAATCGCTCATGCTCTATCCTTAAAAAATGCTTCGACCTCTTTAAATTTAATCGCAAAAGTGGTTTGATCCTCTAAATTTTTACACCACACTTCGGCGCGATCAAACTCGTCCTGTCCGATGCAAAGGCAAAATTTCGCCTCCGCCCCGTCGGCTGCCTTTAAATGCTTCGCAAGCGCCTTGGGCTCGTATGAAATTTGAGTTTTACAAAACTTTCGCAGTTTTAGCGCAAACGAAAACGCCGTGCTTACGAACGCCTCGTCCAGTGCGCCGATATAAAGTCCCTCGCGCGCTTGTGGGCTTTCGCGCGTTTTTAAAATTTCGGCTATTCGCTCGATACCGATCGCAAAGCCCACGCCCGCCGTCTTTCTACCGCCTAAAAACTCCACGAGCCTATCGTAGCGCCCGCCGCCGCCTACGGCGCTTTGCGCGCCAAGCTCGCTTGAGACGAACTCGAAGGCGGTTTTACAGTAGTAATCAAGCCCGCGCACGAGTTTAGGATCGATCTCAAATTTTTGCCCGTTTTGGGTTAAAATTCTTTGCAGCTGCGTAAATTCCGCGGTGCAGGCGTCGTTTAAATTTTCCGTTATAAGCGGCGCGGCGGCTAAAATTTTCTGGCAGCTTTCGTTTTTGCAGTCCAGTACGCGGATTGGATTGGTGTCGATGCGCCTTTGGCAGTCCTCGCAGAGCTTGTCTTTGCGTTCTTGCAAGAAATTTACGAGCTTGGTTTTATACGCTGGCATGCACTCCTCGTCGCCTAAAGAGTTGATTTTAAGCGTTGCGGCGACATTTAGCTCGCGTAAAATTTGAGCTAGCATCAAAATCACGCTCGCGTCCTCATAGACGCTACTTTCGCCGAAGCACTCGACGCCGAATTGATGAAACTCGCGCAGACGCCCCTTTTGCGGGCGCTCGTAGCGAAACATCGAGCCTTGATAATAAAATTTATGCACGCCGCCGCTGCGGTCTAGCTTTTTTTCGATAAAGGCGCGCACGACGCCCGCGGTGCCCTCGGGGCGCAGGCAGACGCTATCGCCGCTTTTGTCGCTAAACTCATACATCTCCTTGCCGACGATGTCGCTGCTCTCGCCGACGCTGCGGCGAAATAGCGCGGTCTGCTCGAGTTTGGGAGTTTCGATGAGGCAAAAGCCGTAATTGCGCGCCACGCGCTCGCACACGTTTAAAATTTGCGAGTAGATGCGCGCTTGCTCGCCTGAAATATCGTTCATACCGCGAAGTGCTTTGATCATCGATAAAATCCTTTGTGAAATTTTAAAATTTTCAAATTTTTGCGGTGATTATAGTTAAATTTACCTAAATTTTAAGCCCTGCCGCTCGCAGCAACGTATCGGTTCTGCTTATTTTCATCACGCGCCGTTTCGACTTAGGCGCATATTTTAAACCGGCTAAGATTAGCGGTAAAATTTCTACTTCGCCGCCTTGAAGCTCAAGAATTCCTCGTAGCGGCGATCGATGATAGCCTTGATCTCGGCGTAATTTTGCGGCGAATTTTCTATGTAAAAGTAGGCGTTGTCGAAGTTTTTATCGCCGAATTTGCGCGCGACGAAATCGTCGTAATCTTGCAAATACCAGCCGTGCGTTTTGGCAAATTTCGTACGGTCCGTGGTATAGTAGGCCTTCGCAAAGGCCTTGCCTGCGGTGTTTAGCTCCTCGCTGCTTAGCACGCCGTCCATCGCGTCGAAAAAATACTGACGATAATCAAAGCTATCGTCCATCCGCGCTATATCGTCCGCGAAATCCACCGCGAAGTCCTTGGAGTAGAGCTTGCGCTCCATACACCAGCGGAAGAAAAACGCGATGTGCGTCGCGCCGTTTTCCTGCGGGATATCTGTCGGCGCATTTGCCGCGCCCCAGTGCCATTTTGCCTTGTCGTAGGTCACGTAAGCCATTTACTCTCCTTTTTTTGGACTTTAAGTTGCATAAATTTTAGAAATTAAAAGCAAACGAGGCTTGGTAAAGCTCTAAATTTTATCCGATGCAATCTGCGCCGTGAAATTTCAAATTTTATATCAGATCGCTCATTACCTTATAATCGCATTCGCTTCATAAAATTTTGCCGCGGCTAAAATTACGTTTAAATTCTATCGCGCCTCGTAGAATTTCGCGCGCCCCGTCCTATGTCTTTCAGTCGCTGCTTTGCCACAGCCGTCACCTCCTCTTCGTAATCGTACCACGCAAACATCGCGCCGTGCTGCACCGAGCCGCCGAGCAGATCGCCTCCCTGGCGGTTTTTCAGATCGATATTTGCGACCTTAAATCCATCCAACGTCGCTGCGAACTCGCGCAGGCGCTGCGGCGGGGATTTGAGCTTGGTGTAGAGGTAGCAGCGCCCCGCCTGGCCTTTGCGTCCGACGCGCCCTCGCAGCTGATGAAGCGACGCAAGCCCCATCCGCTCGGCGCCCACGATTAAAATGACGCTAAGCCGCGGCAGCGAGATACCCACTTCTACGATCGTCGTGGTTATCAGCAGCCGTCCCTCGTCGCGGAAGCGGCGCAGAACCTCCTCCTTGTCCTTGTCGCTGCCGTGGGTGATCAGCACGTCCGCAAATTGAGCCTTCCAAAACGGCGCCGCCTCCTCAAGACTTTGATAGACCGAGCTTTCGCTTTGTTGCACGAGCGGATAGACGATGATCGCTTGATTGCCCGCGGCGAGCTCACGGCGCAGATCCTGCATAAAGCCCGCAAATCCGTCATTTTGCAAAATTTTAGTTTTGATCTGCTTTTCAAACGGCAGCTGTTTTAAAAAGCTAAAGCTCACAAGCTCGGACTGGATCATGCTCAGCGTGCGCGGTATCGGCGTGGCGCTAAACTGAATGAAATGCGCGCGAAACTCGCCGTTTTCGGTAAGGCGTGCGATCTTTTCGCGCTGGTTCGAGCCGAAGCGGTGCTGCTCATCGACCATTATGAGATTTGACGGCGCGAGCTCGTGGTAGAGCAGGGCGTGAGTGCCGATGATAAGGTGTGCGCCCGCAAAATTCGGCTCGCGATCGCCGCCTTTTACGAGCAGGACCTTAATCTGCGGCGGCAGCAGACGGCACGCTTCGGCGTAAATTTGCTCGGCCAAGATGCTCGTAGGCGCCATCAGATAGCTGATGCGCGGGTAGTTCATCGCCGCGCTCGCGAGGATGACGAGCGTCTTGCCACTGCCTACGTCGCCCATGACGACGCGGCGGCGCGCCAGAGGGCTTTTCAGATCGCTAGCGATGTCCTTTATCGCGCTTAGCTGATCGCGCGTAGGCTCAAAAGGAAGCGAAGCAAGCCAGTCCGAAATGTCGTGTAGCGGGTAAATTTGCGCCGGGAAACTCGTTTTTTTCGCGCTTAGCTTTTGCAGGTAGTTTAGAATTTCTACAAATTTCAGCGTGCGTAAAATCGCAGCACCGCTCATAGGTGCGGCGGCGGCTCGGACGGCCTCGGCGGCATGGACAGTTCTAGCGTCGCTTGCATTTTGAGCGATTGTAGGCTCTGCGGTTGCGGTCTGCGCAGCTATTACCGTCTGAAAATTTTCGGTTTGATCGCTTGCAGCCTGCGCGCCCGTAGCTTGCGTGCTCAAAGTTTGGGTAGTCGCGGCTTGCGCGCTCGCTACTTGGTTTGAAGTTTGGATTGCTGCGGGTTGCATGCCTGCGTTTTGAGTTTGGGCGGCTGCGGGTTGCAAATCTGCGATTCGAATATCTGAAGTTTGAACCGCTGCGGATTGCGTATCTATGTCTTGAGTACTTAAATTTTGTTGTGCGACTATGGCTTGCTCGGCTATGGACTGCTCGGTCGCAACATGCTCTAGCATGGGCTGGGCTGTCGCAGTTTGAACGTCTGCTAGCTGTGCTGCTTGGGTACCGAATACTAGGTCGTTTGAAATTTTATCGCCGCTTGTAGCTGTATTATTGTCGGCTTTGAGGTCGTCTGAAATTACATCTGCGCGCGCCTCCGCGCCGTATGCGGCAAGAAAATCCTTATCACTTTGAACGCTAAAATTTTCGTCGTTATAAATCTCCGCGCCGCGCACCCGAGGCTCCTCGCCGTCTAAAATTTTATCGCTCGCAATCTCGCAGTTACGGAGGCTTGGGAGGAGTGAAGTCTCCGCGTCCTTTGGAATTTCGTCGTTTAAAATTTTATTCTCCGCGTCGCGCTTTGCTTCGCAGGCAAGAGCTCTGTCGTTTTGAGGATAGTTTGAAATTTTACCTCCAAAAATTTCATCATTTTGCGATCCGCCGTTTAAAATTTCGGCGGCGGAGCTTTGCGAGCTTGGAATTTCTCCGTTACCTAAAATTCTGTCGTCATCTAAAATTTTGTCGCTGCTTGAAATTCCGCCATTTAAAATTTCACTGCCGCTCGGAATTTTATCGCTGTTTAAAACGTCGTCGCGCTCGCCGAAATTTTCCGCGCCGCCCTCCTTGAGCTGCCTATTTAGCGCGGCTAGCATTCGCACGCTGCGCGGCGAGCTCTCGTGCAGCGCAAGCAGTACCGCCGCCTCGTCCGCGCGCAGTCCGCAGGCTAAAAGCGCGCCCGCGCTTAGATATTTTTTGATCAGCTTTTGTGCTGCGGCGTCGCTCAGCGCGGCTTTGTATTTGGGCGCGATCCTGCCAGGCTCGCTCACGATTTTTGGATTTACGAACTGCCACGAGCCGAAGCTCTCGTCGCATTTGCCGTGGATGAAAAATTTTTTACCGCGCTTAAAGGCGCCGAAGTGCCAGCTTTTGGCGTTGAAGATCACGATTTTGATCTCGCACTCCCAGCTGAGGCAGTGCGCCGTGACGATGAGCATCGAGCCGCGCCTGTGCTGGAAGAGGCACTCGACCTCCGCCGTGCTCTCGCCCGAGCAGGGCGCGTCTCTGACGCTTAGATCGTCAAAGCTTTTGGGCAGAAGCAACGCCAGATCCAAAAACGTCGTAATGCCCGCCTTTTGCAGTGCCGCCGCGTCTTTTGCTTCAAAAATCAATTTTCATCCTTTAAATTTGATCGGCGTTAAGCCCTCGCGCCGTGAAATTTTACGCGCCGAAGCGAACGTTTGCTTAAATTTGGCCGAAATTTCGTCCATTGCGGCAAATTTGCTCGCCGGCTGCGCCTGTAAATTTTACTCGTTTGCGCGTTGTTTTATTTGGCGGCCGTATCTTTGCGGCGCGCACCCGGTTTTAAAACGGCGCGCGAGCGCTTTTTAATTTCACGGCGCGATTTGCGAACCGCAAAAATTCAATTACGGCAGCCGCCACCGCGCGCCTTTTTAAATTTTACAGTGCGGCTTGGAAACGGCGGGCGAAATCGGGCTTTGATTTTACGCGCTGAAATTTTACCGAGTCGTGCACGGCGCGCCTTTAAATTTAGCCGTCCTTGTAAGGCTTACAAATTTAACAGCTTCTGCAAAGCCCCGCAAATTTTAGCGCGACGCAAGCGCGGTTTTAAATTTAAATCCACAAGCCGTCCGCAAACGGAGCGAAAAAGTAAAATTTAGCACCATTCGCGCCGCTTTACAAATTTTAAAATTTACTCAAATTTTAGGCCGGTCGCAGGTATGCACTCGCTGTGCCGCGATGGGTTAAATTTTAAGCCCCTTTTTCGCAGCGGCCTCATCGCAAATGACGGAAAAGCTTAGGTTCATGATCTCGTCGTGCGACTTGATGAAATCGTTGAGCGCCCCGAGTTTTAGCGTCTCGATGCGCTTTAAATTTCGCTCGAACTCGCCGAATGCATAGCCCTTGTAATACTCGCTCTGCGCGATCGCCGCGCGCTTAAACATCGTCTCTTTTTGCAGCACGGCGCTTCCGATCAGGAATTTTTTTGCGCTTTTCAGCTCCGCTTCGCTCACGCCAGATGCGATAAATTTCGCGATCTCCTCTTTTACGAGCGCGGCGGCGTTTTGTAAATTTTCGTTTTTGGTCTGCAGATAGCCCCAAAACTCGCGGCGGCTAAGCTCGAAATCGCCGCGCGCATAGACCGAGTACGCAAGCCCATGCTTAACGCGGATGCGCTCCATCAGCCTGCTGCCAAAACCGCTGCTTCCGAGCACGAAAAGCGCGGTGTTTGCGATGAACTCCTGCTCTTTCGGCAGCGCAAAGGGCGCACCGAAGTAGATGTAGGCTTGCTGCGTCTGCTCCTTTTGGATCTTTATCTTTTTCGCATCGCTCGGCGTGAAAAACGGCAGCTCGCGCTTTTCGCCGCTTGCAAAAAGGCTTAAAATTTCCGCGATTTTCGGGTTTTTATCGCTTACGTCGCCGCATAAAACGACGTATAAATTCTCTAAACTCAGCGAGGCGAAAAACTCCCGCACGTCCTTCATAGTGATCCGTTCTATGCTCGCCTCGTCGCCTATGAGCGGCTGAGCGAGCCTCGTGCGCGGATACAGAAGCGCTTTTAGGTTGCATGTCGCGATGTAATCGAACTCACTTTTTAGCACGGCGATCTCGCCTATGGTTTGCATTTTTAGCTTTTCTAGCACCGAGGGCGTTAGATTGGGCTCTTTAAGCAGCTCTCGCAGCATGTCTAAGCCGAAATCGAAGTGCTCTTTTAGGCAGTTTAGCTGGATGCCGAAGGTTTCAAAATTGCTCGCGGCGCTGATCTCGACCGCGCGGATATCGAGCTTGCGGTGAAATTCGCTCACTCCTAGCGTCTTTGATCCCTCGCCCAAAATGCCCGCGCAGATGCGCGCAAGGCCAAGGGTCTTCTCGCTCACCGCGCCGCTTGCTTTAAAAATTAGCTTGAAGCTCGCCACCGGCAGCGAATCGTCGAACTGATACAAAAAGTCGATTTTAGCGCTCTTACCGCCTTTAGCTTTAAGTGAAATCTCTTTTTTTTCCATCGTTTTCCTTTATAAAATTTTTAAATTTCATCGTTCTTTCGGGCGCGATTTTAAAATTTTGACGCAGCCGCGCCGCTTTTAAAATTTACGCCGGGGCTCGCTTTCAAAATTTCGCTAAAACAAGTTTTCAAAATTTTGTTCAAACTCGCTTCTAAAATTTCGCGCTAGGGCAGTTTTGCCCGTCCTGCTCAAAATTTTAAAATTTAATCGCGCTGCACGTTTTGTAAAATTTTAGCATTCCAAACGGCACGCCGCCGCAACGCATTCCAGCTATGAGGTGAAATGTATTCGCTAACGCCTAAACGGGGCGCATTACCGCTGCCAAACATACAGCTCTGCGGCGTATAGAGACCGCAATATATTTTGTCGCTGCAAACGCGGCAAGCGCCTTCACAAAATGCTTTCTACGCGCCGTCTCTGTCGCGTTGATCTTGCAGCGTAGAATTTCGCGTCCGAAAAATTCTAAGGCGAAATTTCGCAGCGAAATGAAATTTTACCGTGCAAATTCCGCTTGAGCCTATAAATTTAACCCTGTACCGATATCAAAATTTTAAATCTCGCGGCAAAATTCCACGCTCGCGATCGCGAGTTCGCTATCTTTTTTAAGGCGAAATTTGCTGTTAAATTCGCGCCGTAAGCGTATAAATTTCTTGCCGCAAACACGCAAAACCTGCACCTAAGCGTACGTCTCCAAGATATCGTAGTTGGTGTTGCGCTTGGCGGGTATTTCGCCTACGTCGCGGATCAGCGCTATCATCTCGTCCTTACTCATCCGAAAGCTCGCGCCCGCGGCCTTTACGACGTTTTCCTCCATCATCGTGCTTCCAAGATCGTTCGCGCCGAATTTCAGCGCCAGCTGCCCGATGTAGCTGCCCTGCGTGACCCAGCTGCTTTGGATGTTTTTGAAATTATCCAAAAATAGCCGCGAAACGGCGAGTAGGCGCAGGTAGCGGTTCGGGCTTTGCTTTTTGATCTCTGGATGCTCGCGCAAAAGGCGGGTGTTTTGCCCCTGAAAGCTCCATAAAATGAACGCTCGAAAGCCGCCCGTGCGGTCTTGCAGCTCGCGGATTTTATCCCAGTGCTCCACGATCTCGCGCGTGCTTTCCAGCGTGCCGAACATCATAGTGGCGGTCGTTTTCATGCCGATGCCGTGCGCCTCCTCGTGCACTCTAAGCCACGTGGCACTGTCGCTTTTACGCGGTGCTACTAGCTCTCGCACGCGGTCGCTTAAAATTTCGGCTCCAGCTCCCGGCATCGAGTAAAGCCCCTTGGCTTGCAGTCTGCGAAGCACTTCGAGCGTGCTGATGCCGCTAAGGCGCGCGATATAATCGATCTCGATCGCCGAGAAGCCGTGGATCGTGATGCTCGGGTAATTTTTGTGGATGAACTCCACGAGATCCTCGTACCATTCGATTTTTAGCTTCGGATGAACGCCGCCTTGAAATAAAATTTGCGTACCGCCCACGGCGATGAGCTCCTCAATCTTTTCGCTAATCTGCTCAAAGCTCAGCACGTAGGCATCCGCGTCGCTTGCGTGGCGGTAAAATGCGCAAAATTTGCAATCCACCATGCAAGCGTTGGTGTAGTTTATGTTTCGATCGATGATGAAAGTCGTTACGCGGCCCGGGTGCAGCTCGCGCTTGCGCGCAAACGCTGCACGTCCAAGCTCGTTTAGATCGGCGTGCTCGATCAGCTCTAGCGCCTCATCGGTGCTCATTCTAGCCATTGGCTCCCTTTAAATTTGCATCGTTCGCGGCGGCATTAGAATTTTTATCGTCGGTACTCGTGCCGCCTAAATTTGCGTCGCCGTCATTTAAATTTACGCCGTCTGCGCCGCTAGAATTTCGACTGCTATCTTTTTTAATTACGATCTGGCCGTTTTTTACGCCTAAAATTTCGACGCGGTCGCCCTCGTTAAGATCTGAAATTTCATCGCTTTTCCAAAACGTGCCTTTGAAATAGACCATGCCGTTTTTGACGGTGCCGGTGCCGCTTTCGTCTAAAAAATTATCCTTATGCTTCTCTTCTGGTTTGAAAAAGCGTGATTTTAGCGGCTTTTTAAATGCGATCAGAAGCACGAAAGAGAGCACGAACGAAAGTAGAATTTGCACGTCCCAATCAAGATGAAAGCCGAAGCTCAAAAGCCCCGTGATAAAAAATCCGGCGCTAAAAAATATAAAGGTAAAATCCATCACCAAAAGCTCGACGATCGCCAAAATCACGCCGATTATGATAAAAATCAGCGCGTTCATTTGAGCTCCTTCGCGCCGTTTTTGCCGAGGAATTCTTTAAGCACGCTAAGAGAGCCGATAAGCTCGCTCGTTTCGTAAGGGATCAAAATTTTATCTTTGCTAGGGTTTTTGGACAGCTCGCTGAAGGCGTTTACGCGACCCTGCGCGAGCAGGTATTCCGCCGCAAAGCTAGAAGCGCTCATCGCTAAATTTATACTGTCCATTGCGTCCTTTTGACCTTGCGCGAGCGCGATCTGCTCATATTTTTTCGCATCCGCCATACGCTCGATCGCCTCGGCTTCGAGCACCTTCTCCTGCTTTAGCGCTTCGGCGTTTCGGATGAGAGCCGCTTTTTCAGCCTCGGCTTTAAGCTCGATCGCGCGCTTTTCGCGCTCGGCTTTCATCTGCATATTCATAGCCTCTTCGATGCCGTGCGGTACCGAAATTTCGGAAATTTCCACGCGCATGATCTTTACGCCCCAGTTATCCGCGGCGTCGCCCAGAGCGATTTGCAGCTTGGAATTTAGCTGATCGCGCGAACTAAGCGTGCTGTCTAAGCTCATCTCTCCGATCGCGCTACGTAGCGTGGTCATCGCTAAATTTGAAATCGCGCGGCGATAATCCTCGACGTTGTAAAGTGCCATCTTACCGTCGATGACCTTCAAAAACACGATACCGTCGACGCTTATGTTAACGTTATCTTTGGTGATGACTTGCTGCTTGCTGATGTCCACGAGCTGCTCGCGCACGCTCATCTTCGCGCGCACCGCGTCAAAAAACGGCACGATGATGTGAAAGCCGCCGTCAAGCACCTTATGAAAGCGACCCAGTCGCTCGATGATTAAAATTTCCGATTGCGAGACGATCTTGACCCCCATCTTTAGAATTGCCGCGATGAGGACGCAAAATACTATTACCGTAGTTACGAACCCTTCCATTTTCACTCCTGAATTAAAATTTCGCAATTATAGCATTTTTAGCTTATTTTGGCTTTTAAGGCGCGCCGTGATACAATTTCGCTAGATTTTTTATATTAAATTTACGGGATAAAATTTTATGATCAGATACATCGTGCTGCTTCGACATTCACGCAACTACCGCCTGCTCTTTTCGGCGGGTTTTATATGTATGTTCGGCTTGTGGTTTTCGGTCGTCGGGGTCGCTACGCTGCTGATTGAGCTTGGCGCGCCGGTATGGGCGATTACGGCGGTGGGCGTCGTTTCGTTCGTGCCGAATGTTTTTTTAGCCCCCATTAACGGCATCATCGTGGATAAATTTCAACCAAAGCCCCTGATGACGGCGATGTTTATAACCGAGATGATCAGTATTTTCATGCTGATTTTTATCGATAGTTTGGACTATCTGTGGCTGCTGCTTCTGATTGTGGTCGTGCGAAGCGTCGCGGGCACGCTGTTTTTTCAGACCGAATCCTCCACGCTGCCGAAATTTCTAAGCCGCTCCTATTTAAAGCTTGCTAACGAGATGACGGGCATTATCTGGACGATCACATATACCTTCGGAATGGCGAGCGCGGGCGTTTTTATCCACTATTTCGGCGTGCAAGCGGCGTTTATTTTGGATTTTTGCTTATACGTTTTTTCCTTTTTCATCCTGCTGCGGCTAAATTTTAAAGACCTCGCAAGAAACGCGCCGGGGCCCGTGTTTAAGATGCTGAAGGAGGGCTTTTCTTACCTGTGCTCGCATCCTTTGGTGGTGCATCTCATCGTCCTTCACGCCTTCGTCGCCGTCACTACTTACGACAATCTCATCGCGCTTCTTGCAAAATACCGCTACAAAGAAATTTTAAGCGCCTCGCTAGTCATCGGGCTTATGAATATGTCGCGCTCGGCGGCTGCGTTTTTCGGACAGATATGGCTGAGCAAGATCGTGAATAAACATACGTTTTTTTGGCTATTGCTGGGGCAGTTTGCGGGCATCGCGCTGTGGGCGGTGCTGGAGTTTAACTACTGGCTTTCGTTTGCGGGCATGATCGCGGCGGGATTTTTCATCACGACGGTGTGGTCGTATTCTTTTACGCAGCTGCAAAGCCACGTCGATAGGGAATTTTTCGGGCGCGTTATCGCCTACAACGACATGGCGTATTTCATCGTCGCGACGCTCGTGTCGGCTGCGATCGGATTTTTCTTCGAGCTTGGATTTTCGCTTTCGCAAATCACCTTCGGCATGGGCTTTATGTTCGCAATCGCGGCATTTTATTATAAATTTTTGATCTACGAAAGAATTTAAAATTTTAAAGCTATCTTTTCGGCGCGATCTCGGGACGAAAAATAGCAAATATAAATAAAAAGCTCATCGCCGCGAAAAACACCCAGATAAAGCCGTTTGCACCCAAAAATTTCATCATCGCGCCGATTATCAAAGGCGAACAGAGCGACGCGCTCGAATAGATAAAAAGCATTGCCGCTGAAATTTGCACGCGAGATGCGCCCTCGCCGGTGATGGAGTCGTTTGCGCGCGCTATGGCAAGCGAATACAAAGGAAAGGCGCCAAATCCCAACATCAACGCAAGTGCGCACGTTAGGATGAAGCTTTTGGCAAAAAATAGCGCCGCGCAGGAAGCAAGACCCACGACGCAAACTATCATTATGGCGCGTTTGCGACCAAACTTATCTGAAATAGTGCCGCAGACGAGCTGCGCTAAGAAGCCTCCTGCCATCGCCGATCCCATAAATGCACCCACTGAGCCCACTCCAAGCCCTGCGCTTAGCACGAAAACGCTCGCCATCGAAAAAAAGCCGTTAATCAAAATGCCCGCGCAAACCACCGTCGCAAACGCAAGCGGCGGTACGATCGAAATTTGCGGCATCGAAACTCGCATGCGAGCGGGAACTCTAGGAGGATTGAAGCGGATTAAATTTACCGGCAGCAGCGCTAGGATGATGAAAAATGCGCTTAGCACGAAAACTTTCATCGTTCCGAAATTTAGCGCCAAAATTATAACTCCTATCGCAAACGCGCCGTAAAAAACCGCTTCGTAGATCGCGAGCACGCGGGAGCGGATAGTGTTTGTGATCTTTGAGTTTATCCAGCTTTCGATTATCATCAAAAGCGCGTAGTAGCAAAAGCCCAAAATAAAGCGCAAAATCGCCCAATACACGAAGTTTGAGCCAAGATCATGCAGCATTGCAGCAATTCCGAAAAGCGCCGTAAAGACCGCGTATGCCCGCACGTGCGTTAATGCGCCGATTATCGAAGGCACGAAAAAGCCGCTAAAGATCGCACCTAAAAAGAAAAACGCCGAAATCGCTCCGATCTCAAGCTCGCTGTGGCCGGATTCTTTTAGCATGATGCCCGCGCTTGCGATAACTAGCGCGTCGCCGATAAACATAAAGAAAATCCCCAGAAATAGGGGGCTTAGCGAGCGTGCCGCGCGCATAGATTCAAACAATGACTTTTCCTTGGAATTAAATTTAGCGTTATTGTAGCCTTTTATTGATTAAAGCTCGGTTTTTATGTAAAAAAATATTTGAAAAATTTCGATTCGGATAGAGATTTTAAAAAGATGCGAAAATTTATAAAGGAAAATAAAGCCAGAATTTTATCTCAGATGCCGAAGATCAAGTGCAGGTAGTGCGCCGAAAAGCCCAGCGTGCGATAAAATTTTACCGCAGCGGTTTTAAAACGGCGCGAGCGTTTAAATTTAGAGGCGGCTCACAACGAAGTGCTGAAATTTCAAGATAAAATTTTAATCCAAACGTTAAAGCTCTAGCAGTCTCGCCTCGTCGCATCAAAGAGACGAGTTTTATTAAAAAAAGCTCTGCAGCCAAAGCGGCTATCCGCGCGGCTAAATTTCAAAGTAAAATTTCAATCTTTGCGGATAAACTTATGCGGCTTGCTTCAAAGATAAAATTTTAAAATTTCGTAGGGCAAAACCGGGGCGCAAAAGGCGCAGAATTTTAAAACTCTAGCCGTTTTGCATAATCCCTTTTAGGCTGCGATACTCCTCGCATTCGCCCGTCAGCTTCGCATCGGTGCCGATGGCGAGGATGCGGCCGTTTTTCATCACGGCGATATTATCGGCGCGCTCGATCGTGGATAGGCGGTGCGCGATTACGAAGACGATTTTGCTTTGTTTGATCTTTTCGATGACGTTTGAGATCTCTTTTTCGCTTGCGTTATCCAGCGCCGAAGTCGCCTCGTCGAATATTAAAATTTGCGGGTCCTTATACAGCGCTCGCGCGATGGCGATACGCTGGCGCTGTCCCCCGCTAAGATTTGCGCCGAACTCGCTAAGCACGGTGTAAATTCCATCCTTCATCGAGCTTACGAACTCATAGGCGTTGGCAAGCTTCAGCGCCTCTATTACGCGCTGCTCGTTAAATTCCGCGCCGTAGCTTACGTTTTGCGCGATCGTATCGTTGAAAATATAGACGCGCTGGCTTACCAGGCCGATATTTTCGCGCAGGCTAGGGATGCTAAACTCGCCGATCTCGTCGTTGCCGTTAAATAAAATTTTACCGCTACTTGCGTCGTAAAAGCGCATCAGCAGGTTCACGACCGAGCTTTTGCCGCCGCCGCTGTTTCCGACGAGCGCTAAAATTTCGCCCTTTTTGACGCTGAAGCTTATGTCTTTTAGCGCCGCCTTGTCGCCGTAGTTTAGCGACACGTCGCAAAAGCTCACCGAGCCGATCTCACCCATCTGCTTTCCGCCTCCTACGATCGTAGGCTCCAAGTCTATGAGCTCAAACGTCCGCTCGCTCGCCGCGATGGCGTCTTGCATGTTGTTGTAGAGCGAGGAGACCTTTTTTATCGGCGTATAGACCATGAAAAGCGCCGTAAGGAAGCTAAAAAAGCTGCCGATGCTCATTTGACCCGCGATGACCTCCTGCCCTCCGACGATTATCACCACGGCGATGCCCACAGCGCCTAGCATCTCCATGATCGGGCTTACCAGGCACGTCGTTACGACCGCCTTTAAATTTAGACTGAAAAATTTCTTGTTTTCGGCGTTAAATTTCTCCACTTCAAAGCTCTCGGCGTTGCTTGCCTTGACGATTTCGATGTTGGAGTAAATTTGACTGAGCGCCGAGGAGATATCGGATGTTTTCTCTTGAGACTCGCGCGAAATTTTTTTCATCCGCTTTGCAAGGCGCGAGAGCGGATATATCGCGCACGGAAAGACCACGAGCGCGAAAAACGAGAGCTTTGGGCTCTGATAGATCACGACGCCCAAAAGCCCCAAAATCGTAATGATCTGCGTGAAAAAATCGGGGATCATATTCGAAACCACGACGCGGATACGCTCGATGTCGTTGATCGTGCGGCTGATTAGCTCGCCCGTGCGGAAGCGGTTGAAAAAATCCACGTCCAGTCGCACGAGGCTTGCGACGAGCCTATCTCGGAAGCGGCGCACCGTATCTTGACCGATGAAAGCGGTGAAGTAGTTTTGCATAAACGCACCGCCGCTTTTCATCGCGAAAACCACGATGATCGCGATCGGAAGCGTATAGAGATACGGCTCGTTTTTTTCGACGAAAATTTTATTTAAAACGGGTTCTACCAGCTTCGCGCTCGCAGCAGTCGCCACGCTCGTCATCACCATACCCAAAATCGCCAATGCAAACTGCGGCTTGTAATCCCTAAAATAGGGCTTAAAGCGCGATAGTAAAGTTTTAAAGCCGTTCAAATGCTATCCTTTTTTATAAAATTTTTAAAATTTAAATCCCCAAATTTTTTAAATTTCAAAATTCTTGAAATTTTAAAATTTAAAATCTCAAAAATTCTGAAATTTTAAAATTCCTTAAATTTTAGAATTTCGACCGCGAGGCGCACAAAATTTATGGGGCGGCGCGGGACTAATTCGCGCTTCGCAAGTTCACCAAATCAAACTCATTCACATGCACAACCGCGCGAACGATGCCGAGATTTAGCATCTTGTTTGCCGCGTTCGAAGCATTAAACACTTAAAGCGAGCGAGTTTTTATTCATCGCGATATCTAAACGCTTTCGCAAACCATTTTTTAAAACGCTGAACGCTTTGGGGCGATATAAAGCGCTACAAAGTGCTGTATCATAATATACATCATGTATCGCGACTTCACATCGCCGCACCGTATTGTGCGCTTTTACTCACCGCACTACCTAATAAAATCGCAGCCTGCCTTGCGCATTCGTCACTATATCAGCAGCGTTACCGAATGAAATCGCGACTTTCGTCGCTGTGCACACTATGTACGATATCGCCGAATAAAAATCGAGCCGAAATTTGCGCGTTGCCGCAGCATGTTCCACTGCACCTAGTCGCGTTAAAATTTACACACAGTCAGATACATAGCGCTACCGCTGTACCGCGCTATATCGCGCCGCCGTATCAGCCGCGCCGACGAATGAAAATCGCTATCCGCCTCGCGCTTCTGTCGCCGCGTCACGTCACACATCGCTCCTGCACCGTATCACTAAATAAAATCGCGCCGCTGTATCACAATACTGCAGATAAAAATCGCACTGAAATTTACGCGCGGATTAGCGTTCGGATTTACGCTTCATATCGTAAAAATCGTAAAATTTAACGTAAAATTTTACGTTCTACTCCGCTGCGACCTCCCAAACGGTGCCGCTAGGCGTATCCATCACTTCGATCTTCATATCCGTAAGGCGCGCCCTGATGGCATCCGCGCCCGCAAAGTCCTTTTCCGCTTTCGCCTGTGCGCGCTGTTTTATCAGCTCCTCGATCTGTGCTCTTTGCTGCTCGCTCACGCCGAAGCGAAAGTATTCGGTCTCATCCTCATATAAAATTCCAAGGGTCTGCTTCGCAAACTCCAAATTTGCGGCGATACGGGCTTTTAGCGCCTTATCTTTTGGTGCGCGATCTAGCGCTTCGTTCGCGCTTGCTACGAAGCTATCAAGCACCGCAAGCGCGCCTGAAGTGTTGAGATCATCGCTTAAAAACTCCATCATCTCCGATCTAAATTTAGCCTCTGCAGCAGGCAGCTCGGACCCAGAATTTTGCCCCGCAGAGGGAGCTAAAACGTCACGGGCGCGCTTTTTAAGGCGGTAAATTTTATCGAGCCTCTTTTTGCTCGCAAGCAGATCGGTCACCGAATAATTAAAATTTGCCCTGTAATGCGAGCTTAAAAGATAAAATCTCAGCGCCTCGCCCGGTGCGATTTTTAGGGCGTCTTTTACGAAAAACGAGTTGCCCAGGCTCTTGCTCATCTTTTCGTTATTCACCTGCACGAAGCCGTTGTGAAGCCAGTATTTGCTTAGCGCTCTATGACGGGCGCAGCGGCATTGCGCGGCTTCGTTTTCGTGATGCGGGAAGAGCAGATCGGCGCCGCCTGCGTGGATGTCGATGCAAAATTGCGGATCGCCGCTATCAAGGTGCGCCAAAATCATCGCGACGCACTCGCTGTGCCAGCCCGGGCGCCCTTTGCCAAACGGGCTATCAAACCAATTCTCATCAAATTTCCACAGCACGAAGTCCTTCTCGTCGTGCTTGGCATCGTTTGAGGCGACGCGGGCGATGTTTTTGCCGGCGCCCTCTTTTTTGCCGCTAAGACTTAGATAATCCCCGTCCTTGCGCGTGTCGAAGTAGATACCGTCACCGGCGATCTCGTAGGCAAAGCCTTTTTGAAGAAGTGAAGATATGAGCTCGCAGATCGCGGCGATATTTTCGGTCGCCTTGGGCGAAATGCTCGCGTCCGCGACGTTTAGCGCGCTCATATCCTGCAAATATCTGCGGGTATAAAATTCCGTGATCTCCCCCAGGCTTTTGCCGCTCTGCTCCATCTTTTTTAAAATTTTATCGTCGATGTCGGTGAAATTTCGCGCAAATTTAACCTCATAGCCCTCCGCTTGCAGCACGCGGCGCAGCAGATCGAAGCTCACGGCGCTTTTTGCATGCCCAAGATGCGCGTCGTCATAAACGGTCGGGCCGCAGGCGTAAATGCGCGCTAATCCCTCGCTAATGGGCTTAAACGGGAGCTTCTTTTTGCTCAAACTATCATAAATTACCATAATACAAGCCTTTTAAAATGTATAAAATCGCCGCTTCGCCCGCACAAAGCGCCGCGATCGCAATAATTTTTTTTGCGCGGATTATAGCCAAAAAGTTATTAAATCCAAAAAAATAGAGATTAAAGCCGAGTAGAAACGCTCCCGTTATCGTGCTTGCAAACGCAAGTCCCACCGCACCGAAGGGTTTAAAAAACAGCGCGCACAAAGCGACGTTTATAAAGACGCACCAGATCGAAATTTTTGCGCTTAGTTTCTGCTTCATATTCGCATACAGCCAGTGCGAAAAAATCCTAGACAGCCCAAACGGCACGAGTCCCATCATATACGCGCCGAGAACTGCGGCGCATTCGATGGAATTTTGGCGGGTAAATTCTCCGCGCTCAAACAGCAGCTGCGTGATCTCGTTTCGCAGCATCACGCCGCCTATCGCAGAGAGCCCGAGCAGCGCCAAAAGGAAGTAAAATCCGCGCTCCACAAGCGCCAGAGCCTGCGCGTCGTCGTGAGCTTTTACAAATTTGCTCATTCGCGGAAAGATTGCCGTGCTAAGCGCGATCGCAAAAAGCGCAAGCGGCAGCTGAAATATGCGGTTGGCGTAGTAAAGATAGCTGATACTGCCGCTAGCAAGGAAGCTCGCAAAAAAGGTATCTATAAACGAGCTTAACTGAAGTGCCGACGCACCGAGCACGCCCGCGAAAAAATTTTTATAAAAGCCTTGCGTTTGTGCTTTATCGCCTCGCGCAAGCCGCGCAAAGCCGCCAGCTAAGACGCGTAGCATACCGGTGAACTTTAGCGCATAAACATGCACCGCAAGCTGTAAAAGCCCGCCCGCTACGACGCCGAAGCTAAGATAAAGCACCGCCGTGGCGCCGTCCTTACCGCGAGCTAGCAGAAGCGCCGCGATCATCGCCAAATTTAAAAGTGCGGTCGAAAACGCCGTCGTAGCGAAGTGGTCGCGATACTGAAGCAGCGAAGCAAAGAGCGTAACGACGAAGATAAACGTGAGGTAGAAAAAATTTATCCGCACGTATGGCACCGCAAGACCGATCTGCTCGGCGCTAAATCCGTATGCCAAAACTTTAGTAAAAACGGGCGCGGCGAGCAGCACGAGCGCCGTTAGAAGCGCGATGAAAACGCTAAATTTTATTAGCACCGCTGCGGCAAAAATTCCTTTTTTACGCGCGGCGGTAAAGCTGGGCAAAAACGCCTGCGTAAAAGCTCCCTCGCCGAATAGTCTGCGAAAAAGATTGGGTAGTTTAAACGCTACGAAAAACAGATCGCTGTAAATCCCCGCGCCCAAAACCGATGCGGTAAGAAGGTCGCGCACGAAACCCAAAACTCGCGAAACCAGCGTGCCTGCGCTATTTGTGAAAAAGCCTCTGAGCATAAATCTCCATTAAATTTTATAAAATGCCAAGGTTGATTATATTATAATTTCCCCTATTTTTTGATTTTGGAGAGAAATTTTTGCGGAATTTAGCCTTTTCGCTCGAAAGCTCGGGCGGGAAAAACACCTTATCGCTACGCGGGCAGTGGAACTACAAAAGCTCGCGATCGCAGCTGCTTGCACTAAAAAAAGCGGTAAAAAATCTAAACGAGCTGGAGCTAAGCTTAAGCGAAATTTCAAATTTAGACTATTTCATGGCGCTAATGATCAAAAACGCCCTTGCCGGCAAGCGGGTTAGCCTTGTGGAGGATAGCTGCAAAGCTGCTAGAATTCTAAGCTTTATGGATGATAAAACGATCGATTTTAGCTATGTACCTGAATCTCGCAGGCTAAATTTTTTAGCGCAGATCGGACTTTATTGTCATCTTGGAATTTTAGGCTTGCTAAGCCTTGCTGGCTTTTTGGGCGAGTTTTTCTCCAAACTCGTGGCTTTTGTAATTCATCCGATGAAATTCCGCTTCAAAGAAACCGTAAATTTCATCAAAGATAGCGGCATAGACGCGCTTTTTATAGTCTCATTGACGGCATTTTTGATCGGTATCGTGCTTGCTTACATAGGCTCGGATATGCTTTCTAAATTTGGCGCCAGCATCTATATTATCGACATAATGGGCGCTTTGACGCTCCGTGAAGTAGCGCCTCTAATCGCTGCTATTGTTATCGCAGGTCGTTCGGCTTCGAGTTTTACGGCGCAGATCGGCGTGATGAAGATCACCGAAGAGATCGATGCGATGAGGACGATGGGCTTTGATCCGTTTTATTTTCTTGCGATGCCGCGCATTATCGCGATGGTACTAATCATGCCGCTAGTCATTTTTATCGCAGATTCGGTAAGTATTTTTGCTCAGATGATAGTGTGCGACGCGTATTTAGATATAGCCTTTAGCGATTATTTGGATAGATTTAAGGCTTCTGTAGAGCTTAGGCATTTTTTAGTAGGTATAATTAAAGCGCCATTTTTCGGGGCATTCATTGCTATCATCGGCTGCATGCGGGGTTTTGAGGTCAGAGGAAATACCCAAAGCATCGGCGAATACACCACCATTAGCGTCGTAAACGCGATATTTTGGGTTATCGCGATCGACGCGGTATTCGCGGTTCTGTTTTCGGAGATCGGGCTATGAGCGAGCAAGTGCAATCCGGCGAAAGCGCTAAAATTATAGTCGCGCGCGATGTTACTACCGCGTACGGATCGCGCGTTATGCACGATAGCGTGAGCTTTAGCGTCAAAAAGGGCGAAATTTACGGCTTTTTAGGTGGCAGCGGCAGCGGCAAAACGACGTTAATGAAAACCCTCATATTTTTAAAACGTCCGCAAAGCGGCGAGATTAAAATTTTCGGGCGCGATATTTGGCGCGCGAGCGAAGCAGGGCAAAACGAGATCCGCCTAAAATGCGGCGTGATGTTTCAGTTTGGCGCGCTTTACAGCTCGATGAGCGTGCTCGAAAACGTAGGCGTGCTGCTTCGCGAATACTCTAAATTTAGCGAGCGCGAGATAGATGAGCTATCGATGTTTTGGATCCAAAAGGTGGGGCTTAAGAAGGAGGCTGCTGCGCTTAGCCCAAACGAGCTTAGCGGTGGTATGAAAAAGCGCGTGGCGCTGGCTCGCGCGCTAGCACTTAGCCCTGAAATTTTATTTTTGGACGAGCCAAACTCGGGGCTTGATCCACTTAGCGCCAGAGCCCTTGATAGGCTTGTTTGCGAGCTTAGAGACAGCCTCGGCGTCACGGTCGTGATGGTGACGCACGACGTGGATAGTATCTTTGACATTTTAGATCGGTTTTTGATTGTGGATAATCAAAAAATCGCTTTTGAAGGAAGCATCGAGGAGATTTCAAGCCTAGAGAACAACCCGCTTGAAGAGCTATTTAAGATGCGACAAAGGGATTGAGCTTTGAAATTTACCGAGCCGAAATACGCATCGCGGCGGGTAAAATCGGGTAAAATTTAGATAGGTGCAAGCTGAAATTTTAAAATAGCGGCGGGAAAATTTTAAATTTTAAACCTAGCGAGGAATTTCGGGATCCGCAGGGCTTAAATTTTTAAAATTTAGACCTTAGCGGCTCAATCGAAATTTTAAAATTTAAGCAGGTCGCATTTAAGGGCGCATTTAGGCGCATTTATTGGATAGTGCATAAATTTTAAAATTTTAACGAGCAAGCGGCGTTAAATTTAAACCGGGGCGGTAAAATTTTACGCTAAAATACGGTGCGGCGATATTTTGAAATTTCAAAATGCACGATAAGCTTTAAAATTTAAACTCAGATGATTCTGCAAATTTTGCGGCTATTTGAGAAAGTGCTAAGTTTTAAAATTTAAGCCCAAACGGCTATTTTTAAGGCATATCGCAGGGCTTAAATTTTACGCTCTGAAATTAGGAGAAAAGATTGGAAAATAGAACTTCATACACGATAGTAGGCGCATTTGTTATGATCTGCATCGCGGCTCTTACGGCGTTTATGTGGTGGATGCTTACTAAGACCGACCGCAGCGAGAGCTACCGCTCCTACTATATCCACACAAAAGAGCTTCCCGTAGGCATTAAGGAGAATTCCGAAGTTAAATTTATCGGCGTAAATGCGGGCATCATAAAAAGTATCGACTTTGCCGATATCGAAAATGCGATCATCGAGATTGAAATTTCGGTAAAAAGCAAACTGCCGATCTCGCAAGATAGCGTCGCTAAGGTAGAATCTCAAGGCATCAGCGGAATTGCGTTTATAAATATCACGAAAGGAAGTGGCAAGCTTTTCCCGCCGAATGATAAAAAGCCGATAATTGCGCTGGATAAAACGCTTCTTGATAAAATCGGCTCTAAAGCTGAAGTCATCACCGATAGCGTGAGCGAGATGATCTTTAAGATTAATGGGCTGTTGTCTAAGCAAAATACCGATAAAGTGGATAGAATCCTATCTTCGATGGATAAATTTAGCGCCGAGCTAAGTGATGAGAAAAAATTCCAAAGCCTAGACGCGCTGCTTGCTAATGTAAATACTCTCATAGCGAATTTAAACGAGCGCGAGAAGGAGCTAGACGCGCTGCTAGATAATCTAAACGCTTTTGCCGTGAGTGCTGCCAATCTATCGAATTCACTGGACAAAACCGCAGGTATCATCACTAAGCGTATCGATCGCGGCGAGTATAATCTAAAAGCGATCTTGGATCCTACGCTTGAGGAGGCAAAAAACACTCTTGGTGAGCTAAAAAAATCGCTTAGAGAATTCCAAGGTGCAATGTTTAGACTAGAGGACAATCCTTACGATTTCTTTTTTAAAGACACTTCTAAAAGCGCGGATCGCGACGATAAAAAGGAATAAAGATGAAAAATTTTATAAAGTTTACGCTTGCTGTGACGCTAGCAGCGATATTTTTAGGCGGCTGCTTAGCCAAGCAGGCTAAGCCATACACCTACTACGAGCTGCGTTATGATCAAAAGCGCTGCGTAAATCCTAGCGGCGTGCGCAAAAATATCTTTATCGACACCATCACGGCGACCGATCTCGTCGATAGGCGGGATATTTTAATAGTGGATTTTAGAAATCGAACGCGGTTCGCAAGCGACGCCAAATTTATAACTATGCCTAGCGAAATGGTATATAAGGCACTGCTAGATGCGGCATTTTCCACCTGCTCGCTAAATCCGATCTTCGTGCCAAAAGAGCGGGATTTGCGCCTAAAAACCAGTATCGTAGCGCTTCAGATCAATAACGATCAAGCAACCGTCACGATGGGATATGAAATTTTAAATTCTTTAGAAAGCATAAAATCAGGCATCGTCACTAAGCGCGTTTTCGTGCCTGATCCTAGCTCGCAAAGCATTTATAATGCCCTAAATTTAGCGCTTAATGAGAGCATAAACGAAATTTTAAAGGCTCTTAGATGATAGCAGCGATCGAAGGAATTATCACGCGCAAGGAGCCCACTGCTTGCGTTATTAAATGCTCTAGCGGCGTGAGCTACGCTCTTTCGTTGTCATTAAATACCTCCGCGAAGCTCACGCAGGGCAGGCTGACCGAGCTTGCGTGCGTACAAATTCTGCGCGAGGATGCCGATTTGCTGTACGGGTTTTTAGACGAGAGTGAAAAAAGGATGTTTGAAACCTTAATCAAGCTTAGCGGTGTAGGTGCAAGCACGGCGATGGCGGTTTGTTCGACGCTCGCTCCGCAGGATTTCGCACGTTGCGTAGCTACGGGGGACGCTGCGACGCTAACTTCAGTTCCGGGTATCGGCCTAAAGACCGCTAGACGGATCATTGCCGAACTGGGCGATGCGAAGCTAATGGAATTCGGTCCTAGCGAGACTTATAAAAATGAAGCAGCATCCGCGCTACAAAGCCTTGGATTTAAGCGCGATAAGATCAATCAAATCTTAGCAGGATGCAGCAGCACGAATACGTCAGATCTTGTCAAAGAGGCGTTAAAAAAATTAGCGTAGAAAATAAAATTTGAAGGAAAGCAATGAAATTTGGCATAGTTTTTGGAGCTCAAAGCTACGAGCACGAAGTAAGTATCATCTCGGCAATTGCCGTTAAAAACGCCCTAAAAGGCTGGGACTTGGAGTTTGTATTTTGCGATAAAAATCGTAAATTTTACCGCATCGAGGATAAGAATATGCGCGCGGCATATTTTAAACAGGGCGGCTATGTTAAAGCAAAAGAGCTTAGCATCGGTGCGGGCGGATTTTTTGAGAGTGGAATGTTTAGCAAAAGCATGCTAGAAGTCGGCACATATATCAATCTAATCCATGGCTGCGACGGCGAGGATGGCAAAATGGCGGCGCTATTTGAGTTTTTTGGCATCCCTTATATCGGACCTCGCATCGAAGCTAGTGTGCTAAGCTATAATAAAATTTTAACCAAGCACCTAGCCGTAATCGCAAATGTAAAAACTCTGCCGTATGAGATCGTAAATCGTACCAGCCTGCCTAATTTTAATTTTCCGATCATCGTTAAGCCCGCTCATTTGGGCTCTAGCATCGGAATTTCGATAGCCAAGAACGAAAGCGAGTTTAGCTACGCGCTGGATCAGGCTTTTGAGCTGGACGACAGCGCGATCGTAGAGCCGTACTGGGAAAACGTAAAGGAATTCAATCTCGCAGGCGCTAAAATAGACGGCAAAATCGTATTTTCGAATATCGAAGAGCCAAAAAAAGAGGGCTATTTAAATTTCGATCGTAAATATTTGGATTTTTCGCGCAGTGGCGCGATCGAGCCCGCTCGTCCTGGCGCTTTGCTAGAGGGCAAGATGAAAGACGCCTTTACGCGGCTTTATAACGCAGGATCATTCGATGGCGCGCTCATTCGCTGCGATTTTTTTGAGAAAGAGGGCGAAATTTATCTAAACGAGATAAATCCAAATCCGGGCAGCCTCGCAAACTATCTATTTGATGATTTCTCCGAGGTTTTAGCAGCTCTTGCTTCATCGCTGCCGCCGATGAGGCAGATCCCTATAAGCTACGAGCTGATCACTAAAATCACCGCTAATAAGTAGCCAATCGTTTAAAATTTTACGCTAAATTTTGCGTAAAATTTTACTCTAAAAGGTCGAGTTATGATAAATCAAGACGAAATTTACACCGCTACCGAGATCGTGCGCAACTTCAGTACCGTTTTAAACAAGATTAAAAACCAAGAGATCAAAAAAGCCCTGATCGTCAAAAACAACAAATTCGAAGCCGTAATGATTAGTATGAGCGAGTTTGAGCGGCTCGAAAAGGCGGTTGAGTTACTCAAAGCCGTTTACGCCAAAAGGAGCGGCGGTGGCGAGTAAGGAGCTCGTCTGCGGCGGCGAAAGCTACAAAATCAGCTACGAAATTTCAAATCTGCAGCGTGAGCAATACATCCTGATTCTGCACGGCTGGGGCGCAAACAAGGCGCTTATGTCTCGGATTTTTGCGGACAAGTTCCGCCGTTATGCGTTAGTGTGCGTCGATCTGCCTGGATTCGGCGCCAGCTCGCAGCCCGCGCGCGCCCTTGGCAGCAAGGATTACGCAGAGATTATGCGCGCCTTTATCGCAGCCTTCGGCAAGCAGCCCGCAGCGATCATGGGGCACAGCTTCGGCGGCAAGATCGCTGCATTGCTAGCTCCGCGCAATCTCATACTGCTAAGCAGCGCTGGTATCATCGAACCCAAGCCCTTTGCCGTGCGCGCCAAAATCGTGATTTTTAAAATTTTAAAAAGATTTGGACTGGCGGGGCTTTGGCGCGCGTTTGCGAGCAAGGACGCCGCAGGTATGAGCAAGGCGATGTATGAGACGCTAAAAAACGTCGTAAATGAGGACTTCCGCGATATCTTTTCCGCGCTAAGCTCGCAAAATGCGCTCATCTTTTGGGGCAAGGACGATCGCGCCACTAGCCTAAAAAGCGGCGAGCTGATCCACTCGCTCGTCAAAAATAGCAAATTTTATCCGCTGGCAGGGGATCACTTTTTCTTTTTGCAAAGCGCGGATTTTATCGGCGAACAGATCGAAAAGGAGCTTGGCGGCAGCTAAATTTAACGATTCGGCGCCGCGCTAAATTTAAAGCAAAACGCGATTTGGTGTAAATTTTAAAATTTAGCCGCGAAATTTTAGCGCCGCACCGCGAAAATCGCGCTTTAGATGCAAAAACAGATCATGCGAAAGGCAAGAGCGAGTGCATTTTAAAAAGCGTTTCATTGCGGCGCTTTAATATGGCTCGCCCGCGTTATAAAATTTTGCAATCTGTTTGCGCAAAGATCGCGGACCTAAGCGTAAATTTAGATTATAAAGCCGCGAAGTATGCGGCACATATTTAAAATTTAGCAACGTAAAATCCGCTCTTTGGGCGCACAGTATAAAACGCAAAGCTCAAATTGCGGCGTGCCGCGTTAAATTTTAAAATTTTAATGCGGCAGCGGAGTTTCTGCTCCGCGCTTGCGGCAGCCATACAATAGACGACAAAACTGCGTGCGTGCACCGCAAAACGGACGATTAAATTTAGTCGCATAACCGCGCCATGTATTTGCCTCGAAAGGTCTATGTGCCGCAAATGATGCAAATCATCGCGCGAGATAGGGCGCGATGTCGCAAGATACGCAGCGTGCGAAAATTTCAGGTCGCGAAAGATAGATACGGCGCGGTATCGAAAATGGGGGCGGCGCGCGGCAGCGTAAATTTATCTAGCGTGGCTCGTGCAGCTTTCGCGAGGGCGTGAATTTATGAGCGTGCAAGTTTGCAAAAATAGAATTTGCAAAGCGAAAATTCGTAAAATTTGCAAATGACGCCGAATGTCGGTTAGCTCGAGCTCGCCGCGTTTTTGCCCGCACAGGCTCGCAAAGCGGGCGCGCAAATTTATAAAAAGGAATTTTAAAAGATGAATATAATATTTTTGATCGCGCACGCGGCATTCGTCCTACTGCTGGGCTTTTATCTGATCACCTGCCTGCAGTGGTTTTCGTACAAGCCCGCGCGCATCATCTTTCACTTCACCAAACCCGTGTGGCACCTTTATTTTTTGATTTTGCCGCTAGCGGCGTATTTTGGCTGCGAGATCGCGGCGAGCCTCTGTGCGGCTAAATTCGGCGCCGAGTGCCTTTATGCCTTGCACGCCGCTAAAATTCTAATCGTCGCGGCCTATGCGCTAGCGCTTTATTTTTGGCAAAGAAGGCTTGATAAAAAGCTTGTCTTTACGCCGCGCGTGAAGCGATTTTTTGCGATTTTGGCGCTCTGCGCGTTTGGCTTTAGCGCCGCGTTTTATGCCGCGGGAGGCCCGATTTTGCCGATCTTTTTACCGCTTGGTGCGGGCCTTACGGCGAGCTTTGCTTACGAGCGGGCGCAGGCTGCGAAATTTAAGGCCGACGCACGCAAAAAATTGGCCTCGATGCCCTCCCTTACGATCATTCAGATCACCGCAAGCTACGGCAAGACGAGCATTAAAAACTTCTTGTATCAAATTTTAAAAAACGACTTTCGCTGCTATAAGACGCCGCGTTCGGTAAACACGCTAGCAGGGCTAGTGCGCGACGTAAACGAGGCGCTACCCGCAGATACGCAGATATACATCGCCGAAGCAGGCGCCAGGCTAAGCGGCGATATCGCCGAGATCACCGAGTTTTTGGCGCCGCAGATCGTCGTCGTGGGCGAGATCGGCGCGCAACACATCGAGTATTTCAAAAGCATCGAAAACATCCGTAAAACAAAGCTGGAAGCGCTAACAAGCGCGCGGCTAAAGCATGCGTTTTTGCACAGCTCCACGCAAAAAAGCGCGGACGAGCGCGTCACGATCTACGACGAGGGGCTGGAAATTTGCGGCGCAGATCTGGACGGAATAAAATTTAGCCTTGGCTTGAGCGAGAATGAGCCCCTCGCAAGCGGAGAGAATTCCACGCTGCATGCAGACACATCCGCCGCAGGTGGCGAAGGGCAGGGCGGTTTAAGCCTAGATGCAAGCAGTGCGGCATGCGCGAAAAAAGACAAAAATTCTAAAAATTACGGCGTCGATTTTGACGAAGCAAATTCCGTATCCTGCGCCGAACAAAGCGAGCAAGAATTTTACGAACAAACCGCCCGTGCCGCTAGCGACGATAAAATTTGTAACGTCAAAGAGTGGGGCGTGCAAGAGGCTTCAAACGAGCATAAAATTTCAAACGGGCAGAGAGAGCTATGCGAGAGACATGAGTTTTTCGCGCCGATTTTGGGTAAATTCAACGCTGCAAATCTCGCCGCATGCATAAAGATAGCGCGATTTTTAGGGCTTAGCACTGATAAGATCAAAAGCCGCGTCGCACACGTCGGCGCCGTCGAGCACCGCCTCGCGCGGCTCGATGCGGGCGGCAAGATCATCATCGACGATAGCTTCAACGGCAATCTAAGCGGCATGCTGCAAAGCTACGAGCTGATGCGAAGCTACGGCGGGCGCAAGGTCATCATCACGCCGGGCATCGTCGAGAGCACGCGCGAGGACAACGAGACGTTAGGCGCTAAGATCGATGAAATTTTTGATCTCGCGATCATTACGGGCGAACTAAATTCCGAGGTGCTGCAAAGCAGGATCGACCCCGCAAAGACTATCGTTTTGAAAGACAAGCGCGATTTGCAGCGGGTTTTGAGCGAAAATACGCACAGCGGCGATCTGATTTTGTTTTCAAACGACGCGCCGAGCTTCATTTAAGCGGCTTTGGCGATACGGCTTGTTTCGCCTGGAGCGGCATACGGCGCGATTTGGCAGGCGTATTTTTAGGCAAAAGACTTTGAGCGAGTGGGGCAAGCGACTTAAACGCGATCTATCGAGCGATTAGTTTAAGCGTGCGGCGCGATCTGTTTAAATAAAAGTCCTGTGCGGCGAAATTTCGGCGCGCCGTTATAAAATCGTAATCTCGCGCGCGATTAAATTTACGATCAAATTTAAAGGAAAGCCATGGATTTACGAGAAGATATGCTTAAGCGGCTTCGAGCGCTAAGCGAGGAGAAATTCGCGCAATTTTCGCAGCGCCTAATACCCGCGCCGCAGATTTTGGGCGTGCGCACTCCCGCACTGCGCGCACTTGCTCGCAAAAGCTTTGCCGCTTTGGGCGGCACGGATGAGGCGCGGCGCGAGCTGCAAAATTACGAGCCGGTTTTTCACGAGGAGTTTGTGCTAAAAGGCTTTTTCATAATGCTTTTGAAGCAGGATGAGGCGAAATTCGCTCTCGCGAGCAATTTTATCAAAACGATGCCTAATTGGGCGGTTTGTGATATGTTTGCTCCGAAATTCAGGGATGCCGCTTTTGCGGACGCGCTGCTAAAGCAGGCTAAAAACGGTGCGGACGAGTTTGAGCGGCGATTTTTCTACGTTTATTTTATGCGAAATATGGACGCGATCTCGCCCGAGGAATTTTTTGAAATTTGCGCCGCCGAAAGCGACGAGCGGTATTATGTGCAGATGGGCGTGGCGTGGGCGATAGCCGAGATGTTTATCAAACAGCGCGAGATCACGCTTGCGTTTTTGGCGAGCAAGCGGGCGGTTAAATTTATCCAAAACAAGGCGATATCGAAGATCCGCGATAGCTTTCGCGTAAGCAAAGCCGATAAGGAGGCGCTTTTGAAGTATAAAATTTAACCGAGACGGAAAGTGGCAGAGGTAGTTAAAATTTCAGTTGCGCGCGGGGCTTGTCAGCCAAAATTGCGAGCTTTAAAATGTAAATTTAAGGAGAGAAAATGTTTAGCAAGGAATTTTTGGAGATTTTGAATTATGAATGCGCCGTGGGTATCGCTACCTGCGCGCAGGGCGAGGCTCATATCAGCAATACGTGGAACAGATATCTCGTCATTAAGGGTGATCGCATCCTCATCCCCGCTGCGGGTATGAAAAAGACGCAAAGCAACGTGGAGGCAAATCCAAACGTCGAGCTTAGCATCGCTACAAAGGAGCTAGCAGGCAGGTTCGGAGCGGGGCGTGGCTTTGTAGTGAAGGGCACAGCGCGTTTTATTGATAGCGGTGCGGAGTTTGAAGAAACGAAGGCGAAATTTCCGTTTGCTACGAGGCTGCTTGAAATCACGGCTAGCAGCGTAAAACAGGTGCTGTAAGCCGAGTAGCGTACGGCTGGGCGGAATTTCGCGGATGAAATTCCCGATGAAATTCCGCCGCGAGCTTTACGATAGAATTTTGCCGTGAAATTTTATCGATGAAATTTTAAAATTAGTAAAATTTTATCGACGAAATTTCGCTTCGCTGTAAAATTTTAAAGCGAGCGAAATTTTAAAGCGGGTAAAATTTCAAAGCCTACAAAATTTCAAAGCCTGCGAGATCCATAAATCTCGCTCAAATTTTTAGAGCATAAATTTACGCATTGAAAGGAAAAGTATGAAACGATTAGAGGGCAAAACAGCCGTAATCACTGGCGGAAGCGACGGAATAGGGCTTGGCATCGCAAAGTGTTTCGCCGAAGAGGGCGCAAATTTGATCCTGCTCGGCAGAAGCGAGGAGAAATTAAAAATCGCACAGGAGAACCTAGGCGGTTACGGCGTGAAAGCTTACGCGGTAGAGGCAGATTTGGCGCAAAGCAAAACGATAAAAGAAATTTGCGAGCACATTTTAGCGCAATCTCCTAAGATAGATATCCTTGTAAATAACGCCGGGTTGGGAAAATTCGTACCGTTTGAGGCGACCGACGAAGCGCTGCTGGACGTTCATCTAAACCTAAACGTCAAAGCGCCATATCTGCTTACTCAGGGGCTTTTGAGCGCGCTTGCGGCTAGCAAGGGTTGCGTGATCAATATCTCGTCGTATTTCGCGAACCGAATGCTCGTAGGGCGTACCACGACGGCGTATTCGATCACTAAAGGCGCGCTAAATTCTTTCACTAAATCGCTTGCCTTCGAGGTCGGCAAACTCGGCATTCGCGTTAATGCCATAGCGCCCGGAAGCGTGCTTACGCCGCAGTTTGAGCGAAATTTAAGCGCGCTTAGCCCGCAGGGGCGCGAAGCGTTTGAACAGATGGTAAAAAATATCTATCCGCTCGGCAAAATCGGCAGCGCGCAGGACATCGGCGATACGGCGGTGTTTTTGGCGTCAGATGCGGCGAAATGGGTCAGCGGCGCGATATTTGCGATAGACGGCGGACTTACGACGAATTAGCCGTGACCGGGCGGAATTTTGGGCGCGGATTTTGAAATATAAAATTTTACAGAGGTGAATTCCGCCGCGAGAAATTTTACCCTGCAAAATTTCGCAGCGGCAAATTTTGCAATGAAAAATTTAACCTGGTAGAATTATGGCGACGAATATTGCGCGTGAAATTTCGCAGCGAAGAAAACGCAGAATTCCGCAATCTGTGGGAATTACAACGTAAATTTTAAAATTTATATTGTAAAATTTTACGGCGTGCGGTTTGGGCGGAATCTCGCGACGCAAAATTTGAAGCTGCGATAAAACGGTGCCTACGGGGTTAAATTTAAAAAGCGGCGCCGGCAGCTGGCTTGAGGTAATTAGAAATTAAACGAGATTGGAGAGGGTTTGAGAGTTTTGTTTCTAGCGATTTTAGCGGTGTTTTTGCTCTCTTGCGCGGCGCTATTTAGCTCGTGCGCGGCTCCGCTGGCGCCCGCTGGCAACGCGCTTAGCGTATACGACATCTACTCCGTAGCGCGCGACCGCCGCAGCGTCAGCGAGATCGCTAGCGACAAGCTCATCCAGACTAAAATTCAAAGCAAAATTCTATTTACCAAAGGCCTTAGCAGCTGGGATCTGGAGGTCGAGTGCTTCTACGGCGAGGTCTATCTCATCGGGCTACTGGATAGCGAAGCGATGCGCGAGCCGCTGCTTGCTTTAGCTAGACAAACCGAAGGCGTGCGGCGCGTGCATACCTATCTGCGCGTCAAAAAGCCCGAATATCCGTGCAATTCGTTTGAAATTTTTACAAATTTAAAGAAAAATCTCTTTTCCGATACCGACGTTTCGGGCACTGCGGTGCGTGTGGCGATCGTAGGCTGCGACGTGGTATTTAGCGGCGTGGTGAGCGACATCGAGCACGAAAAGCACGCGATCTGGTACGCGACGCACGCGCCTGGGGTACAGGACGTGTATTCCTTTCTGCGCGTGGTGAAGGAGTAGGGCTGTTAAATTCGATCTCTTCGGCACGGCAAATTTAACCGCTTGCGTTGAGCTAAATTTAAAAGATACGCGCTCGGTTCATTCGGCTTGCTTACAGAGCGTCGGTGCGTATGAAAATTATAAATTTATCGGCGCGCAAAATTGCGGGGAATTTTAAAATTTGGCTCACGAGCGCGAGCATTAAGTAAATTTAAAGCCGCCTCAGACGATAATTTCGGAAGTGAAATTTACGCCGCGAGCGCTCGCCGAAAAGTAGCGCTCAGTGCCGATAAAAAGCGTGCCCTGTTTAAATAGCAACCAAATCAAAAGCGCATGCGCAAGCTAAATTTAAAGCGCTGCGTTTTAAAAGCGCTAAATTTAAAGCGAGTCACCGAGCTAAATTTTGAGCGTCAAAACGCACATATCGTAGGCAAAGACGCTTTAAATTTAAAATCGCGCTGCCGTTATCGGCAAAATTTTAGCGCCACGGCGCTGGAGTTCGCATCAAAATAGATAATTAAAATGCCCAAGAGGGCGCAAAATTTAGTAAATTTAAGGAGAGAAAATGAGCCAAAGCCAAAAATGTACGCACCAAACCGCGTGCGAGCTGCCTAACGTGAGGCTAATCAAGCACCCGCTGATCGAGCATAAGCTCACGATCCTGCGCGATCGGGGGACCGATCCGTTTCAGTTCCGCATGCTCGTCGATGAGATCAGCTACCTGATGATGTTTGAGGCGACGCGCGATCTGGCGCTGCGCGAGGTGAGCGTGCACACGCCCGTGGCGCAGACCAGCGCGTATAAGCTCGCTACAAAGATCATGATTTGCCCGATTTTGCGCGCCGCGCTGGGGATGCTAGATAGCGTTTTTAAGCTTATGCCCGACGCTAGCGTGGGGTTTTTGGGCTTTCAGCGCGACGAAAAGACCGCACAGGCGGAGTTTTTTTACGCCAAACTGCCCGCAGACGCCGCAGAGCGCACCGCAATCATCATCGATCCGATGTTTGCGACCGGCGGTACGGCGATCGATGCGGTGAAATTTCTGCTGAAAAACGGCGTTAAAAAGATCAAATTTATCTCCATCATCGCAGCGCCCGAGGGACTTCATAAATTTAGCGAGATCTACCCGCAGGTCGAGGTTTTTACGGCAGCGATCGACGAGAGACTAAATGAGCAAAAATATATCGTGCCGGGTCTCGGAGACGCGGGAGATAGGGTGTTTAATACGATGTGAAATTGCGCGGCGAAGGACTTTGCGCTGCGTTAAATTTGCGCGACAGTATTTTATGCGGCGATAAATTCATCGGCAGCAAACTTTACCGGCAATGGAATTTTACGCGACGCGAAATCTATTTATCAAATATGCGGGCGGCGGCGGCGCGAAATTCCGTCGCGGCAAATTTGGCAGAGCGCGTATTTTTACAGCGTGCGCAATACGTAGTGAAATTTTAAATTTCGCAGCGCCGTAAATTTGATGCGCTTTAAAATTTTAACTAGCCTTGGAATTTGCGGCATTTTTGGAATTTGTTAAATAAAATTTGAGCTCCGCGATGTATAAAACACATAAATTTCAAAGTAAGAGAAAGATGAAATAGGGCGGTGAAATTTTATTATCTCAGAATTTTGCCGTAGAATTCTACCCGCGTAAGATTTTGCGGGGAATTCGCCGCGTTAAAACCCTGCAACAGAACGGTAGTGAAATTTTACGGCTGCCGGCGCCGCAAATATCACCATTTTTAAACCGCCTTTGATTGCACTGCCACATAGCTCGCGTACAGCTCGCAAAAAAACTCCGAACAGTCACGCTTTTCATAGCAGTTTAAAACCCAGCCGCCACCTCCAGAATTTAGCGAGCCGCAAAATATCGCACAACGTCTGCGTCGCAAAAATTTACAAATCGCAAAATTTACAAAAATCATGCAGCGAAATTCTTGCCATAATAATCCGTCAAAGAAGCCTGGGCGGCGCACTAAACGTACGCGAGGAGTAAAATTCTTACTCAAAAGATCCGCCCGCGCTAAAATGAAATTTCAAATTTAGCGAGCAAAATTTGCCTACTTCACCAGCCCCGCTTCCCTTAAAAAGCAGCTAGGCTCGTAGCTAACTTTTCTGATCTTATCAAATTTCGCGTAGCTTAATACCAGCTCATCGCGCGCTCTGGTAACCGCCACGTAAAACAGCCGCCGCTCCTCCTCCAGGCTGCCTCCCATCGCCATTAGCTTGAGGTTCGGGAAGCGGTTTTGCGCCAGATCGATGAGATAGACGCTGCAAAACTCAAGCCCTTTGCTTGCGTGCACGCTGAGCAGATTTACCCCCTCGCCCTCGCTCATCTCCTTTGCGCCCAGGGTTATGAAGTTATAAAAGCTCTGCGGATCCGCGTATTTGCCGGCGATCTGCTCTAAAATTCCGCATTTATCGTAGATGCGAGCGGTCTCGTCCTTTTTGCGATCCTCGTCTATCTTGCCGTTTTTCAGCGTCGCGCGTTTCGTCGCGATGAAATCCGCCACGAGCGCGAAAAGGCGCGAGTTTTTGATCTGCGAGATCAGTGTGACGGATCTCGCAGCGGAGCCGCTTTTTTTAAAAATTTTATAAATTTCGTGCAAAAATACGGCGCCGCCTTCGGTGATTTTATTGTGTTTTAGAATCGGATGCGAGCGAAAAAACTCATCAAATTCCAAAGCTTCAAAGCGCGATACCGAGCTGATAATATCGACATCGTCAAAAAGTCCGAGCTGGTAGTTTTTTCTCTTTTTTTCAAAAATTTTAACGCTCTCGTCGGGACGCAAAAGCCCTGCGTGAATGCTTCCGTGCCCAAGTGCGATTAGCGCGTCGAAAAGCTCCTTACTTAACGCGCTGCCGACGCCTCTTGCGTATTCGCACGTGCTCATAAATGCCATCATATCTTTTGGGTTTATTATCATCGCGAAGATGTCCGTAAAGGCCTTGATCTCACGGCTTTCAAAAAAGCTCACGCCGCCTTTTCGCTTCGCGCCGATACTGAGCTCCTTAAGCGCAACCTCGACGCCGTCGGCGCTGGAGTTGTTGCGAAAGATGATGGCGATCTTTTCGCGCGGGGTACCGCTTTGCGCGATCTGTGCGGCTACGTGGGCGTATTGCGCCGCCGTATCGTCGTAAACATGCAGCCTAGGCGCGCTAAATTTTCCCTCGCGGCCCACGATCAGCTTCTTTTCGTAAAGACGCGGATTGTTCGCGATGACGCGATTTGCAAGCGCTAAAATCGCCGAGCTTGAGCGGTAGTTGATATTCAGCGCGTAAATTTTAGCGTCCGCAAAGCGCTTGCCGAAGCTACCGATGATGTCGATGTTTGCGCCGTTAAAAGCATAGATGCTCTGATCGAAATCGCCGACGCAAAAAAGGCTTTTCGTCGCAAAGGCATCGATGAGGCTTCCTTGCAGCGAGTTCGTGTCCTGATACTCGTCCACTAAAATTTCATCAAATCGCAGCGGCGCGCCCTTTTGTAGCTCACGGCGCATCTTTAGCAACACGTCGTTGAAATCGGCGTAGTTAAATTTCGCCTTTTCCTCCTCGAACTCGCGCAAAATATCTGCGTAAATTTCGGCAAATTCCGCCTGATCCTCGTAGTTTTTGCTAAACCACGTCGCAAAATCCGCGCTCATCTCTTTGTTTTGATACAGCGAGTACACGTCGTACAGATACGCCCCGCCGTAGGGACGCGCGTCGCTTACGTGATAAAATTTGCGCTTTTCTACGAGGCTTTTTAGCAGCGTCTTGAGCTCGGCGGGCTGCTTTAGGATCACACCTTTGCCCAGCTCGCGAAGTAGGGCGTAGGATACGGCGTGGAAGGTGCCCGCGACGATTGCGGAGGTGATTTTTTTATCAAAATGCCGCTGCAAGCGCGCTATCATCTCGCTTGCGGCCTTATTCGTAAAAGTAAGAAGCAAAATTTTTCTAGGGCTCGT
This sequence comes from uncultured Campylobacter sp., assembly GCF_963518785.1. NCBI lineage: Bacteria > Pseudomonadati > Campylobacterota > Epsilonproteobacteria > Campylobacterales > Campylobacteraceae > Campylobacter > uncultured Campylobacter sp. The sequence continues at coordinate 125,273 of NZ_CAUQKJ010000002.1, forward strand.
GCCGAGATTTAGCAGATGAGCGATGCGCGCGACGATGGTGCTGGTTTTGCCCGTGCCTGCGCTTGCGATTACTAGATTGTGTCCCGAAGGAGCGGTTGCGGCGGCGTATTGTTCGGTGTTTAGCTTAGCTAGAGCGTCCAAGATTATTCCTTTGCAAAAAGGCGCCATTATAGCCTAAAATCATTAAAATTCTTTGATATAATTGCGCGATGAAATTTCTAAAATTTACGTTAAAAATCGCGCTATTTTGCGCGTTTGCATTCGCTCTGTTTTTGATCTTGGACGCGCTTTATCCGCTAAATTTGGATATGCTAAATAAGCAGAAGAGTAGAATTTTATATGATCGAAACGGCGAAATTTTAAATATGCAGATCGGCGACGATCAAATTTGGCGCTTTTACGCGAGCGCAGACGAGATACCGCCGCGGCTGAAACAAAGCGCGATCTACTTTGAAGACCGCTATTTTTACTACCATTTCGGCGTCAATCCAGCCTCGATCCTACGCGCGGCTACGTATAATTTTACGCAAAATTTTACTAAAAAAAGCGAGGGCAACGTCGAGCGCGTCGGGGCTTCGACGATTACGATGCAGGTTGCGCGTATGATGCGCCCAAAACAGCGCAGCTACAAGAACAAAATCATAGAAATTTTCAACGCCTTTCAGCTTGAGTGGCATTTCAGTAAGGATGAAATTTTAGGAATGTATTTCAACCTCGCCCCATACGGCGGCAACATCGAGGGGGTCAAAACTGCGGCGTATTTTTACTTCAAAAAGGACCTGCGCGAGCTCAGTAACGCTCAAATCGCGCTTCTTAGCGTAATCCCGAAAAACCCGAACAAAAACCGCCTGGATCGTAGATCAAATATAAACGCGCTTAAAAACCGCCTAATTTCGCAGCTGCGAGAAGGCGGCGTGATCTCGCAAAGCGAGTATGAGCGCGCTCTTGCGGAGCCGTTTTCGCCCAGGCGCTACGCAGCGCCCAATTACGCGCCGCATTACGCACTGCTAGCGTTTAGCAATTATAAAATGCAAAATTTTACCGCCAAAGATGACGTAAATTTCACTCAAAATTTAAAGCAGGGCGGCACGCCTGGCGCGACATCGGAGCAAGCAAGCTCGTCTACACGCCGAGCCGCGGCGGGGGCAGAGTCAAATTTTTCGGATGCGGCTGGTGCCGAATCAAATTTTACAGCTGCGACGAAGGTTGGGGCGAATTTATCTAGCGCCGCAAACACGCAGGCGGGAGTGGATTTGAAAGAAATGAATCCCAAAGAGGCAGATTTTAAAACTAATGCACCGAAGAGTTTAAATTTAGGCGGAACGAGCCTAAATTTAAACGAGCGCGAAGGCGTAGAATCGCAGGCGGGCGTAAAACTGAATGAGCCGGAAAGCGCAGTAAAACCAAATGGAGGAAAGAGTGCAAATTTAGATGAGCGGCGAGATTTAATTAATGTCGCCCATCCGTCGCAAAACTCGCAAAGTCTAAATTTAAACGAACAACGAAGCGCTATGCGTTTGCCGCAGAATTTTAGCGCGGATACGGATTCGGATAAAGGGCAAACTGAGTATTCGCCGCAAAATCCGAGTGCGGATATAAATTTAAACAAGCGGCAGAATGCCGCCAGCGCCGCAGATTCGCCACAAAATCAGCAAAACCGGCAAAGTCTAAATTTAAACGAGCGGCAAGATGCTGCGCGTTCGCCGCAAAATTCGCAGGCAGACGCAAGCTCTAGCGAGCGGTCGCGTGTAAATTTTATTGCGCAAACAAATTCCGCTTCGGATGTTAGTATGCAGGCGGATTTTGCTTCGTCGGACGCTAGTGCCCAGACAGATTCTACTCCAGGCGCCAAAATACAGACAAATTCTGTTTCAGGCGCCAAATCGCGGGCAAATTTCGCTTCGGACACTAAGGCGCAAATAAATTCCGATCTAAACGCCAAGACGCAGGAAAATTCCGCAAACTCTAAAGCGGGCGCGCAGCCTCAGGAGCAAACCGCGCGAGCACAGGAGCTTGCACGTCTAAACGAGGGTAAAATTTATTCGAGCTTGGATCTGAAAACACAGATTGCGCTTGAGGGCTTTTTGAAAAGCGAGATCCTCTCTCTACGCGATAAGGGCGTTAGAAACGGCGCTGCGGTGCTGATCGACAACGAAAGTATGAGGGTGATCGCTTACGTCGGCAGCCACGATTTTAGCGCCAATGAGGGGCAAAACGACGGCGTGCGCTCGCAAAAAAACGTAGGCTCTACGCTCAAGCCCTTCATCTACGCCAAGGCCCTGCAGCACGGGCTCATCACCCCTTCAAAAAAGCTGATCGACGCGCCGATAATCTTCGCGGGCTACGTGCCGCGCAACTACAACCAGAGCTTCATGGGTGCAGTGAGTGCGACTGACGCGCTAAGTCTTAGCCTAAATATCCCCGCGGTAAAGTTAAATTTAATGCTTGGTGACGACGGGCTGTATGAGATGCTATCAAACGTGCATCTGGCGGAGTTTAGCAAGGATTATTACGGCGCAGGTATCGCACTGGGCAGTATTTCGATGAGCCTAATGGATCTTACTCGCCTTTACAGCGCGTTTGCAAACGGCGGCAAGCTGCGAAAGCTCGAAATAGCGGGCGCAAAGATCGGCGATGATGCTAAAATTTTAACCCCGCAGAGCGCCTACATCGTAACGCAGATGTTAAGAAACGCGCCGCGCTCCTATCTCGGCTCGGTGTGGCAAAACACCCTAAACGCGCCGCCTCTGATGTTTAAAACGGGCACGAGCGCCGATGCGCGCGATCTCTACACCGTCGCTATGACGCCTAAATTTACCCTCGGCATCTGGCTGGGAAATTTCGACGGCTCCAAAACTAGGGATCTTAGCGGCGGCGTGAGTGCCGCAAAAGTGGCGTTTAATATGTTTGGCTTCCTCGATAAATCGGGCATGCTAGGCGAGGTAGAGTTTGCGCGCCCCGCGGGCGTGAGCTTGCGGCGGGTATGCACCGACGCGTACCGCGAAAAGGAGTGCGCGCAAAGCGCCGATGATCTTACTATAGATGGGGTTGAGCCCAACGAGGAGTGCGAAATTTACGGCACGAGCGAGCTTTTTTATCTGCTAAAACACGGCCTAGTCGATCCACAAAAGGTGCGCGCAGGAAGATGTGCGGCTAAATTTGCTGCCGTAAAGCCCGTGCTAAACGATATCAACGCCAAAACCTACGAGACCGGCGAGGACGGCACGCTGCGGCTAAAGGTACAGTGCACGGCGGTTTTCGGCGAGCGGGTATATATCAGACTAAGCGGCGGTTCGCGGGAGTTTATAGCGCTAAATTCCACCGCGTTTACGATGGAGAATTCCGCGGATTTGGATTCCAAGCATTCTAGCGCGGCGCAGCAAGATAATTTAAAGCAAAATTTTACAGAACAGAATTCCGCGGTACAAAATTCCATACGACAAAATTTAGCGTCGCAGAATGTAAAATCACAAAATCTTACGAAGCAAAATTCTGCGGGATTGAATTTTATAGCTGAAAATCCAGCCACACGGAATTTGGCGTCGCAAAATTCTATCTTGCAAAATTCCACAGAGCAAAATTCGGAGGCTCAAGATTTCACAGCGAAAAATTTTACGGATCGAAATTCCTCGCAGCAAAATTTTGTGGCACGCGATTTCACCACGCAAAGCCTAGCGCCTGCAAATTCTAAAGTTAAAATGGGAGAATATTTTGCGCGCACTAACGGCGAGGCTTTTACGCTAAGTCTTGGCGCAGGGGATTTCGAGCTTGGCTGCCTGGACGAAAATGCAAATTTCGCTAAAGCAAATTTTAGAGTAAATGAAAGAAAATAAAAGGTTAATTTGTATATAATTTCGTAAAATTTTTGCAAAGGAATTTTATGAAGACAAAACTACTAAGCGCAGCGCTATTTTGCGCTTTGGCTAGCTTTGCCGCGGGCGTAGAGATCAAATACGCTAGCGGGGCTTACGAGATTAGCGGGGTGGACGGCAGTGGATTTAGTGTCACGCAAAAGCAGATCTTAAAATGCACTCCCAAAATCACGGGCACCTACGAAAGCGTGAGCGAGAGCTTAATCAGGCTCTATCCTAAGCCGATGCTTAGCGCCGGGGTTAATTATTCGTGCGAGGCGCGCGGGGTGCGCTTTGAGTTCGAGACAGAGCCTTTTAGCACCGAGCATATCGCGCTTCTGCGTCCGGGGCTAGTGGCAATCAAATTTAACGATGCGGTTAGCAAGGACGCGCTACAGCAAGCGACTAGAATTTACCGCGCGCAGAATTTAGCCCAAAACGATATATCCTACGAGCTTAGCTCGCACGATGATCGGAATTTTTTATTCAGCTTCGATCCTAAGGCGCAAAACGTCGTATTGCAAATAGAATCCCTCACCTCAAAAGCGGGCGCAAAGCTGCAAAATCCAGTGGAGCTGCGCACAGACGAGGAGCCTTTTAATGATAGCATTAACGCTTCAAATTTAAGCGGCGTGCAGATCCGCCCTGCGGCTCTAAAAGACGGCTCACTCGCGGCTAGAGTGTGTTTCCCTAACTATATGGACGAGCTGTCCGCCAAATACGTAAGAATCGTAGGCGTGAGTAAATTTAGCCTCACTCAGCCGCGATATTATTATTATGACGAAGATGAAGAGGGCGGCGAAAGCGACGATCCTTCATGCTACTACTATGCAGATATAGTAAGCGACGAGTTTATGCCGAATAAAAGCTACGAGATCAGGCTGCTAAAGGGCTTCGGAGATAGCTCATATATCTTGCGTGACGAGATCAAACAAAGCGTAAAAATGGGCGACAGGCTACCTTTCGTAGCCTTTAGTGACGAGAAAAATTTTATTCCAAAATCCGCTTCGTTGGCATTTAAAAGCTCAAACGTAAATGAGGTTAAAATTTCGATTGCTAAAGTTCCTGAGCAAAATTTTAGGTATTTTTTAAACTTTGAAAGCAACGAAGATAGTGTAGGTGGGCTAGCTAGCGAGATCGCGGTTAAGAGCTTTGATATAGGAGGCGCTAAAAACGCCGTTACGGAGCATAAAATCGCGATGGATTTTAAAGGCTACGAGGATGGAATTTATAAAATCACGGCGTTTTACAAAGTGGGCGAAAAGATGCAAGAGGTTTCGCGCGTAGCCTATCTTAGCGACATTACGGCTCAAGTGGTGCTACTTGAGCGCGGCGCGCTAATTTATACTTCTAGGCTTAGTAATGGCGAGGAGCTAAGTAGAGCGAAGGTTAAAATTTACAGCGATAAAAATGAGCTAATCGTAGAGGATAAAACGGACGGAGATGGAATTTTGCGATTAGAAAATATGGAAATTCTAGCCAAAAATCCGCGCTCTATCGAGATTAGTAAAGGCGATGAGCATGCGTTCGTGCTATTTAATAACGCCGTAGCAAGCGTCGAGAAAACGATTACTGCAAAGCGTCCGTTTGTTTATCTCGCGAGCGAGCTGATAAGCCCGAATGAGCGGCTTTTAGGCACGATCGTGATGAAAAATCGCGATTTTAGCTCTTTAAAAAATACGCCGATTAAATTTAAAATTTACGATCCTAGCGGCACTGCGGTCATCACGCGCGCGCAAAACACCGATGAGTTCGGCAGCGTTAAAATAGACGAGCTGATGGGCGAGAAAAGCGGCACTTACCGCCTAGATCTCATCTATGAGGACAAAATCATCGCTTCTAAAAGCTTCAGCGTAGAAAATTTCGTCCCAAACCGCATTAAAAATGAAATTTTAACTGCTAAAGACGAATACGGCGCAGATGAGATCATAACTTTAAAGCTAAGCTCAAACTATCTTGCAGGCGCGCCGGCCGGAGATTTGAAAGGCTCGCTTGAAGCAAACGCCTACGAAAAAGAGCTAAAAATTAAAGGCTACGAGGGCTTTTCGTTTCTAAACGATCGCTTAAAGAAAAAGGGCGCTACGCAGCTTCGTAGGGCAGAATTTACGCTAAGCTCCGCCGGCAAAAAGGAGCTTGCACTCTCGCCGGCAGCAGCTGATCTAAATGTCTCTAACGCCATAAATATTCTACTAAATTTCAGCGTAACCGAGGAGGGCAAAAACGTAAACGCATATCGCAGCCTGAGCTATCTGCCTTATGATCGTATCGTAGGAATTCGCGCGAGCAAGGATTTTATTTCAAGCGGCGATAGCGTAAAATTCGGCTTTGCGCTACTAGATTCCAAAACTAAAACCGACGTCAAAGGCAAGATCGACGTTGAAATTTACCGAGACGATTTTACTTACGTTTATGACGGTAACAGATACGTCGAGCAAGAAAGCTTTAATCTCGTAAGCGCCGTTAGCACCGATGCGCGCGAGTTTGAGTATAAATTCCAAAACGGCGGCAATTATCTAATCGTCGCAAACGATTACTCAAGCGGCGCGAGTGCTGGCGTGCGCGTGGACGTAAGCGGCTGGGGATATTATGGACGGGTAAACGCTAAAGACGTACAAAGCGCTAAAATCAAGCTCGCAAGCGACAAGGTTAAAGCCGGAGATAAAATTAAAGGCGTCATCAATTCTCCGGTAGAAAGCGGCGTGCTAAATATCTCGCTTGTGGGCGAGCAGGTTTACGACTATAAAATTCTATCCGTCAAAGGCGGCAGCGCGGAATTTGAGCTTAGCGTGCCGGATAATTTCGTCGGCGGACATATCAACGCTGTAATCGCGCGCGCCGCGACACCCGCCGCGATGCCGCTTAGAGCCTATGCAAACGTGCCGGTGGCGCTAGATGCGAGCTCACACAAGGCTAACGTGCAAATTTTAGCCGAGAAAAGCTACAAAAACGGGCAAAATGCGCAGATCAGCGTAAAAAGCGAGCCAAATTCCAAAGTGGTGCTCTACGCAGTCGATCTTGGAATTTTAGATATCGTCTCACAAGAGGAGCTCGATGCATTTAAGGCGTTTGACGTTAGCGCGTATTTTGCGCTACGGTACTTTGACATTTACGATGATCTTAGTGTGTATCAAACTACTGCTAAAGAGCTAAGCTTCGGCGGCGACGGCGTGATGGCGAAAGCTAAACGGAATTTAAGCCCGGTCGAAAACAAAAAGCAGAAAAAATTTATCAAAATGCTGATCGCAAAAGCGGATGCAAACGGCGAGGCGAAATTTGAGCTTGCGATGCCGAAAAATTTTAACTCCACGATCCGACTAAGCGCCATGGCTATCGGAGAGGCGGCTACGATCGGCTCGGCAAACGTCGAAGCCAAGGTTCGAGACGACGTGATCATAAAGCCCGCCGATCTAACCTACATGGTACGCGGCGATGAAATTTCCGTGCCACTAACGCTCATTAATACAACTGACAAAGAGCAAAAGGCGGTCTTGAAGATCAGCTCATCTCCTTCGGTTGCTATAAGCGGCGGCGAGGCAAATTTCACGCTCAAACCGCTTGAGGTCAAGCATACGAACTTCACCGCGAGCGCACTTGATATTGCGGATGCAAATATTAAATTTGATCTTGACGCAAACGGGCAGAAATTTAGCAACGATGTGGAATTTGACATAATCAGCCAGTTTCCGCGCTCGAAGCTATTTCACGTAAGCTACGGCGATAAGCCGGTAACTCTAAAAATCGATCCGAGTTATAAAGAAATTTATACTCACATCAGTGCTACGCCTAATGCTTTTAGCCTAGCGGACGAGCTATATCTCTATCCTTACGGCTGCACCGAGCAGCTTACTTCAAAGATGGTAGCGGTTGATTATGTCGCACGCAAAGACTCCAATAAAACCTTAACCAACCGCGTAAACGAGTATGCAAGTAGAATTTTATCTCGCCTCAAACCTAGCGGCAGTTTCGGCTACTGGAGTGCTCACGGCGTTACCAATTACTACGCTTCGATTTACGCAAGCGACGTTTTACTAGAGCTTGACGCGCGCTATAAATTCCTTAGCAATAAGCAAAGATCGCTGATATTTAGCGCCTTAAAATCAGACTACGAAGATCAAGCGACGCTTCGAGTATATGCGGATTTCGTGCTAGATCAATACGGCAAGCTCGATGATGATGAGATAAATTTCATTTACGACAACGGCCTTTATGACAACTCGCCGATGGCTCGCATCGCTATGGCTGCGATACTTAAAAAGCACAATATGACGACCGAGTTTAACTTCATGCGTGAAAAAATAAACCAAATGGATTATGACTACGCCGAAGACGGAGCGGGCTTGACGTTTGCTAGCGACATAAGAGACGCTGCCTTTAAGCTCTACGCATTCGGCAAGGCGGGCATCAAAGACGATAGCACAAGCAAGGCGGCTATCGCGCTCGTGCGCAACCTAAAAGATGCAGACAATACGCAGGAGCGAGCGAGCGTCATACGCGGATTTGATGCGTATTTTAAGGACGCGAAAAAAGATATTAGCTTTGCTTTGAAATACGACGGCGAGACGAAAAATTTCAATTCGCCGCTGGATACCAAGCTCGCAGTTAAAGACGGCGCGATAGAATTTACGCCGATGAGCGGCAACGGCGAGCTGTTTTTTACGGTGCTAGGTTTCGGATATGAAAGCGCTGCGGTCAAACATAGCCCGCTTAGCATAAATAGGCCGTTTGATAACGACCGAGATAAGAAGGTTGAAATTTATCGCGAGTTTCTCGATGCTCGCGGCAACATCGTCGATCTAAACAAACTCAAAGTAGGGCAGAAAATTTACTCTAAGATCAGCTGGCGAGCGAATCATTATCTGTATAATTTCGCGATCGACGAGGCGATGCCTAGCTGCTTTGAGGCGGTAAATGAGCGCCTGAGCTCGGCTGCACAGGCTCGCCCTGAGGGCTTTGTAGATAGCGTAGCGATCGAGCATACGGAGTATCTGTATGATCGAGTGCTTCACTTCCCGAAAAGCGGTTATTTTTACTACGATCCGCAAGAGGGATATAATAGTACCGGCGTCATCTACACGCCGATAAACGTGATTATGTCGGGCTCGTGCGCGCTTCCTGCGATCTCTATCGAGGATATGCAATACGAGCGAGTAAATAATTACGATCTACAAACGCTTAAATTTAAAGTCGCTCGCTAAGGCGTAGCGATTTTAAGGCTCGGCGCGAATTTTGTATTCATTGCGATTTTCGCGCCGAGATTTTTATTTGCAGCGGATATTTCACAAACGATCGGCATTGTAAATTTTAAAATTTTAAATCTCGCTTGCTAAATTTCAAAATTTTATATTAATCCCTAAATTTCATAGCTTTTTACTATCTATTTATAACGTTATTCTATTTGACTTACCTTTAAATTCGAGTTATCATTTCTTTTAAATATACACTTTCAATTAAAGGAGTTGTAATGCAAAACGTATCAAGACGTAGTTTTTTAAAAATCAGCGCGGTTGGCGCCGGAGCGCTTGCGCTGGGATCTAGTAGCGCGTGCGCGGCACAAAACGCCAAGGACGTTAAATTTGACGAGGAATACGATATCGTCATCATCGGCACCGGTTTTGCAGGGCTTGCCGCGGCGATTAAAGCTAGCGGGCGCGGTAAAAAGGTGCTTATCTTAGAAAAGATGGGTCGCGCGGGCGGAAATTCCGTTATCAACGGCGGAAATATGGCTGCTCCGATGAATAAATTTCAAGTAGCGCAGGGCATCGAGGATAGCAAGGAGCTTTTTATCGCCGATGCCGTAAAAGACGGGCTTGGGCTCAATCATACCGATCTTTTAGGCGTGATGTTTGATCGCAGCAACGATGCGGTGGATCTTTTAACTAGCTGCGGAGCGGAATTTAGCGATAAGCTGATCTTTGAAAGCGGCCATAGCGTCGCAAGAAGCTTACAATCGACCAACGGCTCGGGCTCTGGCTACATCCAACCGATGATGAGTAAACTTCAAAACGATCCTAACGTTACGATCAAGACCCGCACGAAATTTGACGATTTTATCGTGGACGACAGCGGCCGCGTCGTGGGCGTAGAAGCTCGCGAGGAGTATAAATTTGATCCGAAACTCTTTAGCGACGATCTGGAAAACAAAGGCGGCGAGAAAAAGAGCTATAAAGCCAAAGACGGCGTTTTGCTGGCTTCGGGCGGATACGGACGCGATCTATGGTATCGTCAGATCCAAGATCCTCGCGTAGTGCCTAGCATAGATAGCACCAACCATCCGGGAAGCTCGGCAGGAGCGATGCTAGCGGCAAATAGAATCGGTGCATTTACCCTTCTTACGTCGTGGATTCAGTTCCTTCCATATTGCTCGCCAGATGAGAAGGGCTTCGGCGCCGCGGTAAATTTCACCAACCACTGCTGCAACACCTACGGTCTTACCGTCGATCCAAAGACGGGTAAACGCTTTATGGACGAGCACGCAGGGCGCAAGATTAAGGCGGATGCTTGCTTTAAGGTCATCGCCGAGAGCGAGAAAAACGACAACTATCCGGTAAACGTCTGCGACTCTCAAGCCGTCGCCGCGCGTAACCCGGTCTATACTTCACGTCCTCTAGAAGCGGGCGTCGTGAAGAAATTTGACACGTTAGAGGAGCTTGCGAAGGCTTACAATCTGCCGCTGGAGCCGTTTTTAAAGACCGTCGCGGATTATAACTCTTACGTCAAAGCGGGCAAAGATCCGGAATTTGGCAAGGTTGTCGATAAGCTGGACGGCATCGACGTTTCCAAGCCGCCGTTTTACGCAAGCCGCACGATGCCGAAGGTGCACCACACGATGGGCGGACTTGAGATCAACACCAAAGCTCAAGTCATCTCTAGCCTTACTCACGAGCCGATCCCCGGGCTTTGGGCTGCGGGCGAGGTAACCGGCGGCGTGCACGGCGCGAGCAGGCTCGGAACCTACGCGATACTTGATTGTATGGTTTTTGGAATGATCGCAGGCGAAACAATCGGGGCTTAAATTTAGCGCCCGCGAAATTTCGGCGCGAAGTAGCGGTACGTGCTTTGCGCCGAAATACTATGTGCGTCTTTAAAATTTTCGAGACAAAGCCGCAAAGTGTGCCGTAGCATTTCAAAGCGTTTTAAAATTTAAAGCGCTTGAAATTCTACGACGCGAGTTTTAAATTTGAATACCGTGCACTTTAAAATTTTATAGCGGCGGCAAAATTTCGCACGGGCGGCGAGCAAATCCGTGCGCCGTAAATTTTAAAATTTGCGCCTAGACTTCGGCTAGCGGAGCGGAATTTATTCACTTTAAATTTACACTTTTAAAATTTCTTTTCTAAATTTTTAAAATTCTATCACTAAGTATTTACGTTAAATTTTAAATTTCGCTACGTGGGTGTATAATCTATAAAATTTCAACGCAAGGAGCAAAAAAATGCAAGAAATTTCAAGACGAAATTTTATGAAAATCGGCGCGGCGGGAGCTCTGGCTTTGGCTGCAAGCAGTGCTAGTGCAACGCAAAACGCCAAAGACGTAAAATTTGACGAAGAATATGACGTTGTCGTTATCGGTAGCGGTTTTGCAGGCTCGATGGCGACGCTTCAGGCTCTTAAGCGCGGCAAAAAAGTGCTTATGATCGAAAAGATGGGCCGTGCGGGCGGCAATTCCGTCATTAACGCCGGCAATATGGCGGTACCAAATAACGAATTCCAAAAAGCCGCGGGTATCACGGATAGTAAGGAGGCTTTCATCGCAGATTGCCTAAAAGACGGGCTAAATTTAAATCACGTAGATTTGCTAGGCGTCATCTACGACCGCGCAGGCGATGCTTTTGAATACCTAAAAAGCATCGGAGTGGAGTTTTCGGGCAAGGTGATATCTGCTAGCGGACACTCGCTAAAGCGCGCTGTACAGGCCAAAAATGCTAGCGGCTCGGGCTACATCCAGCCGATGCATAAGGCGATCGAGGAAAATGCAAATGCTGTAATTAAGAAGCGTACTAAATTTGATGATTTTGTCGTAGATGACAGCGGCCGTGTCGTAGGCGTGAAGTGTCGCGAAGAATATAAGTTCGATCCGCAGCTTGCTAGCGATGATAGGGAAAACAAAAGCGGCGAAGTAAAATTTTTTAAAGCCAAAGATGGCGTCATTTTGGCTGCGGGCGGATACAGTTCGGATAAGTGGTTTCGCGCTCAGCAAGTGCCGTATCTAAAAGACAATATCGAAACCGTAAGCCAACCAGGCGCTACTGCAGGTGTGCTTATCGCGGCGATGAAGCTAGGTGCGAATCCTTTGCAACTCAGCTGGATTCAACTAAATCCTTATACCAATCCTAGCGAGAAGGGATTTGGTACTTCTGCACTATTTTCAAATCACTGCGCTAACGACTATGGTCTAACTGTCGATCCAAAGACGGGCAAACGCTTTATGAACGAGCACGCCGGGCGCAAGATCAAAACCGAAGTGATCTTTAAATGCATGGCGGAGAGCGAAAATAACGACAACTATCCCGTAAATATCTGTGATCAAGCCGCAGTTGATGCAAATAATCCGGTCTATACGTCAAAAGGTGTAGAAGCAGGCTCAATTAAAAAATTTAATACCTTGGAAGAGCTTGCAAAATTTTATAAAATTCCGCTGGAGCCGTTTTTAAAAACCGTCGCGGATTTTAACGGCTATGTCAAAGCAGGAAGTGACCCGGAGTTTGGCAAGCCTTTGACAAAAGCCGATGTAGGCGGTATCGACGTATCAAAAGCTCCATTTTATGCGTGCCAAACAAGCCCGAAAATTCTTTACTGCATGGGTGGCGTACAGATCAATACCAAAGCTCAGGTTATCGACGCAGCTAGTGGCGAGCCAATCGCAGGATTATACGCTGCGGGCGAAATCACCGGTGGCGTTCACGGCGCAAGTAGGCTCGGTACTATGAGCATGGCTGATTGTATGGTTTTTGGCATGGTGGCGGCAGAAAATATCTGAATTTAGGGCGCGACGGCATATTTAAATTTCGCCGTCACGTCTAAATTTTAAAATTTTATGCAAAAGGCGCGTAAAATTCTATTCGTTCGGTAAGGGTTAAATTTCACCGAAATTCGCATAGTTTGGGGGGCGGGCATGATAGCGATCTATTTTAGCGCTACGGGTAACACGAAGCATTGCGCGAGTAGGCTCATCGCTCATCTTGGCGGCGTTTGCGTCTCGATCGAGAGCAAGGCTTGCAATGAGCTTTTAAAGCACCACAATGACGTTATCTTGGCATATCCCGTCTATTTTAGCGGCCTACCGCGTATCGTGCGCGACTTCCTCTACCGAAACGGCGCAAGCTTTAGCGGCAAAAACGTATTCATCCTCGCTACGATGGAGATTTTCAGCGGCGATGGGGCAGGGTGCGCGGCTAGAGTTTTAAAACAATTCGGCGCAAACATAACGGGCGGCGCTCATATCAAAATGCCCGCGTTCATCCTCGACGTGGCGATTTTCAGCTACTCGCAAGCGAAAAACGAGCGCATAATCAAAGAGGCGGACGCTAAAGTCAGACGCGTTGCGGAGGCGCTTAGCACAAATCGTCCGCCGCAAGAGGGGCTGAGCGCGCTTTGTCGTATCGCAGGGTTTTTAGGACAGCGGCTTTGGATGAAAATTTGGGATAAAAGCCCCTTTGCTAAGCGCAAGCCGAGCCTCGATCCATCGCGATGCAGCGGCTGCGGGGCTTGCGTCAAACCCTGCCCGATGCGTAACATAAAGCTCGCTTGCAAAAAGGCGCAATTCGGCGATGAGTGCACGCTTTGCTACAGGTGCGTAAATATATGCGAGCACAAGGCGATTACGATCCTAGGCAGGGCGAAAAATTTAGAAAAGTCCATTGCCGCAGACTTATGAGGACGAGCTCATGCCTCGCAAGTTCGCAATAAAATGCGTAACAACGGGCGAGGAAATTTTACTTTTTGATAGCACTGCGCACGGCTAAAGCGCGACGTTTCTCGACAAGCTCGATGCAGAAAAAGTAGCCCGTCGCTATATAGTGAAATTTAATCTACCGCCACGCAAGACCCGCGTAAAATTTGGCTATAGCACACGCTACGACGACTAAATGGACGAATACGAGGCCAACGAGTGAGGCAGGGTCATACTAATAAATAGCGGGGCTGCCTCATGGGGCGAGGTAAGGCCAAACGGCTTTGATTATATCGCCGTAAGCTGCAAGAGAGAGGTGGGCAAAAAGACAAAATTTCGCTTATGTAGGCGGCCTTAAATCTCAGTCCGTCTTTTTTGCTCTGTATTTAAATTTTACTCGGTCGCTAGATACTCCTAAATTTAAATTCTCTAGAGCCGAATGTGGCGTATTAGAATTTTAGCAAAGGTTTATCCTGTAATACTGCGCCGTGAAATTTCAACGAAGGCTTATTTTGCCGCATACCTCAAAATTCTTAAATTACCCGCGCCGGCCCACTTAAGCTCTAAAGCGCTTGCCTTATCACTTCGTCCAAGGGCAAAATGCTGCGCCTTGCCTCATTAATTCGCCGCGGAATTTCGCGGTAAAACTAAATTTTAAAATTTGGCCCATTTGAATTTAAAAGCGCACGACTATCACAAAAATCATCCGATATTATTGGCGACGCCGGCCTAATTTTAAAATTACACCATCGCCCCTATTACGGCTATAGTCGTTAAATTTTAAGCAACAATAGGCGATAAAATTTTAAGAATTTCGCCGCCCAGCATTTCTTTACGCCGCCAAGCCCACAAAACCGCCTAAACCTTCTTAAACTTTACGCTAAATTTGCTTCCGCGTCCTACTTTGCTACGTAGTGAAATCTGCGCGCCATGGATTTTTGCGATTTGTGAGGCGATGGCTAGCCCGAGCCCCGCGCCACTATTTTGCTCGCGATTTCTGGAGCGCTCGATTTGATAGAGCTTGTCCCAAATTTTATTTTGCAAAGCGGGCTCTATGCCCTCTCCGTCGTCGCTTATGCTAAGTTCGCACGCGTCTGCACTGACGCAAAGCTCTAAAGCGACGCTGCTGCGCGTAAATTTTAAAGCATTGCTTAAAAGATTGTTAATCAGCCTGATCAAAAGCAGCTCATCGCCGTTTACGCGCACGCCCTTAGCTATCTGCGAGCTAAAACTTAGCCCTTTTTGTGCGCACAAAAGTTGAAAGTCTTGCGCGCACTCGTTTGCGATTTTACTTAAGCTTATGGGTGCCAAACACACGCCGCGCTGCAAGTGGGCAAGCTCTAAAATCTGCTCTATTAGCGCCGAAATTTTACGCGCTTGATTATTGATGACCGCGAAACTCTCCCTCGCCTCGCTCGCGTCTTGCTCGTAGGCTAGGGCATAGTCGCTTTGAGCCAGTATGACGGCAGCGGGCGTACGCAGCTCATGCGAAAGGTCGGCGCTTAGCTGCCGCTCGCGCTCAAACGCGCTTTGCAGCGATGCTAGCATTTCATTAAACGTAGCCGCGAGCGCGCTTAGCTCATCCTTGCCTCGCGGTAGTTCTATTCGCCGCGTAAAATCGCCGCTAGCTCCGATCTCGCTAGCTGTACGCGACATAGTGCGCACGGGCTTAAATGCTCTTTTTATGATCGCGTAGCCGCCGTAGATAACTAGCACTACAAATAGCGGCGATAGGATAAGAGCGATTAGCATCACGCGCTTCATCGCAAGCTCAAACTCGCTAACTGCGATGACGCCGCGTATCCATGCACTGCGCCCTTTGATCTGCGCGTCGTAATAGAAAAACTCGTCGTCATCAAGCTCCACCTCGCGCGCGCCTTGAGGCGAAAGCGGCGACGCAGGATCGAAGCCTTTAGGCACAAACCCCGCGATCACGCCGCCTTGTCCGTCATGTTCGTAGAAAAATACACCGTCATCAAAGCTTTTTAGCTTGTCATCGCGCGCGGCTTTTTGCACTAGGTGGGCAAGCTTTTTTTGGCTGACGGAGCTTCCTGATACTTCGTCTAAAATATAGCCGCAAATGCCGATAATAGCGCCTGCAAGCGCCAAAATAAATACGCTGTAATAAAGCGTCACGCGTAGGCTGATAGGTAGCGCGCGCGAGATAAAATTCTCCTTAGCGGTTGTAAATACTCTAGATAAGACTTGAGCAAAATTTTGTATTGTGATTTTAGATGCGAAATTTTGTTCTTGACTTTGCGCGAGGACGCTATTAGAATTTTGCGCTAGATCAGGCGTTGCGCTTGTAGCAGCAAAATTCGGCGCGGAATTTGATGCCAGATTTTGCGTGGAATTCCGTTTAAAATTTGACGCCTGGCTTTGAGTAGAATTTAGCGTCTGGTTTAACTCGATATTTTGCGTGGGATTTTTCTTGCGGCTTTTCTTTAAACACGCAAAATTATGCGTAAAATTCTGTTTAAAATTTCGCACGAATTTTAATATGAAAAGCGCCGTAGCGGCAAAAATCTGCTTCGCAATCGCCGAAATTTTGATACAAATCTTGCTATTTTGCCACGACATAGCCAAGCCCTCGCTTCGTTTCTATTATATCGCCGTGCTCGCCTAGCTTTTTGCGGATATTTTTGATTAAAACATCGATAACATTTGAGCTTGCTTCGCCGCTAAAATCCCAAATGCTCTCGCCGATTTGTTCGCGGCTTAAAATCGCACCGCGATTTAGCATCAAAAGCTCTAAAATTCTATATTCCTTACCCGTTAGCTCCACTACCTCACCCGCGCAGACGACCGATTTTTTGCTTAGATTTAGGCACACTTGCCTTATGATAATTTCGTTATCCGCAGTAGCGTTTTTGCGCCTGATAATTGCGCGAAGCCGCGCCAAAAGCTCACGAAAATCAAAGGGCTTAACCATATAATCGTCTGCGCCCAGATCAAGCCCTGCGATGATATCTTCTTTGGCGTCCCTCGCAGTTAAAAATAAAACCGGCGTTCCCAGTCTGCGCGCCCGCGCCGCCTTCAAAAACTCAAAGCCGTCCATCACGGGCATCATCGCATCAAGCACGATAGCGTCATATTTTGCAACATCCAAAAACTCTAGCGCTTCCTTGCCGCAAAAGGCGCAATCTACGCTGTAGCCGTCCTTTTTCAGACATTTTGCGATGATTTGATTTAGATCTTTTTCATCCTCGACAAGTAAAATTTTCAAAGTGCTCCTTTAAAATTTTGCTAATTCTAATCCGCCATTTTAGCTAAAAAAGCATAAATTTCGCGGTGCTTTGGATGTGTAAACCCGCTCATTTTACGCACCGCTAAATTTCAGTAGCGTTGAAAGCCGCGCTAATTCGCAGGCGCCTTTTGTCTAGCTCTAATCTCGCTTGCCTTTTTATCCGCTACGCTTCCTAACCGCCCTAAAAAATTTAGCGCGCCTGCTGCGATATTTAGCGCAAAAAGCCCAAATCCTACGCAGCCAAGCTTGAAATTTTGCTTAACGATTTCGCGTTTGCAGCGGCTGCAAAGCACCGGCTTGCAAGAATTACAAACCTCCGCGCAGCTTGCTGCACTGGCAGAATCTCGCGCGCTTGCTAAATTACTTGTATCTGAAAAATTTTGCGTATCGGCGAAATTTTGCTCGCTAGCGAAATTTTGCGCACTTGATAAGTCTTGCGTCTGCGAAGAATCCCGCTCGTCCTTATAATCTTTCGCATCCGAAGAATTTTTTTGATTTTTGCAACATTCCACGCTGGAAAAATCTTTAGAATTTTGCTCGCAGGACGCGAGATTCCGCTCGCTTGTTTTGCTTGCTAAATTTGCCGAAAAATCTTGCGCATTTTCATCTAAATTTTTAGCTGCGTCTGCGTTTTGGGCGCCATAGTCAGCGTTTTCGTTTATGCTAAAATCCCTAGCGTCCAAAGCCTCACTAGTTTGGGCGGAGTTATCTGCTCCACCCTTTAAGCTTTGATTTTTCATCTCACGCCTTTGCTTATTTTTGACGCTGCAAGATCTGCTCGCCCGTAGCGGCGTCGATTAGCACCTCTTTTTTGCTCATGCCTTGGCGCAGTTTGACTTCGTATGCAGGCTTACCGCCGTTACTTTCTAAATCAACCTTGCGAAAATCCCAGCCGGCATTTGCGCTAAGTGCTTTGGCGCGAGCGTCTGCGGCACTGATTTTGACCTGCGAATAATTAATTTTACTAGGCTTTAGCTTCTTTTGCGTTTGAGTCTTTAAAATTTCGCCGCTTTGAGCGTCGATTTTGATCTCGCTTTCGCTACCTTCTTTATACGACTCGATCTCATAGACGAGCCTTCCGTGCTCATCGTCGATTTCTACGCTTTTTATAGTCGCGTCACCAAAGTTTTGCTGCGCGATCCCTATCGCTTGATCGAATGAAACTTTAGCGTCTTTTTCACTAAAGTTTCCTGCGTTTAATGCGCCCGCAAGGGCGAATGTAGCGGCGAGTGCGCCTAAAGCTTTAAGATTTTTCATCTTTAATCCTTTTAATTTTATTTCCAAATTTTATTTTGGATGGTGCAATTTTAAAATTCCAAGATGAAGCCAAGATGAATACGCGCGGAATTTTAAAATTTCACAAAAATTTTGCTGCGATTTGTGAGATACGAAGCGCGGAATTTCCGAGCATTTACCAAAACGCCGTAAAATTTCAACTTGAAATTTTATCTCAAGGAACGCTTCGTGCCTAGTTTTTTCAAAAATCCGTCGCAGCAGAAGCTTATTTTTCTAAGCTCGCTTGCTTTTGTGGCATTTTTTAACTTCTCGTTTTTCAAAAATATCATAAATGCCTACGGAATTTCGGGGCTAAATTTTATCTATCTTGTCTGCGACATGGCAGCTTTGATCGCTTTTTTGACGCTATTTTTTACAATTTTTAGCTCGCGTTATACGACCAAGCCGATTTTGATGATCTGCTTTTTTATCTCGTCGTTTACAGCGTATTTTATGGATAGCTATAACGTCGTAATCGATTCGGAGATGATCCGTAACGCAGCCCAGACGAACTTTGCCGAGTCAGCGGATCTTTTTAGCCCGAGACTAGCGATTTACGTGCTGGTGCTGGGCGTCTTACCCTGCGTACTGATTGCTCGCTCGCACGTTAGCTACCGTCCGCTTAAATTTGAAATTTTAGCTAAGCTCAAAGCGGCGGGCATTTGCATAGTGATCATCGCGGCGCTGCTTTTTGGATTTAGCAAATACTACGCGTCGTTTTTCAGAGAGCATAAAATTTTACGCAGCTACGCAAATCCCGGATATTGGATCTACAGCGGCGTTAAATTTGCCGCAAAATCTAAAAAGCAGGGCTCGCAGCCTCTGATGCAAATCGCTATGGACGCGCATATCGATAAAAATTCCACAAGTCTAAAAAAACTCGTCGTCGTAGTCGTGGGCGAAGCGGCGAGAGCGGATAGATTTTCGCTAAACGGCTACGAGCGAGATACTAATCCGCTACTAGCCAAAGAGCAGGGCGTCGTAAGCCTAAGTAATACCCATTCTTGCGGCACTTCGACGGCGCAAAGCGTGCCGTGCATGTTTTCGCTGCTAAATCGCGATGAATTTAGCGTCGAAAAGGCTGCGGAGGAGCAAAACGTATTGGACATACTAAACCGCGCTGATGACATGGCGATTTTGTGGCGCGATAACAATTCCGATTCCAAAGGTGTGGCGCTGCGCGTAAAATATCAGGATTTTAAAATTCCGCAAAATAATCCGGTCTGCGACGTAGAGTGCAGGGACGAGGGGATGCTTGCGGGGCTTGATAAATTTGTCGCCGAAAACGCGGGCAAAGATGTATTAATCGTACTGCATCAGATGGGCAATCACGGGCCTGCGTATTTTAAGCGCTATAAGAAAGAATTTGAAAAATTTAGCCCCGTTTGCCGCGATAACGAGCTTGAAAACTGCTCGCAGCAAGAAATTTCAAATGCCTACGATAACGCGATTTTATACACGGATTATTTTTTAAGCAAAGTTATAAATTTTTTAAAGCCGTATTCTAAGACGCACGAAACGGCGATGATCTATATGAGCGATCACGGCGAGAGCCTCGGCGAGGGCGGCGTTTATCTGCACGGTATGCCCTATCTTTTCGCTCCCGAGGCGCAAAAGCATATCGGCGCTATCGTTTGGCTAGGTGAGGGAAAAATGCGCGAAAGATACGATCTAAGCGTACTTAAATCGCATAAGGACGACGCTTTTTCGCACGATAATCTTTTTCACACGCTGCTTGGAATTTTTGAAGTAGATACCAAGGTGTATAACAAGGATTTGGATATTTTAAATGGAGTGAAAAATTAGAATTTCGCACTAAATTTCGTCGTAGATTGTGAGTGAAATTTTAGCAATAAAAGATTCTATTGGCAAAATTCTAATTTAAGCTTAGTTTGAAATTTTACCTAAACTTGAGCAAAATCTGCTCCAAAAATTTTTTATGCAAAAGCTAACAAAGAGGCAAAGTGCTACAAAATCTCAATCTCTCATTTATCGTTGCGAGATATGAATTTTAAATTTCATTAGAAATTTTACGTGCAGTTTTGATAAATGCCTGCGCTAGATGGTTTAGACGTTTGCCTTTTTTGTAGGCGATTATCAGCGTATTATCGAGCTCACGCGCGCCTACATCAAAGAGCTTTATCCTGCTCGCCTTATTCTCTTTTATCATCTGCGGTATGCTAAAACACGCTCCAGCGCCGCTTGCGACGATAGCATTGGCGATGTCGAAAGTCTCCGTGCGACACAGCACTTTCGGCGCAAATCCCGCAGCAGCAAAAAATGCATCTATCTGCTCGGCGCTTCTTAGGCTTTGATTAGGCAGGATGAATCTTTCCTCTTTTAAGCGCGAAATGTCAATTTTAGGAACAGATTCGTTTTTAAACTCAAGCGAGAGCGGATGGGTGAAGCTTAGAGCGACATAGGTTTTTTGCGTTAGAATTTTAACCCCGTCAAGCCCGCTCATATCGATGGGCAGTATTAGCATACCGACATCAAGATCACCTTGAAGTAGCATTTCACGAATGCTAAGCGCAGAAGAAAACTGCGTGATTTGTAGATCCGAATCCTTAAATTTCTTGCAAAACATCGGCAGTAGCGACGGCAGTAGATTATAGCCGTTTTGCGAAAAACCGATGCGAATTTTATCATTTTTTACGCCGCTTATTTCAGAGATATCGTTTTTTAGGTCGTTTATGGCATCAAAAATGACTTTGGCTTTACTAGCATAAATTTTTCCCGCGTGCGTAAGCGAAATGGGATTACTCGTGCGGTTAAAAAGCTGTGCTCCAAGCTCACGTTCCAGTGATAAAATGCTCTGTGATAGCGACGGCTGCGGGATTTTAAGTGCCTCGGCAGCCTTAGTAAAGCTACGGAATTCTGCTACTTTTAATACTAGCTCCATGCGATGCAAATTCATTTAGCCTCTCCAATTGATAATTTGATTCTTATGAAATGATACACTAAATAATATTTGACTTATGTTAAAAATGAAACTAAAATTACGTTTTTAGTTTAGAACTTTAAACTTAAGCTAAGAATTTCTCAAATGGAGAGGAAAATGAGCGAATCAAATTTCAACAGACGCGATTTCTTAAAATCGGCCTGTATCAGCGTCGGCGCGCTTAGCCTTAGCGGCTGCGTGGATACCGACAAGGCTAAAAGCGGAGGCGGCGGCAACGAAGGCGGCCTTCCTAGTGTGGACGTACTCGTTATCGGCTCGGGAGGCGCGGGTTTGCGTGCAGCCGTAGCGGTAAGAAAGAGTAATCCAAATCTTAGCGTCGTAGTAGCTACGAAGATGATGCCTTCGCGCAACGCCACCTGTATGGCGGAAGGCGGTATCAACGGCGTTACGAGCTTTGCAAATGGCGATTCATACAAGCTTCACGCCTACGACACCGTAAAGGGCGGCGCATATCTCGTAGATCAGGACGCCGCGATTAAATTTTGCGAGCTTGCGGGCCCTACGATTGCCGAGATGGATTACATCGGCACGCTGTTTTCCAGAAATGCTAGCGGCGGCGTGGACGGTAAAGAAAGCGGCGTCCCGGGCGGCGTAGCGCAGCGCTTCATGGGCGGCGCGTCTAAAAAGCGATGCAACTACTCCGCCGATAAGACGGGTCATATCTTGATGCACGCCTGTTTTGACGATGCGGTCAGCAACGGCGTGAAATTTCTAATCGATCACGAGTTGCTTGAGATCAGCGCGCCTGACGGCAAATGCGAGGGCGTCGTGCTTCGAAATATCCAAACCGGCGATTTTTATCCCGTGCTTTGCAAAGCCTTGGTAATCGCAACGGGCGGATATACAAGGATGTTTTACAACCGCACCTCGGTTCCTTATATCGCTACCGGCGACGGTATCGCGGCGGCACTACGCGCTGGGCTTGGATTTAGCGATCCTGAGATGGTGCAGTTTCATCCCACAGGTATCAAAAGCGGCGGCGCGCTCATTACCGAAGCTGCGCGCGGCGAGGGCGGATATCTGCTCAATAACAAAGGCGAGCGCTTTATGAAAAATTACCACGAAAAGATGGAGCTTGCGCCGCGCGATGTCGTAGCTCGCGCGATCGAAACCGAGATTCGCGAGGGTAGGGGCTACGGCGAGGGGCTCGGCGCATACGTACTACTTGACGTAAGGCATCTCGGAAAAGATAAAATTTTAAAAGCTCTTCCTAAGATTAGACACACCGCCATTTTGTTTGAGGGCATCGATCTGATCGAGGAGCCGATTCCGATTCGTCCTACCGCTCACTACTCGATGGGCGGCATTGAAGTCACAAAATTTGACGATATGAGCACTAAAATTTCGGGGCTTTACACCGCGGGCGAGGCGTCTTGTATCTCGATTCACGGCGCAAACCGCTTAGGCGGAAATTCTTTAACCGACGCCGTCGTAACGGGCAAGCTCGCAGGGCTCGGCGCAGCGGATTATGCTGCAAAACAAAGCGGTTTCGGCTCGGGTAAAAGAGCGAGCGAGCTCGCGCAAAAATGGCAGGCTAAATTTAAGCAGATCGCAAACGGCTCGGGCAAGGCAAACGAGATGTATGAGTTGCGCGAAGAGTTAGGCGCGCAGCTTTGGGATAATATGGGCATCTTTAGAACCGGCGAAAAGCTCGATCTGCTTTCGCAAAATTTAGAGGGTATCAGAGCGCGCTACGACGAGCTACACGTCGCGGATGCAAATCCGGTTATGAATACTGCATTTACCGACTATGTCGAGCTTGGAAATTTGATCCTGCTTGCGCGCTGTGCGTGTTTGGCTGCGCAAAAGAGGCTGGAAAGCCGCGGCGCGCATACCAGAGAGGATTATCCGAAGCGCGACGATAAAAATTTCTTAAAGCACAGTATCGTGACGATGAACGACGCAGGCGAGCTAAGCTTGGGCTACAAAGAGGTTGTCGTTACTGAATTCTCTCTTGACGGAAGGAAACCTCAATGAAATTTATCATAGACCGCTTCGACGGAAGCAAAAATTATAAGCAAGCCTACGAGCTTAGTTTGGAGCAGATCAAAGGAAAGACCCTGCTTGGAGTTTTGCAATTTATTAAACAAAATTTAGACATCACTTTAAATTTTACCGCAGCTTGCCGTATGGCGATATGCGGAGCTTGTGCCGTGAGGGTAAACGGGCACTCATATCTCGCCTGCGATACCAAGATGGAGGCTTTGCTTGCGGAGTATGAAAACCCGGATAGCTTTACGATCTCGCCGCTAAATAATTTCCGAGTGATTTCGGATCTAGTGGTGGACTGGGAGCCTAGTATCGAGAATTTAAGAAAGATCAAACCGACCATTACGCCTAAGAAAGAATTTAGCGCCGATAAGGGCTGTAAACAAAGCCCGGAGCAGATGGAGCGCGTCAAAAAGCAGTGGGATTGCATACTTTGCGGCTGCTGCGCTAGCGAATGCAATAAACTTGGAGCCGATGCGAGCGATTATATGCAACCTTTTGTTTTTACGCATGCTAACCGCGCCGCGTTTGATTCAAGAAGCAGGGACGCTATGCCTCATCTAAAGCCTGCGGTGCTAAACGGATTATGGCTATGCGTGCACTGCCAAGAGTGCGCCGATCGCTGTCCTAAAGGCATAAGCGCTCAAAGCGATATTACCGCACTTCGCGCCCTAGCGATGAAAAAGGGCTTAACCGCAGGAAGCGGTCCTGGACATGCCGAGGCGTTCCTACTAGATATCGTAGAGGGAAGCGGAAGGCTAAACGAGATCAAGCTTGCTTTAAGAAGCGAAGGCGTATTTGCAAATATGGGTAAGATGGACGTAGCGGCAAATTTGATGATGGCCGGCAAGATGAATCCTCTTCATGCTTTCGGCGAAGAGGAGATCGAGGGACATGCAGGGCTCGTTAAGATGATAGAGGCCGCACGCAAAGCTCAAGCTAGCGGCGAGATAGAATAAGGAGGAGAGGATGAATAACGAATTTGCATTTTTCCCGGGTTGCGTTTTAAGTCAAGCCGCAAAGGAATCTAAAATTTCACTTGAAGCGATCGCTCCGGTGCTGGGTATTAAACTTCACGAGATAAAAGGCTGGAGCTGCTGCGGGGCTAGTCAAGCTCAATGCGTCGATCCTATGGCAAGCCTAGTAGCTAATGCCAGAAATATCGCGCTAGCCGAGGGTATGAATATGCCTCTACTAACTACCTGCTCCACCTGTATGCTAACTCTAACTAAAGCAAAGCTAACCTTGGATAAGGGGGCAAAAAGCTATATCAATACCTTTTTAAAAGAGGGCGGTATGCAGTATCAGGGAAGTACCGAGATAACGAACTTGCTTTGGGTGCTATATCAAAGCTTAGACACATTAAAAGCTAAAGTCGTTAGGCCGCTAACAAATTTAAAAGTAGCGCTATTTTACGGCTGTCACTCATTAAGACCGGAGCGCGAGCTTAAGAAAGAGAGCTCAACCAATCCAAAAAGCTTTGAAGCGGTGGTTGGCGCACTTGGTGCTCAGATAGTGCCTTTTGAAAAACGCCTTGATTGCTGCGGCTTTCACGCTAGCTATCCTGCGGTAAAATCGGTATCTAAAATGTCAAGCGAGATCGTAAATGACGCTGCCGAGCATGGAGCGGACGTCGTAGTTACCCCTTGTCCGCTATGTCAGATGCAGCTTGATATCTATCAGGAGCGATACCAAGAAGCGACGAATTCTAAAGCAAGAAAGCCGATCATCCACCTATCTCAGCTGGTAGGACTTGCACTCGGGCTAAGCAACGAGCAGCTGGGACTAAACATCAATATCCAAGATGCAACGAGATTGGTAAGCTGATCTTTGGAAATTTTCTAAAATTTAATGGATGATTTTGAAAAAATACTTCGCTGCGGCGCACAAACAGTGCGCCTGCTAGTATCGCACAAAATCATCCAACCTACGCTTGCTTTATCTTGAACTGCTTTTCGCCGCTATAAAATTCTTGGATAAAATTTCACTGCTTCGTAAATTTTAATGCTTCCTCCGTCGTAATTTAACGTTTCGTCCGCCGCGCAAATTTTAATCCACCTTTTATTTTTAAATTTAAAACCTGCTAGACAATGAATAAATATAAAATTTTAATTAAATCTAACGAAATTTAAGGTGCATGAATTCTAAATTTTGATAGAATGCCATTTAAAAATATCCTAAATTTCAGGAGGACATTATGGTTGATTTAGCTCAAATTTCGGCTAGACTTGATGCCGTTGAGCGTTTGCCGCGAATAAAAGCGGAGGAAAGCATACAAGAAAGGCTTAAGAGCAAAGGTTTTTCCCGTCGCGATTTTATGAAATGGAGCGGAGCGATGACTGCGATGCTTGGGCTTCCGGCCGCATTTGCACCGAGCGTGGCGCGAGCTGCGGAACTTGCGGATCGCCTGCCGGTGATCTGGCTTCATATGGCGGAGTGCACGGGCTGTAGCGAGAGCTTGCTACGCACAGAGACGCCTAGCATTGATAGCCTAATATTCGACTACATCAGCCTAGAATACCACGAGACGATCATGGCTGCCGCAGGCTGGCAAGCCGAGGAAAATTTAGAGGGCGCGATCGAAAAATACAAGGGGCGCTATATTTTAATGGTCGAGGGTGGAATCCCAAGCGGCGAGAATGAATTTTTCCTAACTGTGGGTCCTGAGGGCAAGAGCGGAGCTCAGCACTGCAAACACGCGGCCGAAGGCGCTGCGGCAATATTTGCGATCGGCACCTGTTCGAGCTTCGGCGGTATCCAAGCCGCAGCTCCGAATCCGACCGGTTCCGTAGGTTTGGATAAAATCATAAACAAACCCGTCATCAACGTCCCGGGCTGTCCGCCTAGCGAAAAAAATATCGTCGGCAACGTACTAAATTTTATCCTTTTCGGCACACTTCCAAGCCTTGACGTTTATAATAGGCCTAAATGGGCTTACGGGCTACGAATACATGATCTGTGCGAGCGCCGCGGACATTTCGACGCGGGCGAGTTTGTAGAAAGCTTCGGCGATGCGGGCGCGAAGGACGGATACTGCCTTTATAAAGTAGGCTGCAAGGGTCCTTACACGTTTAACAACTGCTCGCGCGAGCGTTTCAACTCTCACACTAGCTGGCCGGTACAAGCAGGTCACGGCTGCATAGGCTGCTCGGAGCCTGATTTTTGGGATCATATGGGGCCTTTTGAAGAGCCTTTGGCGGATCGCCTTTACGAAAGCGTTTTCGGCGGGCTCGGCGCTGATGCTACCGCAGATAAGATAGGTGTCGGAATTTTAGCGATCACGGGTGTTGCGGTAGCGGCACACGCGGCGATTGCGTCATTTAAGAAAGATAAAGGGGAATAACCATGTCGCAAAGAATCGTAATAGATCCGATAACCAGAATAGAGGGACATTTAAGAATAGAGGTCGTAGTGGATGATGAAAACATCGTACGCGAGGCCTATAGCAGCTCGACGCTATGGCGCGGGCTTGAGACCATAGTAAAAAATAGAGATCCGCGCGACGCGGGATTTTTTATGCAAAGAATTTGCGGCGTCTGCACCTTCTCGCACTATAAAGCGGGTATCGTCGCGGTAGAAAACGCCCTCGGTATCACTCCGCCGCTAAATGCCTTGCTAACGCGCACGCTGATGGCTAATGCGCTGTTTTTGCACGATCATCCGGTGCATTTTTATCAACTCCACGGACTTGATTTCGTAGATGTAGTAAGCGCGCTTAGCGCCGATCCTAAAAAAGCAGGCGAAGAGGCGTTTAAATACTGCGACACCCCTTATGCGTGCGGTGCGGATAAGCTAAAAGAGGTGCAAGATCGTGTGGGCGCTTTTGTTAAAAAGGGCGCTTTGGGACCTTTTGCCAATGCCTACTTCGGCCATCCTACATATAAGCTTAGCCCGGAGCAAAATTTAATCGCTCTTTCGCACTATCTTGAGTGTTTGCGCATTCAGCGCACGGCGGCTCAGATGATGGCGATATTCGGTGCGAAGCAGCCTCATCCGCAAAGTCTTACCGTAGGCGGCGTCACCTGCGTGATGGATATCCTAAGTCCTGCGAGACTTGGCGAATATATGTCTAAATTTAAAGAGGTCGCGGACTTCGTAAATCGCGCCTACTATCCTGATCTAGTAATGGCCGCCAAAGCTTACGGCAACGAGCCTAGCGTGCTAAACGATATCGGCGTGGCAAATTTATGGACTCATCAAGAATTTCAGCTTTCAAAGAACGAATGGCTATTTCAAAGCGGCATGATTATGAACGGCGATATTAGCAAGGTTTTGGAGCTCGATGAGAACAAGATTACCGAGGAGGCAACGCATGCGTGGTATAAAAACGATGCGGCGCTTCATCCTTACGACGGCGAGCAAGAGCCGAATTATACGGGTCTTAAGGACGGACAGAGCATCGACGCGCACGGCAAAGAAGCGCATACGAAGGTGCTCGATACCCAGGGCAAATACACCTGGATCAAAGCTCCGCGCTACGACGGCAAGCCGCTTCAGGTGGGACCGCTTGCAAATATCGTGGTAAATTACGCTAAGAAAAACGAGCGCGTAGTAAAGGTCGTGGATCAATTCCTAAAAGACGCCGGATTGCCGCTTGAGGCGGTATTTTCGACGCTTGGACGAACAGCGTGCCGTATGATCGAGGCTAAAGTCGTAGCCGACAACGGACTGATTGCGCTAGAAAATTTGATCGCAAACATCAAAAGCGGCGATACGCAGACCTGCGCAAAATATGTAATCGATAACTCCAAAGAGTACAAAGGTCGCTATATCGGTCATGTGCCACGCGGCGCACTTAGCCACTGGTGCAGGATCGAAAAGGGCGTCATCAAAAACTGGCAGGCGGTCGTGCCGTCTACTTGGAACGCCACGCCAAAGGATAAAGACGGCGCTATGGGCGCTTATGAATCCTGCTTGATCGGACTTAAGCTTGCCGATCTTTCTAAACCGCTAGAGATCATCCGCCGCATCCATTCATTCGATCCTTGCATAGCCTGCGCCGTGCACGTAATGGACGCTAAAGGGGCGGAGCTTGGCTGCTATAGGGTAGATCCCAGCAAAGGATAAACGATGAAAAAAAGATTTGCGGAATACGAGTTCTCAATCGGTCTTAGGCTCACGCACTGGCTGCGTGCGCTCTGCATTACGATTTTGGTGATCACCGGATATTACATCGCCTTTGTTTTCACCGCGCCCGAGGTGAGTCCCGAGCCGGTGCTTTTCATGCAGGCTAAATTCAGATTCGTGCATCTGATCTTCGGCTTTGCGATGATCGGTGCGGCGATCTTTAAAACCTACCTTTTTTTCTTCGATAAAAAGAGTAGAAAAGAGCTTTTAAGCATCAAGGATTTTTTTAGCCCGCGCGTCTGGATCGCTCAGATCAAATACTATATCTTTTTGGGCGAGCACCCGCATCTTCGCGGCGTTTATAACCCATTGCAGTTCATATCATATCTGGGCTTTTATCTAGTGCTATTCGTGATCTGCCTAACTGGAATGATTCTATACGTTCACGTCTATCACGAGGGGTTAGGCGGCGCGTTATACGGTCTCTTGCGCCCGCTAGAAGCTGCGATGGGCGGACTAAGCGAAGTACGAATGATACACCATCTTTGCATGAATATCATCATAATCTTCGTACCGATCCACGTCTATATGGCGGTCTTTAACGCCGTCAAGGGTAGAGACGGCGCTATGGATGCGATCGTAAGCGGCTATAAATTTAAAAAGGAAGAGCACGCTTGAGGGTGCTGGTACTGGGTATCGGCAATGTCATCTACGCGGACGAGGGCATAGGCGTGCACTTCGTCCGCGCGCTCGCGCAGAACTATAAATTTTATCCTAAAACCGCCGCACGAAATTCTATGGCGGGCGAGAATTTCGCGGCGCAGAATTTTATGCAAAATTTCACAGAGCGCGGCTCCTCGCAAAATTCTGCGAATGAAAATTTTATCTCCGAGCAGAATTTCGCAGCAGTAAATTTAGACCGAAATTCTACTCCAGAACATTCCGCAAAGCAGAATTTCGCTTCAAATTTTACTTTGCAAAATTCCGTCATAAATTTCGCAGCGCAAAGCTCTATCGATTCGGACTTCATCGCCGTAAATTCCGCCGCGCCGAGCAGCAGCGCGGATCAGATCCGATTTATTGACGGCGGGACTTTGGCTAGCTTTTTGATGCCTACGATGGCGGAATTTGATGAAATTTTGCTCGTAGATTGTATAGACGCGGAGGGCGCAAAGGGCGGCGAGGTGTATTTTTTCGACTACGACGCGATGCCTAAGCAGATCAGCTGGAGCGGTTCGGCACACGAGGTCGAAATGCTTCAAACCCTGCAAATGATGGATCTTTGCGGCGATCTGCCTCACGTTAAAATTCTAGCTGTCGTGCCGCGGCGCATCAAGGAGGCGAGCTTTAAGCTAAGTTCTGTGATATTGCAGTCCTCAAAAATCATGGAAAAAACGGCGCTTAAGTACCTATCGGATCTTGGCTTCGCGCATGAAAAAATCGCCGATCTTAGCGCCCAAGACATCGCGGATCGATTTGCAAAAAGGGGGCGAGATGATAGTAGCATATGAGTTTAACTACCTTAATGAAAACGCGCTGATAGCGCACTTCTTGCTGTTTTATGCCCGCAAAAGCACGCTGGAGTTTTGCCTAAAAAAAGAGGCGAGCTTAATAAGCCTTTTCGTGCGCGGCGGCGAGGATGAAATTTTAAAATTTAGCGACGAGGCGATGCCTCTGATTCCAAACTCCATATTTTTGGCAAAATCCTCCGTGCGCGTGGTGGACGAGGGCGGCGCCGAAGCGAAAGCGCTGAAATTTAACGGCACGTTTGAAGATACCTCCTCGGGCGATATAAGTAAATTTTTAGAGGATGAAATTTCAAACGCCCATAACACGGCTAAATTTAATAACTTCACTCCGCGAGTGATGAAGGAATACCTCGCTCACGCCGAGCCGTCTCAAAACGAATTCGAAATAATAAGCGGCGCCGGCGTACTTCATGACGGCAAATTTGAAGCGATAAGCAGGGAGAATTTTGCTCGCTTACTGGAGTTTTGCCGCATAAACTTATTTCATGCTCAGCAGGTGCAGATTAAGCGCGGCGGCGCAACTTTCACGCTCAAGGCAGACGTGGATTTTAGCGCCGATTTTTTGATAGTCGCGGGAGTGGGCGCGCTGGATGGGATTTTTGTGAGCGATGAAAAGAGTAAAATCGCGCTCGCAGCCTTCGAAAAGCCGCTCATAAGCCTAAAAACCAATGCGATCTTTAGAAAAAACCACGAGGGCGCGCCTAAATTTTTTGACGTAAAGCTTGCGGGCGACATATTCGTGTTTGCGCTGGTGCGCGCTTTGGCAAGCGACGAGATCTATTTTTTAAGCGTAAAATACGAAAGCGCGGCGCAAAAAGATAAAATTTTTAAGGTCGCGCCGCTGCAAAACGGCTTTTTGATCGTGCAAAACGAGGATTTTTTAAGCGGTAGCGCAAGCTCTTATCTGAAAAACTCAAACGACAAAAACTCCGCTCTTTTTGCGCTTACGTGCCGCGAAAAAGGGATTTTCAACGACTCCAAAAAACGCGTTTTGCGCTGTTTTTTGGGCGTGGGCACGGACGATGAGATCGCAATTTATGGCGAAAGCTCTAAAAAAATTCTGCTGAAATTTAATCTATCGCGCAGTTTTGACGAGCTTAAGGCGCAAATTTGCGCGGACGAAACGGGCGCGAAGTTGTTTGAAAATTTCAGCGCCAAATTTAGCGTAAACGCCGCAAAAATCGATGAAATTTTAAAAAGCGCAAACGCGGGATTTCACAGCATCTTTAGCGTCGCCGCGCAGCTTATCTGGGGGCGCGATGTGGCGTTTTTGATAGCGGCTGCGGAGGATTTTGCGGGCGGCAAAGGGGTGCGACTCGATTTTTGCACTGATGAGCGCGGCTGCGTGCAAGCGGATAAAATTTTGCGCTCAGCGATGAGCTATGCGCTCGCAGGCGCCAATGAAAAGCTGTTTGCGTTCGGATTTTTCGATAGTTTGGGCTATTTTTTAAGCGATCTGGCGGATGAGCGCAAAGAGGACTTTGACGTTTTGATCTTCGGTGGCTCGATGTTTAGCGGGCGCAAATTTGCGGATTTGATGCTTAGGCTTTGCAAAAATTTTGACGCGAGCTTTAGCGACAGCTTTGCGCTTCAAGCTCGCTAGATCGGGCATATATGCGAATTTTTGGTAAAGCTCCTAAGTCTTATCCGCAAAACAGCGACTTGCGCGGACATTGCGGCGCCGATAGCCGCGTCATACGGGCTAAGCTTAGCGCAAACGAGATCACGCGAAATTTCAAAAAAGCGGCAAAGGACGTGAGTGTGAAGGAACAAATTTTATTAAATTTAGAGCATATTTTGAGGCGCCCGGTACGTTTTGTCCGCTTGCAGCGAGCGCAACTTGCTTGCAAAACAGCTGCTGCGGCGCGCAATTTATGAAAGCACGTGTATGAAAGCGGCTAAATTTGAGGTTTTCGGAGCAGTTCAAGGGGTAGGATTTCGCCCGTTCGTCTACAAGCTCGCCGTGGATTTGGGGCTGAAAGGCGAGGTTTATAACGACGGCGAGGGCGTTAAAATCATCGTTTGCGCAGAGCTTTCCGAGCCGCAAAAAGGCTCGATTGATAAAAATTCCGCCCTTTTAAATTTAGATGAGCCAAATTCTAACAAAATTCAAGCGCAGGAAATATCGTCATCAGCTGCTCAGTCTTTAAATTCTGCCGAGTCGGATTCTAACAAGGCCGCGAACTCATTACGAAATTTTGCAAGTTCAAATTTAAACAAGAGCTCCTTTTCGCCGCAGAACGCACCCAGCTTTCCAAATGATTCGGTCGGCTCGTCGCGCGATTTGGCGAATGGTTTAGCTGGCATACCTGATTTGACGAGCTTGTCGCATAATTTGACGAGCGATTCGCAAGCCACAGCGAGCGAGAAATTTTTACCAAAATTATTCGAGACCGATCTAAACGAGCAGGGCTCCATTTTTCCCGCTTCGTCGGATCAAAATTCCGTCGTGCAAAATTCGTCGCAGCAGCGTGGTATATCACAGAATGAATCGTTGCAAGGCTTGCAAAATATTAAGCGCGACTTGCAAGGCGCGAAGGGGAATTTACAGGGCTTTAAACACGATTCGCAAAGCGTTGAGCAAGATCTGCGCGAAGAAGAAATTTTAAAAATTTTCGAGCGGCGCCTTCGCAGCGAGACGCCACCGCTTTGTCGTATCGATAAAATTATCCGCGTGGAAATAAATACACAATATTTTACGCAGAATTTTACTGATTTTAAGATCACACAATCCAAGGAGGGGCGTAAATTTAATCCGATTTTGCCTGATTTTGCGATCTGCGATCAGTGCAAAAAAGAGTTTTACGACCCCCAAAATCCGCGCTTTCACTACCCATTTATCAACTGCACGGATTGCGGCCCGCGCCTTAGCATCATCGCCGCGCTGCCGTACGACCGCGCAAATACCACGATGAGGGCGTTTGAGATGTGCGAGTTCTGCCGCGGCGAATACACGGACCCGCTCACGCGCCGCTATCACGCCGAGCCGATCTCCTGCCCGCACTGCGGCCCGCAGCTGTTTTTATGCGGCGCGCGCGGTGAAATTTTATCAAGCGGCGAGGATGCGGTAGCGCGCACGGCAGAGTTTTTGCAGCGCGGGCAGATCGGCGCGATCAAGGGGATGGGCGGCTTTCACATCGTCTGCGATGCGACGAATGAGCGCACAGTACGGATGCTGCGAACGCTCAAAAAACGCCCGAGCAAGCCTTTTGCAATCATGTGTCGTGATGCAGCGCAAGTAGGGCGCGCGGCGAGCTTAAGCGCAGAGGAAGAGGCGCTGATAGACTGTAACGTCAAGCCGATCGTGATTTTAAAAAAGCGCGAGTTTGTTTGGCGCGCGCTGACTAGCTTAGCAACGGATTTCGGCACGCAAAATTTAAAGGCGCAAAGCAAAAATCCTATATCGCCGAGATTTGCGAGTGAGCAAGAAGAGACGGCGCAAGGGCAAGGCTCTGAGCTACAAAATTTACGCAATTTCGTAGCGCAAAATTTGAACATCCAAAGCACTGAAGATTATGTGGAGCAGGGTGGATTGCAGAATGCGCAAATTTTCAGCAAAACGGCGCGCCGTAATTTCGCCTGCGATGCGTCGGTTGCGGGCGGCTCGCGGAGCGCAGAAAACGAGCTAGGACGCGCATCGAATGGGTCTGGTTCGCAGTACGCGGCTAAAAATTTAAACTCGCCGCAAGCAGAAGGCGAGCTAAAGCTGCGACATACAGCTAATGAGTTAAATTTACAGTCCGCAGTGGATAGCCAAGACTTGCGATGCGCGGCGAAGAAGCCTGATTCTTGGTTTGCGACGGAAGAGTCTATTTCGCAAAATTCGACGAATATGCAGGGATCGCGACATGCTGCAAATAAGGCAGATTTGCAATATGCAGTGAACGAGCCGAGTCCACAACAGACGATAAATTTGCAAGGTTCATGCTCTGCACAGGCGTGCACGGCGGACGCGCGCGGCGCATATTCCTATAACATGGGCGATTTCGTGCGTTTACCTGCGAGCTTTTCGGCGATTTTTAAGGCGAGTGCAATTTTTATCGCTCCAAGCGTGGCGCCTAACCTTAATAAAATCGGCATTTTTCTCGCAAATACCGGCGTGCATCTGCTGCTTTTTGAATACTTTGATCGCCCGATCGTCGCCACAAGCGCCAACATTAGCGGCGAGCCCATTATTTTTAGCAGCGAGGAGTTGCGCGAGAAGCTGGGCGGCGTCATCTCGTTTTACCTGGATAACGACCGCGAAATTTTAACGCCGAGCGACGATAGCATCGCCTTTTTGCCGCAGTTTGAAGCGCGAGCTTCGGCGCCTGCTTCAAAAACGACTCCTAGCTCCGGTAAAATTTCCACGCCGCTTCCGATCTGCACCGAGATGAAAAACTCCGCGCAAAATTTCATTCTAGCGCAGAATTCTGCGACGAATTCCGCGGACGCACAAACCCTTACCGCACCGCAAAATTTTAAGAAAAATTCCGCCGCCGAAATAAATTCTGACTGCGAGACGGAATCCGCCCGCGCCTTAGGTCTAGCAAATCTCGCAAGCGCTGTAAATCTCGCAGATGCCGCAAAATCTGCAAGCACTGCAAATTCAGCGAGCTACACAAATCTTTCCGCCGAAGCGGACGCTTTGGATCACGCGCTGTTTTTGCGAACATCTCGCGGAATGAATCCAAAAATTTTCCCTAGCAAATTTCATCTCAAAGGCACTTTCCTGGCGCTCGGAGCGGAGCTGAAAAATGAGTTTGCGATCTACAAAGACGGGCAAATTTTCATCTCGCCCTACATCGGCGATCTTAAAAATGTCGCTACGAATGAGCGATTTTTCGCGCTTTTGGATATGTTCGTGCGCGCCTACGAGCTGAAGTTCGACGCCGTCATCGCAGATCTGCACCCGCAGTTTTCACACACGCGATTTTTTGAGCAGCGCAGATACGACGTGATCCGCTACCAGCACCATTTCGCGCATCTGGTGTCGAATCTGGCGCAAAACGATCTTCTTTTTAGCGGCAAAAAATACCTCGGCTTTTGCTTCGACGGCACCGGCTACGGCACGGACGGCACGATCTGGGGCGGCGAGGTGATGTTGTTTGATCCACGCGGCTACCGTCGCGTCGCGAAATTTGACGAGATCTCGCTTATCGGCGGCGAGAATGCGATCAAAAATATCTACAAGCTCGCGCTTGCTCTCGTGTTTAAATTTAGCGCGAAGGGCGCTGCGCAGGAGTTTTTGGCAAAATTTGACGCAAGCGAAGTGGCAAATTTAGAAAAAATCGCGCCGCGTGCCGTCCGCTCAAGCTCGCTAGGGCGGCTATTCGATGCGTTTGCGGCGGTCATTTGCGACCTGCGAGCCGTAAGCTTCGACGGCGAGGCCGGCATGCGGCTAGAAAATCTCTATATCGAAGGTTGCGAGCACAGCTATAAATTTAGACTGAAAAAAACGGGCGAAAATTTTATCCAAAACACGCCGTATTTCTCTTCGCAGCAGCGGAGCGCCGATGATTTGCGGTACGAAACAGAGCGCGGAGCGGAGCGGGGCGGTTTGAATGTGCAAAATCTTAGCGGCGCCAAAAACAGCTGCGCGTTGCAAGGCGATTTTAAAAAGCTTGAGGGCGATACGGCAAGCAAAGACTGGCTTGAGCGGGCGGCTAAAAACATCGCAGGCGACGGTGAAAAGAATACAAACATCGCCGCAAATTCTATAAAGCAAGCGCCTGCCCTGAATTTAATAAATTTTGAAAGCAAAAACGCTTCTAACGTCGATCAAGCCCCTCAAAACGGAGTTTGCGCGCCGAGCCTTGGGGGCGAATGCTACGTGATTGATTACGAAGAGGCGTTTTTGCAGGCTTTGCACGATGAGCCGCGTTTGGCTGCGACGAAATTTATAAACGGCTTGGCAAACTTCATCGCAGAGTTTGCGGAGGGCTTCGGGCTCGAGGTCGTGCTAAGCGGCGGAGTCTTTCAAAACGCCACACTGCTAAATCTTACGTGCGCAAAGCTGCGCGCGGGGGGCATAAAATTTCATCTAAATCGCGCCGTTCCTTGCAACGACAGCGGTATCGCATACGGACAGCTCGCGGCGTATCTAAGCGAAATTTCGCGTTAAACTCGTCCACAAAAAAACGCAATTATAGCCGTTAAGCTCCGTTCTTTGTAAAATTTATCGTATCATCTCGCCGCTAAATTTGATGGCTCTGCGCCCTGCCTGCTCTTTGCGTAAATTCTAACGCTACGGGTGGTAAAATCCACCGTGGCTAGCTTTTCTAAAATCGCAAAATCAGCGAACAAATTTACGCCTTGCCGTCTCTATATGTCGCAGCCGAAACGTTAAAATTTTAAAATTTAACGGCGCGCCGTTGACTGCCATAGCGTCACGCGTGCTATTACGGCGATCGATACGAAATTCTACCGCGGCGCGTGGCTAAATACTGCGCAAATCCCAAGCTAAGACGCTATTTAGCGCCCGACTTTTAAAATTTGGACGCAAGCTCGCGGTAGAATTTAAAATAACGTAGCACCGGTAAATTTCATCGCGCTAGCACTAAAATACAACGCGAAATCGCGAGTAAAATTTCAAAATACGCACGATGCTTTGGAACTTTAAATTTTAAAGAATAAGCCAAATTAGCGCAAAATTCTTACTATTTGAGCGGAATTTCGGTAAAATTACATTCAAAATACGCGAAATGAGGGGAGCTATGAAAAAAGAGGAAAAAGAGAGCGCCGTAAGATTTAGCATTTCGCTGCCGACGAAGCTTTTTGAGGATCTCGATGAGATGGTGCGCGCCAAGCAATACCTAAGCCGCAGCGAGTTTATCCGCGATCTCATACGCGAAAAGATGGTCGAGGGCGTGCTTCACGGAGATGGCGAGGATGACTGCGTGGGCGTGCTTTGCATCGCTTACGATCATCACCAAAGCGATCTAATCGAGCAGCTCGTAGAGATCGAGCACCACGCAAACGTCACCATCGTCAGCACCAGCCACTTCCACATCGACGAGCGCCACTGTTTCGAGGAGATCACGATGCGGGATAAAATTTCAAAGATCGAGCGGCTCGGCGCCAAAATCGGCGCGCTAAAAGGGGTAAAATTTTCCAAGCTCGTAAACGCGGTAATCACCGAAGCGTAGGCTTTTGAGCATTTTTAAAAACAGCGCGTCGCGCTAAATTTTACGCGCTTTTAAATTTAAACGCAGCGGTTGCGCGACTTTTGCGAGTTGTGCAGCGCGATTCTTGATCGAGTAGCGAATTCGGGTAGGGCGGCTGCGCAAGGCGTGCAAATAAAATTTGTTTAAATTTACGCGGCAAACGAAAGCGCAAAATTTTATAAATTTTAATCAAAAAGCATTCTTGCCGCGAGTTGAAATTTACGCACTGGCGCGAGATCGGCGCAGCTCGCGACTAAATTTTATAGGCGCCGCTTTCGTGTCGCATTTGCAAAGCCGAGCTAGCGTAAAATCGATATGAAAACGGCCGCCGCGTTGATGTTCGCCACGCCGTAGAACACGCGCGAGATTTAGAGCGCCGGATAAAATCAGCTCGCAAGCCCTTAATTTAGCGCTTCTATCTACGGCGACTTTTTATTGTTTTGAGCCGCTGCACAGCCGCGCAATACCTAAATTTACGGCGTGCGGCTTGCAGTCTGCGAGCAGGCGATTAAATTTAAAAGCAACGCCTTTGCTCGCTAGCTTTAAATTTTGCGTCGAGCCTTCGCAAACAGCGCACTAAATTTAAACGAAAACGAAGCGCGTAAATTTCAAGCCTCATTAAATTTCATAAAATTCCGCACTTCGATATAAAATTTATCAAATTTACGCCATTTAAAGCAAAAACGTGGTATTTTACGCGCAAAATTTATTATCCAAGGAGAAAAAATGTGTAAAGATTGCGGCTGTTCCATCGGCCACACTCACGAAGCGGACGCCCATTCGCACGCAGATATGACACACGAGCATGTCCACACCCACGCGGACGGCACCGTCCACACCCACGCCCATATGCATGAGGCAGGGATCGATCACGAGCACGACGCGCACGATCACATCCACGCAAATGTCGCTATCAGCGATGCCAAGACGATCGAAGTGATGAGTAAAATTTTAAGCGCCAACGACAAGGAGGCCACTCACAACAGAGCCCATCTGGATGAGGATAAAATTTTATGTCTAAATTTGATGAGCAGCCCCGGTAGCGGCAAGACGACGCTACTTGAGGCCACTATCAAAAGTGGCAAATTTAAAATCGGTGTCATCGAGGGCGATCTAGAGACTAACCGCGACGCCGATCGCATCATAAAAGCGGGCGCGCAGGCCCATCAGATCAGCACCGGCGAGACCTGCCATCTGGATGCCTTTATGGTTCACGAGGGGCTTCATCACATCGATACGAAAGGCTTGGATCTAGTTTTCATAGAAAACGTCGGAAACCTCGTCTGCCCTGCGGCATTTGACGTAGGCGCGCACCTGAACGTAGTGCTTCTAAGCGTGCCCGAGGGTAGCGATAAAATCGCAAAATATCCCGTGATATTTCGCCGCGCAGACTGCGTCGTAATCACTAAAACCGCGCTGCTACCGCATTTTGACTTCGATATGGAGGAGGTGGTGCGCGAAGTGCACAAACTCAATCCGAAAGCCGACGTCATCGCGCTTGATAGCAAAAGCGGCGAGGGCGTGGAGAAATGGCTGAAATTCCTACAATACAAGAAGGAATTTCGTTAATGTGCCTTTCAATCCCTTCAAAAATCATCTCGATCGACGAAAATAATTTCGCGACCGTAGAGACTCTGGGCGTGCGCCGCGGCGTGAGCTTGGATCTACTTCCAGAGCCAGCGACCGTCGGGGAGTACGTGCTGATCCACGTGGGCTTTGCGATGGAGAAGATCGATACGCAGCGAGCGAAGGAAAGTATCGAAATTTACGAACAGATCGCAAAGCAGATGAGGGCGGAAGAGGGCTCCGTGTATGAAAGCATGGAACCTAGAGCCGACGCAGAGAATTAAAGCGGCTTGTAAACCCGTAAAATTTAAGGTAAATAATGGATCTAATCAAGGATTTTAGGGATAAAGAGCTGATTTTAGCGCTTAGCAAGTTGATAATTTCTAAAAGCAAAAAGCCGCTAAATATTATGGAGATTTGCGGCGGACACACGCACTCGATCATGAAATTCGGCCTTCCTAGCCTGGTCGGCAAAAATATCAAATTTATCCACGGTCCCGGCTGTCCGGTGTGCGTGATGCCGCGCAGTCGCATCGACGAGGCGATCAAGCTCGCCGCGATGCCGCAGAGTATTTTTTGCACTCTAGCAGACATGCTTCGAGTTCCTGGCTCTCGCACCAGCTTGCAGAAGCTGCGCGGCGAGGGGCACGACATCAGAGCGCTTTATAGCCCGCTTGATTGCATAAAGATCGCGCAGGAAAATCCGCAAAAAACGGTGATATTTTTTGCGATCGGCTTTGAGACGACGACGCCAATGAGCGCCGTGCTGATCGATAAAGCGCTGAGTTTGGGGCTAAAAAATCTCTTTTTTCACATCAACCACGTTACGGTGCCCGCGCCCGTGCGAGCGATCTTAGACGACGCAGACGTGCAGATCGATGCGTTTTTAGGACCTAGCCACGTAAGCGTGATCACCGGCGCGAAGGCCTACGAGAGCATTGCACAGGATTACAAAAAACCGATCGCCGTAAGCGGATTTGAGCCGCTTGACATAATGGCGGGCGTGTTAAATTTGGTGGAGCAGCAAAACGCCGGCACCTACGAAGTTTTCAACGAATACGAGCGCGTCGTAAAAGAGGGCGGCAACCAAAAAGCGCAAAATTTGATAGATAAATATTTTGAAATTTGCGATTTTCCGTGGCGAGGGCTCGGCGAAATTCCAAAAAGTGGCATGAAGTTGCGCCCGCAGTACGCGGCGCTGGATGCCAGGGTGCAGTTTGATTGCAGCGTACAGAGCGCCCCCGAGAGCAAGGCCTGTATCTGCGGCGAAATTTTGCGCGGCAAAAAAAGCCCGTATGATTGCAGGGTTTTCGGCAAGCACTGCACGCCGCAAAACCCGATAGGATCGTGCATGGTCTCAAGCGAAGGGGCATGCGCGGCTTACTATAAATACGGCGATGTCAAAAACGTGGGCTAAATTTTGCGCGCGGTATTCGGCTAGCAGAGCGTAAATTTTAAAAATAAGTCATGCTTTAAAATTTTAACCGAAGCAAAAACGTTACGCTAAATTTTACTTTAAAATTTTACGCGGCGCCGTAGCGGCACGGCTTGTTCGGCTGCGGAATACGGGCTTTAAATTTTAAAACCGAATTTAAAACCAAATAAAAAGGAAAAATTTGAACGAAACTATACTTTTAAGCCACGGCGGCGGCGGCGAGGAGATGAATAAGCTCATCAACGAGACGATATTTGCGGCGTTTGATAATGAAATTTTGCGCGCCAACAACGATAGCGCGATACTAAATTTAGACGCCGGGGTGGATTTTGACCGCACGACGCCGAGTTCTGCTTTGAATTCGGCGGCTAGTTTCGACGGTGAGCTAGCTTTCAGCACCGATAGTTTCGTCGTTACGCCGCTGTTTTTTAACGGCGGCGATATCGGCAAGATCGCCGTTTGCGGCACCGTAAACGACCTTGCGATGGTGGGCGCGAAGCCGCTGTTTTTAAGCTGCGCGCTCATCATCGAAGAAGGGCTTAGCCTAAGCGAGCTGCGACGCATCCTGGACTCGATGGCGAGCACTGCGCGAAGCTGCGGCGTTCATATCGTTTGCGGCGATACAAAGGTCGTGCCGCGCGGCAAATGTGATAAAATTTTCATCAACACAAGCGGTATCGGCCGTGTTTTGCGACCTGCGCGCGTGCAAAACATCAAAGCGGGCGCAAAAATCCTGCTTAGCGGCGACATCGGGCGGCACGGGGCGGTGATACTCGCGGCGCGCGACGAGATCGCGCTAAGTAGCGAGCTGCAAAGCGACTGCAAACCGCTTTGCGCTGCGGTCGAAAAGCTGATCTTGCAAGGCGTGAAAATCCAGGCGATGCGAGATGCGACGCGCGGCGGGCTCAGCGCGGTTTTGAACGAATTCGCAAGCTCTAGCGGGCTTGAATTTTTGGTGCGCGAAGAGGATATCAAAATCAGCGACGAAGTAGTGGGTGTGTGCGAACTGCTAGGCTTCGAGCCGTATGAGCTTGCAAACGAAGGCACGTTCGTAGCGATCGTAGAAGATGACGCCGAGGCGGATAGGGCGCTTGAGATACTGCGCGAATTTGACGCGAACGCCGCAATCATCGGCGAGGTACGCGAAGTAGGACACGACAAAGGCGAATTTAAGGGCGCTTTGACGCCTAAACTTGGCACGCGGGATGAATCTACGGGCGCGAGCGACGCGGGCGCGGTATCAGAAAATAGGGCGGGGCAATTTCAAACTCCGCATGCGGCAAAAGGGCGAGTGATTTTGCAAAACGCCTACGGCTCGCAGCGATTTCTGGAGCTTCCAAAAGGCGAGCTGCTGCCGCGGATTTGTTAAATTTGCGTGCAAATTTGGCAAATTTAAGCCTAAATTTCAAGCGTATTTTTAAATTTACAATACAATTTCGTATAAATACGGCGCGACCGTAAAATTTAGAGGAAAAAATGCATGAACTATCGATCGTAGCAGATCTTGTGGCGTTATGTGAAAAGGCGCTAAACGCCGAAAAAGCGAAGAAAAAAGGCGCGGCCGAGCAGGGCGATAAAAATCATTGCGACATTTCCGATACTGCCAATGAAAATACGAATTCCGCGAATACTCACATGGACACCGAGAATACCGAAAATACGGGTGTTGCGGATACGGACTCGAACGGAAAAAACGGTGATTTTTATAAAAATTTGGATGCAAATCCGGAGGCATCTTACGATACATTTGGTTTAAAAAGTCCGCAGATAAGGGAACTGCACGTAAAAATAGGGCGGCTAAGCGGCGTGGAAGCGCATTATTTGCAAAACTGCTATGAAGTCTTTCGCGCAGGCACCGTCTGCGAAAATGCTGATCTCGTCATCCATACCCAAGAGATCGTCGTAAAATGCAAAAACTGCGGTTTTAGCGGAGATTTGACGCAAAACGACTTCTCTTGCCCGCGCTGCAAAAGCTCCGAAATCAGCGTAATCGACGGCGAGGATATGTATCTTATGCG
Organism: uncultured Campylobacter sp.; assembly: GCF_963518785.1. Classification (NCBI taxonomy): domain Bacteria; kingdom Pseudomonadati; phylum Campylobacterota; class Epsilonproteobacteria; order Campylobacterales; family Campylobacteraceae; genus Campylobacter; species uncultured Campylobacter sp. The sequence goes on from NZ_CAUQKJ010000002.1 coordinate 167,246, forward strand.
CCTGGTTATTGAATAAAGAGGGCGTTTTTTAGGGGCAATAACTCCCTATACTTTTAAATTTAAACTCCTTGTCATAAGCAAAATTTTATTTCCGCCCAATTCGGATATTATCTATTTTAATTCTTACAAAAACACATCGTCATGTTGATTTTATTTGAAGTCACGATAATATGTAAAATTCTCCTAATAAAAACCATTAATAAAACAACAAATGCGTTAAAAATACATGAAATTATTCATATAATTATATGTTAATTTCGTATTAGATTTTTACTTGAAAATTATAGTTTTCAATATAAAATATCTAAGATTATGGGAACTATAGCGCTTTTCAACACTATTTATCGTATATCGACTCAAAGAACCCAAAGAGACAAAATGCGAAAATGCGAGTTTTCTCTATATATGAGTTTTTTTACTTTGCTTATTGTTCCATTTAGCTTTTAAATTTAAAATCAATTACTTTATGATGCGAACACGCTGTGCGGTATAAAATAAAATTTCATAATTTACTAGTACAAAAGCCAAATTGCCCTACGCTTACTCGTAGATTGCCAATTTGCCCTCTTTCGGAATTCAACCTTTTAAACAAAATAGATTAAAATTCCCATTAATTTAGCTTACGCCTCCTCCCCTCGTATTGCTCTTAATAGATTTCTCACACTCGGCGCAAATTTTAAAATTTGGCAACGCGCGGTTTCTAAATTTATCTGAATTTCAAACCCTGCAAGTATAATCATCCGCCATAAAATTTTAAAAATCCAAAGGCAAAAAATGAAACGTGATACTTTAAGCGCCATAAAATTTCGCGGCATAACCTCTAGCGTTTTGGCAATATGCTGTTATCTGATCATTTGGGTTTGTTGTGAGCTTTTGCTCGATGTTACGATGAGAGGATTTTTCGCCGTAGCCGCCGCAATCGTCACCGTGATTTTTACTTCGATGAGCTTTAAGCTTTCGGCAACCAAAATAATCTCGGATATCTCCGCTAGCAAAGTCTTTAACGCGTATCGCGCTATGTTTTTTGCCTACGCGATATATGCCGCCTTGCTGGGCGTGATGCTATTTTATTCGCTAAATTATACCGGTCTTGCTAGCTGGGATTACGCTCTGCAGCAAAATGGCAGCTCTTTCGAGGAGGCCTTTTATTGCACGATAGCTGCGCTTTATGTAGGCTTGGAGCATATATCCGAGATTGGAAAATCTCAAATCATAGCTCTTTGGAGCACCGCAAATATTATGCTGGCACTCATTCGTTCTTTGGAAACGGATCGCCACACTATACTTTTGCTCGGCAAGGCAAGCGGAAGCAAAATTTTCTATCTTTGCGCCGGGATAACTTTAATTTTGGAAGCGCTTCTTAAGCTTCTTGAAACACTCCACGTCGATAAGTCGTGGTATGGCAGCGCGCCTGCCCGCTATGCCGCACTTACGGTAATCATTTTATCTGAAATTTTAGAACTTATCGCTTGGATTAGGATCAAAGGAATTTCAGGCGCAGAGCTTTGGAATAAAAATTTATGGACGACGCCAGCAAAATAGATAATAAAATCCAATCTAAGATTACGTGCGAGCGTTTGAAATTTTACAAATTCCATATCGCACCGCGAAATTCATATGCCGATGTAAATTTTCAAATTCGCCTTACTTTAAAATTTAATCTTTTACCTAAAATTTATCATTAAAAATCTATAATATTTCAAAGTATATTTTCTAAACGCAACCGCCTATAAAGCATGCACAAACGGGCGTATTAAAAAGTATATAATCTAAATTAAAGGATAGAAAATGAGTAAGCCTCACTCTTTCGCGCTATCTCTTGGGCTGTGCGCGAGTTCGCTTTTTGCAGATCGGATCGTAACCGATCACAGTTAGGTCGCGACGTCACGCTGCCTGATCAGGTTAAGCGCATAGTCGTGCTTCAGCACTAAAGCCTAAACGCGCTGGATAAGGTTGCCCTCGTGCGGGAGTCGTGGCAAAAGTCGCTCGGCAAAAACTACATCCGCCTAGCCCCGAGCCTAAAAGACATGCCGACCCCGGGCGATCTAAAGGTCATCAACTACGAGGCGGTGCTTAGCTAAAGCCGGGCGTCGTGATCGTTACGAACTACATCCCACAAGAATACATCGACAAAATGACGGAGCTCAAAATCTCAGTCGTCGCCGTTAGCTTTCAGCGCAGCGACGCTGCAGATAAGGGCAAGCTAAATCCGACCTTCAAAGACGACGAAGCAGCCTATACCGATGACTTTTACGACGGCATAGAGCTTCTCGGCAAAGTCGCAAACCGCGAGAAAGAGGCCGCCGAGCTCATAAGCTTCGTCAAAACCTCGCAAGAGCAGCTAAAGGCTAAATTTAGCGACTTCATCGTGGATAAAAGACCTAAAATTTACATGGCAAATCCCGATCTTACGATCTACGGCAGCGGCAAATACACGGGCATAATGTTTATGCGTGCAGGCGCGCAAAACGTCGCGGCGGATAGTATCAAAGGCTACAAGCAGGTATCCGCAGAGCAAATTTTAGCGTGGGCGCCGCAGATGATCTTCGTGCAAGATCGCTACTCGCAGGTGCCCGCCGAGCTTAAATCAAACCCCCAGCTTACAAATTTGAGCGCGGTCAAAGAGGATAAAATTTACATGATGCCGCAATACGCCAAAGCGTGGGGTTATCCGACTGCTGAAGCCATGGCGTTTGGCGCGAGTGGTGGCTAGCGATGAAGCTCTATCCGACGCACTTTGACGAGGCGGAATTTGACAAAAAATTGGAGGAATTTTATCAAAAATTCTACCGCACGAGCTATAAATGAAATTTTCCGCCCTACTGCTGCTCTGGGTCGTGCTATTTGCAGTTTCGCTTGGTACCGGGCAGTATCCGGTTAGCCTAGAGGAGACGGGTAAAAATTTTTACTAGCAAAATTCTGCGTAAAATCGCAAAATTCCGCCTTGCAAAAATATTTGAAATCCCCCACGACAAAATCAAATTTATATAAAAATTTATCTGGATTTTATGCCAATCGGCTATAATTCCGCTATTCTAATCCCGCATATTTTGCGGAATTTTCAAGGAGAAAAAATGCTTAAACTTCACTCAATCCTTCTTGGTACAGTGCTTTGCGCTGGCCCGGCTTTTGCAGATCGCACGATTACCGATCAGCTCGGTCGTAAGGTCACAATCCCGGATCAAGTAAATCGTATCGTCGTGCTACACCACGAAGCACTCAATGTCTTAAACGAAATCAACGCCCAAGATAAGGTCGTAGGCATCCTAAAAAGCTGGGAGCAGCGCCTAGGCAAAGAGTATAATCGTTTGGCACCGAGTTTTAAAAACCTACCTAATCCGGGCGATATCAAAGATGTCAATTACGAAGCTCTGCTTAGTCTAAAGCCCGATGCGGTCGTAGTGGTAAACTACTTCCCTAAAGAATATATCGCTAAAATGGAGGAGTTGAAAATCCCAGTCGTAGGTATTTCATTTTTCAGCTCTGCACAAGAGGAAAAAGCTAAGCTAAATCCGACCTTTAAAGATGAGCGCGATAGCTTCGCTGCTTACGATGAGGGCTTTTACGAGGGGGTTAAAATTCTAGGCGAACTAAGCAATCACGAAAAGGATGCCGCTGAACTAATAGATTTCGTTAAAAAATCGCAAGCTGATTTAAATGCCAAATTTAGTAATTTTATTGTAGATAAAAGACCTAGAGTTTATATGGCAAATCCCGATCTTACGACTTACGGTAGCGGCAAATATACTGGCGTAATGTTAGCAAGAGCGGGTGCGACGAATGTCGCCGCTGCAGATATAAAGGGCTACAAGCAGGTTTCGCCAGAGCAAATTTTAGCATGGAATCCGCAGATTATCTTAGTGCAAAACCGCTATCCTCAAGTACCTGCCGAACTTAAGGCAAACCCTGCGCTAAAAGGTCTTAGCGCCGTGAAAGAGGATAGAATTTATCTAATGCCCGAATTCGTTAAAGCATGGGGTCATCCGACTGCCGAAGCAATGGCGCTTGGTGAGGAATGGCTTGCTATGAAACTTTATCCGCAAAATTTTAAGGACGCAAACTTTGATAAAAAAGTAGAGGAATTCTACGAGAAATTTTACCGCGTCAAATATCAAAAATAATGCTAAACGTAATCCTGCTTCTTTTTTGGGTAGTGCTGGCGCTAATCTCGCTCGCTAGTGGGCAGTTTCATATACCGTTAGAAGAAATTTTTAAAATTCTCTTTAGCGGAGGCGGCGATGAAGCCGCCAAAAGTGTGATGATGGATGTTAGAATTCCGCGCATTCTACTCTCCAGCCTTTGCGGTGGAGCGCTTGCTATCGCGGGTTTGAGCTTACAGGCGGTATTTAAAAACCCGCTCGTTGGCCCGCACATCGTAGGTGTTAGCACCGCAGCGGCATTCGGCGGCGCGCTTTGTATCTTGCTAGGATTGAGCGGCTTATGGCTTGCGGGTTTTGCATTTTGCTTCGGGCTTGCGGCGCTATTTTTGCTCTATCTTTTGGCAAAATTCGTAGCACGCGCTGATATTTTCTCACTCATTTTAGCAGGTATAGTCATTAACGGCGTATTTGCCGCACTTACGAGCTTGGTGCAGTATCTGGCAGACGATGAGGAAGTGCTGCCTAATATCGTCTTTTGGCTACTAGGAAGCTTCGTAAGCGCAGGATATGATAAAGTAATTTTGATGTGCGCGATCGCCCTGCCCGCTTCTGCAGTCTTAATCGCGCTGAGATGGCGGTTTAATCTACTCAGCCTAAATGATGATGATTTGCGCGTGCTGGGCGTGGATGTTAAGTTTCTGCGCTGCACGATCCTGGCGCTTTGCACCGCTCTGATCGCCGTACAAGTTAGCGTCAGCGGAAATATCGGCTGGGTAGGTCTTGTAGTGCCGCACGCCACCAGGCTCATCGCGGGCAGCGACCACGTGAAGCTAATGCCTGCCTGCTTCATCGCAGGAGCGATCTTTATGCTGGCAATCGACGATCTATCTCGCTCGCTAAGTAGCGCCGAAATTCCTTTAGGAATTCTATCCGCTCTCATCGGAAGCCCGATCTTTGCCCTACTTCTAAAAAGGAGCGCCAAAAATGCAAAATCTAATTGAGGTAAAAAACGCTGGCTTTTACTACGAGGCGGAAAAATTCTGCTTTCGCAACTTAAGCTTCGAGCTTTCCAGCTCTCAAACATTAGCGATTTTGGGCTTAAACGGGCAAGGCAAAAGTACGCTAATGTCGTGTATGATGGGGATTTTGCAGCCTAAAGAAGGCGAGATCGTGCGCAAGGCAAAATTTGCTTTCTTGCCGCAGAGCTTTAACGTCGCGTTTGATTACAGCGTGCTTGACATCGTACTGATGGGGCGAGTACGTGATATCTCGCTCTTTTCAAAACCGGGCAAAAAGGATATTCAAATCTGTCTTGACGCTCTGGATACGCTAGGCGTCGCCCATCTGCAAAAGCGCAGCTTTAACGCCCTTAGCGGCGGGCAGAGGCAGCTCGTGCTCTTTGCCAGAGCGATCGCGAGCAGGAGCGAAATTCTGTTTTTGGACGAGCCTGCCAGCGCGCTTGATATAAAAAACCAAGACCGCGTGCTAAGCCTCATCGCAAATCTGCGCTCAAATAGCGATGCGAGCATAGTTTTTACCACCCACCAGCCTAACCACGCCCTCGCAGTCGCCGATCGCACACTGATCTTGCGAAATGATCTTAGCTACAACTACGGCGCAAGCAACGAAATTTTAACCGAAGCCGCGCTTAGCTCGCTCTACGGCGTGCAGATCAAAACGGCGGAATTTGATGTTGCGGGCGAGCAAATCCCCAGCATCACGCAAATTTTCAGCGCGCAGGTGAAGTAGCGGCGCGATTGGCACGACAAAGCAACTCATCAATCGCCGCAAAATTTTAAATCGCGGGATTTTATCTTGAGCGAAATTTAAATCGCGAAATTTTGTCTTGAAATGCCGTCTTGAAATTCTTATTAAAATTTTATATCGAGGTTTTGCCATAGAATTCCAGTCTAAATTCCATAGTGAAATTTTGCCGCGGGGAATTCCGATCAGAAATCTCATAGCGGAATTTTCTGCGGCTTGCTGACTTTCAAAGCGTGCTATGAAAGTATGCTATCGCTTGAGATTTTAAAATTTCATAGCGGAATTCTACCCCGCAAATCCATAGGTGGAATTCCGTTTTAAAATCCCGCGACGGAATTTTATTCTCGCTCTGGTAGGATTCCTGAAATTCTGAAATTCCGTAGTTTACAAGCTTGCCCGACGAAATTTTGAAATTTTAAATTTAGCTATTTAATTCCTGCTTTACATCGATTTATGTATACTTCGGGATAAATTTTAAAAAGGCTTATTATGCAAGATCTCGTATCTCAGGCAAGAAAAGAGGGGATGATCAGCACCGGCATCGATCTGTTTTTAGCGGCAGTGCCTGCGACTTTAGTTGCGCTAGATATTGCTATTAACGGCATGCTAGGGCTTAGCACCAACAAGACGGCTACCTATATCACTGGCGGAATTATTTTTGCTCTTTTGTGTGTTTCGGTATTTTTCAGGCTAAGAGCGCTCCGCAAAATTTCAATGCTTAGCGGCATAAGGGCGGCGGCACTTTACCGCAACTGCGTAATTGTCTGCATCTGTGTCATTGCCATAACAAGCATCTTTTTATCGATTCCTTTATCGATCTCACACAAGCATTTGGCAATGATATTGTGCATTTTGATAGCGTTTGCAGGCGCAATCTACATAATCGTAGCGTGGTTTTGCATAAATTTTGCTCTAGCACGCGTAAGCGGCGTGGGGATCTTTGAGATATATGTGTGGCTCTGCGTCATCCTTTTTCCGTTAAATGCACTATACCATTTGATATTCCCCATAACCCTCACAATAACTAGCATCGTGCATCTGCTAGCCTGGAGCAAGATAGAAAAGATAAGCGCAAACGTTTAGAATTTCGCAAATATCTTGTCGCGATAGAATTTCGATCTTGTCGGTTTAATTTATATTTTATGCTTGTTTATATATACTTCGGGTCAAATTTTTAAAAAGGGTTTATATATGCAATTCATTGTATCTCAGGCAAGAAAAGAGGGGATGATCAGCACCGGTATTGATCTATTTTTAGCGGCGCTACCCGTGGTTTTTATCGTAGTAGGCTATGCCTCTTTCAGCGAGCCATGGCGCCTTGACGACGAGATGATAAATTATATCGCTAGCGGAATTTTGATCGCTTTTATTTGTGTTTCGGCATTTTTCAGATTGCAGGCACTCCGAAAAATTTCAGCGCTTAGCGGCATAAAAGCAGCGACGCTTTATCGCAACTGCATAATAATCTGCGTCTGCTTTTTTGCGCTAGCGCTCGTGCTCAATTACCTTTATCCGAGGGAGCCTGACGCAGACGGCGGGCAGAGTGATAATCCATTTGCGGCGATATTTGGACTAGCGCTTTTCGCAGGCGTTATTTACATAATCGTCGCATGGTTTCGCATAAATTTTTCTTTGGCGCGCGTAAGCGGCGTAAGTACCTTTCGGACTTATGTGTGGCTCTGCGTGGGACTTTTCGTGTTAAATATACTATGCAACGTAGCGCTCTACGGTTTATTCGCCTATAAGTTGCAGACGGGCGCCGAGCCGGCTTCTGCTTTGGTTATCGTCGTCGTGTTATCCAAAATGCTCCTGCCGTTTGTTGCTCTCGTAATAACCAGCATCGTGCACCTGCTAGCCTGGAGTAAGATAGAAAAGATAAGCGCGGAGGTTTGAAATTTCGCGAACCTCTCATCACGATGAAATTTCGCTCTTTCCGGTTTGATTAGCGTTTTACACTTCAGGATAAATTTTAAAAAGGCTTATTATGCAAGATATCGTATCTCAAGCAAGAAAAAATGGGATAATCAGCACTGGCATTGATCTATTTTTAGCGGCGTTACCGGTGGTTTTGATGGCGATAGACTTTGTTTTTGAGGGCATACCGGGGTATCCATATAATATCGTGATCATAGGTGGAATTTTTATCGCTTTTATTTGCTTCTCGGTGATTTATAGGTTAAGAGCGCTCAGCAAAATTTCAGCTCTTAGCGGGATAAAAGCGGCGGCGCTTTACCGCAACTGCATAATTGTTTTCATCTGCATCTCGGTGTTTTCATTATTTCATCCGATAAGTTCTTGTAGAGAAGAGATGGTTAGAGAGACAACAGGAGAGACTATATGGAATTTAGCGGTGCCCGCAGCCGCAATCTACATAATCGTAGCGTGGCTTCGCATAAATTTCTCTTTGGCGCGAGTAAGCGGCGTGAGCGCCTTTCGCATCTATGTATGGCTCTGCGTGGGGTTTTTCGCGCTAAATTGGCTATGTGGCGCAGGGCCCTTCGGTTTGGCTACCTCCAAGCCGCAAACTGACGATTCGGTTGCGGCTTTAGTCATCACATCGTTTAAGGAATTTTTGCCGTTCATCGCTCTTGTGATAACTAGCATCGTGCATCTGTTAGCTTGGAGCAAGATAGAAAAGCTCGCCTAAGCCGAAGCGCTTTCGTTTTGTAGCGACCGCGCGCTTTTGCAAGTCTAAACCGCAGCAACGTCCAAAAGCCACGCCATCCGGCACAGCGTCGCCACACGCAGCAAAGCCACAAGATAGCGCGTAAATTTAGAAAATTCAAAGGATAAAAATGAAAGAAATTTCAAAGCAAGATCTGCTTCGCAAGGCGAAATTCCGCGGAGTTTTAGGTGCCGTGATTTTGCTAGGCATCGGCGTAAGCGGCACGGTGGGCGTAAGCAGCATAGACGAGGACGCGGTCGCGATTTTTAGAGTTTTAGCGCTACTAGCGACGCTAGCGATATTTTACGACTGCTTCGTTTGCCTAGAAAAGGCGCTAGGCGCGCGCTTCGTTAAGACCTATAGGCTGATAGAAAGCATCCCAATCGTCGCGATTTTGTGCTACTGCGCCATGGTAGTAGCGCTAAAAGAGGGCGCGATGCTAGGTCTGCTCTACACCCTGCTCTACGTCCTTTCGACGTGCGCAGCGGTGATAATCTGGGGCGTATTAAACTGCCGCCTAGCCACACTTAGCGGCGTGGATTTATTTAAAATCTACGGCATAGTGGTGTCCGTGGCATGGCTCTGCGAAGCGGTATTGGGCGCGCTAGCTAAAATAGGCGTAATCCTCGCTCTGCCGTATCTAATCGCAGCGTCGCTGGTAACGGCGTTTTCGGGCATTTTGCTAATCATAGCGTGGATAAAATTCAACCCCGCAAGGTTGTGCGGCGCGGAAAATTCTAGCGAGCTTGACGGCGCCAAGCTAGGCGCGGACGGCGAAAAACTGAGCATTTACAGCAAACTCGCCACTTTTAAGAAATCGGACGCGGACGATGCGAAAAAGCCCGCTTCCAAGGCGAGCGCAGATACCGCAAAAATGCCTGCTTCCAAAGTGAGCGCAGATGATACGACCGCCGCAAGACGCCCGGGCAACCCCGGATTTAAATTCTAACTCTACTCGCAAGATGGAATTTCGTAAAATTTTTAAAATTTAAGGTGCGGAATTTTATCGCGACGCGCGGCGCATCGGGCGGAAACGCGGAATTTTGATTTAATTTTATCCGCTACGACGCGCAAAATTTAGGGCAAAATTCCAAGCCGAAATTCCGCGATCAATTTAAAATTTTAAGCAGAGGTTCAATCCAAAAATTCCTACGAAGCAAAATCCAAGCCGAAATTCCAGCCAAAATTCTAAACTAAAATTCCGATCTAAATCCCTAATCCAGCTTATTTCTAAAAAGCGACGCCGCAAAGCTCAACGTGCCAAGCCCGATCAGCAGCAGCGGCACGATGAGATGCCACAGCTCGCCGAGGCTCGCGCCCTCCAGATAGATCCGCCACATACAGTTGTTGGCATAATACATCGGATCTAGGTGCGCGATGTAGTAAAACCACCGCGGCATCGCGTCCGCAGGCGTTATCAGCCCGCTTATCATAATGCACGGCAGCAGGAACAAAAACGAGCTCACGACCGATTGTAGCGAGGTCTTGCAGACGGTCGAGATCACGAGGCCGATGCCTACGTTGCAGGCGCTAAAGATCGCGATAATCGCAAAAAGATCCGCAAAGCGCCCTCGAAAAGGAATTTCAAAGTAAAATACGCAGATCAAAAACAGCGCGAGCCCCTGCGCGATCGCGATCAGCACGGGCGGCACTGCTTTGCCGATTAGCATCTCAAGCGGGTTTGCAGGCGTCATCAGCATCATATCAAAGCTCCCCTCCTCGCGCTCGCGAGAGACGCTAAATGCCGATAGCATCAGCACCTGAATCATCGAAAGCCCCAAAATCATCCCCGTCATGATCGTGTAGCGCGTGATCGTGTTTTCGTTAAAAACATAGCGCGGATTTATGCTGATTAAATTGATGAAATGCTGCGCGTTGTATTCCCCCGCTATGGCCTGCACGAAGCCGATGACGGTGTTTGCCAAGGTCGTATTGCGCGAATCCGCGATGATCAAAAGCTCGTGCGTATCCTTAAAATCGCTGCCGAAATAGATCCCGATGATCGCCTCTCCCTCGCTTACCGCGCGGCGCAGGCAGGTTAGGTCTTTGCAGCCGAGATCTGTTTTAAACATCGGCGTAGCGGCGATGCTCTGTACCAGCGCGGTGGACGTCGCATCGCGGGCGTCGTCCAAAATCGCGTAGCGCACCTGCTCGGGGGTGAAATTCGCGCCGTAGCCGAATATGATAGCCTGCACCAGCACCGGCACGATAAGCACCATGCGCGTGCCCTTGTCGCGAAACATCGCCAAAAATTCCTTTTTTATCAGCGCGCGAATTCGAAGCAGAGATTTTCGCAGAGCGTTCATCGCGCACCCCTTTTAAATTTAGCAGCACCTTTAAATTTAACGCCATGTTCAAATTTAGCGGCGCGAGCTCGCGGCGCGGAATTTAAAGCGAAATTTAAACGCACCGCGGGCGCTGGTTTAAATTTACGCGGTGCGAGCGTAAATTTCCGCAGCGTGAGCTTGAGCTTATACGATGCGAACATGAAATTTAAAATTTCAGATCTATTGCGCGGCACCTCGGGCGTAAATTTTAAAAGTGCGAGTTTAAATTTACGCGGCGGCAAGGAGCTAGAATTTAAAAGCTCTGCCTCTTGCTTTTGCGGCTCGAAGCGGCGTTTTAAGCGCTCTGCGGCGCTAAATTTTAAAATTTCAAACCCGCGCCCAACCGCCGCTTGCAAGCCGAAGCGTCTCGCGCCTAGAAATTTTAAAAATTTTATCGCATGCCTCTTTTGGGTGCAAAATTTCATTCTTTGCACTCCCCGTGAAAGCGAAGCGTTCGTCGCTTGCCCTACTTCATAGCGCGAAATTTTACCGCTTGCGGCTCGAATCAAAGCGGGGTACTTATGCAAGCAAACGGCGTAAATTTCGCTACGCCACGCTTCGTAGTTACGCCGTGTAATCGCGCTGCAAAGCTGCATCGTAAAGCGCGATTTAAAATTTAAAAGTGCGCCCGTGAGGTCAAATTTGCTAAGCTTTTCTGCGCGCCCTACTTCGTAGCCGTGCCGTGTAGCTGCACTACGAAGCGCTATGCGGCGCCACGCAGAATTCAAATATTGATTAATCTTAACCGCGCGCCGTTTTTCTGTCGCATCGTGCGTATGCTGCGAAATAAGCCGTGCCGCGCGCCCTGCTTCGGCTACATCTGCGCTCGGCAAAACACGACGTAGAGTAGACGGTAGCTCGCAAATAAGTTTTAAAATTTCAAACCCACGCTGCGATATAAAATTTTGCGCTGTGTCCGCAAGACGCGCTGAAGTGCGTATAAACTTTAAAATTCCAAACCGATTGCGCAGTTTAGGCGTAAAATTTAAAATTTTAGATCTATTACGCGGCGGCTCGGGCGTAAATTTCAAAAACTCCGCTGCCTGTTTATGCGAGCCAAAATACCTCGCGCTAAGTAATTTTAAAATTTCAAGCCCACGCTCCGTTTGCTTGCGCAAAAATTCTAAAATTTTCATTGCGTCCTCTCTTTTGGCGGCGTGAAATTCTGCCATCGATGCCTTGGGCGAAAGCGAAACGTTAATTGCGCCGATTTTTGCGGCACGAAATTTCTCCGCGCAAGCGTAAGGCAAAAATAAAAATTTCATCGTGCGCCCCTTTTTACGCTAAGCACGCACAAGCTGAAAAACAAAACCGCTCCGAGCGCCTGAATGGCGAGGTTTACCCACAGCGTCGCGCTCTGTCCGCCCGAGAGGAAGCAGATGCGAAAGGATTCGACCGCGTATGTGGGCGGCAGCAGGTGCCCGATGAAGTTGACCGCCGCGGGCAGTCCGCGCAGATCGAAGATCATGCCGCTAAGCAGCGTCACGGGCAGGTAGCCGATGACGATGGCGTATTCCTGCGCTAGGAATTGATTTTTGCAGATCGCCGAGATCAGCATGCCTAGGCAGGTCATCTCCAGCACGAATACGCACAGCGTCGCCAGCAGCATCGCCACGCTGCCGCGGATCGGGATGCCCAAAAGCACCTGCCCGTAAACGAGCGTCATCGCGCCGCCCAAAAGCGCCAGGAAATAATACGCGCCGACCTTGGCAGTGACGATCTCAAGCGCGCTTGCATTGGAGTTGTAAAGCGAGGCGATCGTGCCGCGGTCCCATTCGCGCGAGATCACGACCGCGACCATAAACAGGCAGATGAGCCCCAAAATCCCCACGTACTCGGCAGATACGAGATACCACGTCGATTCGTTGGCTTCGTTGAACCAGCTGCGATAATTCACGCTGACGGGCCTTGCGGCGGCGCTTAAATTTGCGTTTAAAAAGCCGTAATCTTGCGCCAAAACCTGCTCGATTACGCCTGCAACGTAAACGTAGCTAAGAAGCGCAAGCTGCGACTGCGTGGCGTTTTGGATAAGAAAAATTTCGGCGCCGTCTTTGTCTGGGTTGCTCGCGCCGCCTGCACCGCTTACTCCGCCGCCGTTATTTGCAGCGTCGCCTGCGCCGTTAGCGGAGGGGCTCGCATTGATGCCGCCGCTAGTATTTTGGATATCGCTTGCGCCGATAAAACCAGCATTTGTATCGCCTGCGCCGCCGATTAAATTTACGCTGCCTTGATTTGCGCCTATGTCGCTTGCGCTGCTACTGAAATTTGCGCTCATACCGCCCGTATCGTTACTGCGAGAATTTGCGCCGGCGAAATTCGCAGTCGTACCTATACTACCGCCGCTAGAATTTACAGTCGCGCTGTTAGAATTTGCGTTGGCGCCGCCAAAAGAATTTACGTTGCCGCCCGCTTCCGCGCCGTTGCAGTGCAAACTCTCGCCGCTTGCGCCGGTACCGCCCGCAGAGGTGTTCATCCCGCTTTCCGTGCCGGTGCCCGTGCTGACGTCCTCAAGCGGACGGACATTTTTGCTGCTGCTAATATTTTGAATATCGCTTGCGCCGCCTGCGAAGGAGCTTTCGTCGATAGAGAGGTTTAAATTTACGCCGCCGCCCGCGCCGCCGAGCCCGCTCAAGGTGTTTTGAAATTTAGCCGCAAAGAGCGGATCAAAATACAAAATGCTCTCGATCTCGTGCGCCTTAAAATCTCTCCTCGCGCTCTCTAAGTCCATATAGACGCGGGTTTGTAGGTATTTTGAGCCCAAAAATCCGCCGAGCAGATCCCGCTCGATTTTGGAGCCCAGATCGCTTACGAAGCCCACCTTGACGGGCTTTATGTCCATCCGCATCGCGTATCCGTAGATCACGACCAAAATTAGCGGCATCAAAAACGCGATCACGAGCGCCGATCGGTCCTTTGCGATCTGCGCAAACTCCTTTTTTATGAGGATTTTTAAAAAGGTAAAATTCATCCACCCTGCCCCTGTGCTCGGATTTTGCGGCACTGCGCCGCTCGCGGCGAGCCTCTAAATTTTGATCGCGCAAATTCGGCGACTGCCGCGCTTTGAAATTTTAGCCGCGTGATCGCATTTAGCACGCCCCTAAATTTTAATTGCAAAAGCGCGGCAACCGAGATTTGAAATTTTAACGGCACAGACGGACTGCCTGCGCACATTTTACTCATCGCGCCCTGAAATTTTAATCGCGCGAGCACATACGGCGGGCTTTGAAATTTTAAGCGGTTGCGCGGCACGGTCTCGCTGCGGAATTTCTGACGTAAAAGCTCCGTAGCGGCGCAAAATCCGCGATGAAATTTTTGCATTGAGGCTTTAAATTTACAAGCTGTTTGCAGACTGACCGCCATTTTAAATTTGCGATCTGTTTGCAGAGCGGTCGCTCTTTTGAATTTATGATCTATTTGCGAGCCGCTCGCGCTTTGAAATTTACGGCGCAGACGAAGCGGGCTCGCTTCAGCGCGGAGCTCGCGCAATACCCATCTACAAAATCCGCGCCGTGTCCTGCTGCGCGACGTCTCATTCAAAATTCCACTACCGCTTGAAATTTCGCAATCTCTTAAAATTTCACCGACATTTAAAATTTTACTATCGCTCCAAATTTCGCCGCTGCTAAAAATCCCGCCGCCGCTTAGAATTTCACCGACACCCAAAGCCCGGTCGCTCAAAATTCCGCCGCCGTTTAAAATTTCATGGCCCCGCAAGACCCTTGCGCCGCTTAAAATTTTATCGCGCGGGCGCGCAGCTTTTCGCCCGGCTCGCATAAAATTTGGATCAAAAATCCTCGCCGCTCGCGTAAAATTTAGATCAAAAGCCCTCATCGCCCGCCTCGCTTCTAAATTTTTGCACCTCGTTTATGAAGGCCTGTTGCACGCTAAGCCGCCGCCCGTCTTGCACGCAGACCTCGTCGGGGCTGCCTAGCGCTAGGATTTTGCCGCGATCTTGGATCAAAAACCGATCGCAATACTCCGCCTCCTCCATAAAATGCGTCGTCACGACCACGCTCACGCCGGTGCGCGCGAGCGCATTTATGCGGTTCCAAAAGAGCCTGCGCGAGAGCGGATCGGCGCCGCTGGTGGCCTCATCAAGAAACAAAATCTCGGGGCGGTGGATAAGCGCGCATGCCATGCTGAGGTTGCGCCCCGCGCCGAACGGCAGGTTTTGCCATGTCTCGTTTCGCAGTCGCTGCAAGCCAAACTCGCTCAAAAGCTCCTCTATACGCCGCTTCAGCGCCATGCCGCCGATGCCGTAGCTGCGGCCGAAATACTCTAAATTTTGATAGCAGCTTAGCTTTTTATAAAGCGAAAATTTTTGCGAGACATAGCCGATGCGCGATCTAATCGATGATTTGGCGTAGCGCAGATCCTCTCCCATGACCGAGATCTCGCCCCCACTCATCCCCAAAAGCGCGCAGATCATGCGAAAGGTCGTCGTCTTGCCCGCGCCGTTTGGACCCAGAAGGCCGAAAATCTCGCCCTTTTTGACCTCGAAACTCGTATTTTCCACGGCGGTGAATGAGCCGAATTTTTTACTCACGTCGCGCACTTTGATGACGGTTTGAGCCGCATCGAAGCTCTTTTTTTCGTAGCCGAAGTTTGCCGCGCCGATCTCTGCTTTGTTTAAAAAAATATACGCATCCTCTAGGCTCGCCTCGCGCGGGCTGAGTTTAAATTTAGCGCTTCCGTTTTCGCGCTCTGTATTTTCACCGTCACCCTCTAGGCTCGCGTTTAAAAACTCCTGTAGATCGCGCAGGCTTATCGGCTCTTCGCTTAGCAGATCGACGCTGCCGTCTCTGGGGCAGATGTCGATGAGCGGGGAGTTTTTTAAAAATCTTTGCGTCTTAAACATTAAGCGGCGCGCTAGGCTCTGATAATCCTCGCTGCATATGCGAAAGGTGCGGTCCCGCAGCGCGGCGGTGATCTTTGCGGCACGCTCCTGCGCTATGATCTTGCCGCCGAGTAAGATCAGCGTCAGATCGGCATCCGCCGCCTCGTCGAAATACGCCGTCGAAAATATGCATTTTGCGCCGCTTTGATCCAGATACTCGCGCACGATCGCCCACAGCTCCCTGCGCGAGAGCGGATCGACGCCGACGGTGGGCTCATCGAGTACCAAAAGCCGCGGACGAGCTGCGATAGCGCAGGCGACGCCAAGCTTTTGTTTCATCCCGCCGGAGAGCGAATCCACGGCGTAATCTTTGAATTTTAAAAGCCCCACGCGGCGTAAAAGCCCGCGCAGATACTCCTCGCCGCCTTTTAGATCAAGCCCTTTTAGGCCTGCGAAGATGTTTAAATTTTGCCAGACGCTAAGCTCCTCGTAAAGCCCCAAGCTCTGCGACATATAGCCGTTTGCGCGGACGAATTCTTTATTTTCGCCACTAGGAGTGAAGCCTGCGAATTTTATCTCGCCGCAATCGGGCGCGATGATGCCGCATATGAGCTTTAAAAGCGTGGATTTGCCCGCGCCGTCGGGGCCCGTGAGGCTGATGAGCCGCGGCGCGTCGCCGATTCGCAGATCGAAATTTTCAAAAACGACGTTTTTGCTGCGATCTTCGCGCAGGTAAAATTTCTTTAAATTTACGATATTTAGTAGATCCAAGCCTAGCTCCAAATTTTATTTACTCGCCCGTCGCTTATCGCGACGAACGAGACCTATGCACGCCGAAAAGCGCTTTTTGTCGCGACGCCTTGCTTCTATAGCCGCCGAGACGTCGTGGTTTTGCGGCCGCTACAGCGTCTTAGTTTTGTGACAGCCGCGGCATCTTGGTTTTACAACCGTCGCGCGCTTTAAATTTAGCAACGCGCGTCGAACAATTTCGCCCAAACCTCGCATAATAAATTCGACGCAACCTACCGCAAGCGCGCGAAACCAAGCTCTACCGCGCCTGGGCGCCATGCAATCGCCCGCTCGAATTTTGCGTGCCTGCACGATCAGCGTTGCTTACGGCTCGCGCCGAATATTCCGTGCGCCGCCCGATCCGTCTTGAGCGTGTGCATATCGCATCGGCTAGCCGCGCCGCTAACGATGCGCACACAACGCGCATGGACGGGGCGGTCTCCAAAACATGAAGCAGCCCGCGAGTACCCGCGATAAATTCGCTTCAAAACACAGATGAAAGCGAGTTTTAGACACCTGACGCTCCATAAGCACCGAGCTCTCTATCTGCGCCGCGCCTCTCGCGATGAAATTTTACCGCCGCCGCGCCTTTTGGCGAAATTTTATACCTAGTTTCGGCTTTCTTTACATAGTGCCGACTCAGCTACCGCGCCTTTGGAGTAAAATTTCACCGCCGCGCACAATCGGTATTTTATCGCGCCGCTTGTTTCGTAGCGAAATTTACTTCGCCCGCGCTCGGTTCAATCGCCGTTTGTTTATCGCAAAACGCCTGCTAGAAATAAAGCTCGTTGCCATTATACCGCCCGGCTTTTACCTATTCTCCACCGAGCCGTAAATTTTAAAATTTAACCCGCACTGTTTTGCGCCAAAATCTCGGCAAATTTTACTCGCCGCGCTGCAGAATCCGATCTTTTACCCAAAGCCCTGCCTGCTCGCGCAAAACTCATGCGATAAATTCTGCGCCGCCTTTCGCCTTTGTACGACCTCGTTCTAGGTGCGCAGCATTTTATCGCCGCCGAGACGATGTATTTTAGGCGCGGTGCAATTTCATCGCCCTGCTCTGCCGAACAGGCGGCGTTAAAATTTCACCTCGAAGCGCGCTTTTAAAATTTCATCAGGCCCACGCCGCACGCACGGCTCGCGCGATATTACGTAAAATTTACCGCTCGGCAAGCTTGGCTATCCAAATTTCGCCCGCAGTGTCCGAAGTGCTGCCCGCGTGCTAAAATTTCACTCGTGCATTAAAATTTCGCGCGCAGTGCTCGCCCGTTAAAATTCCACGCTGATCGGCTGTCCTAGGCGAAAGCTGCCATCCTCGTCGCTGAAATCAGCGCGCGCCTCCCACACGAGATCTGCGCGCAGCTCCTCGGTCTGCACCGTGCGCGGCGTATACATCGCGGTTTGGCTCACGTAGGCGACCTTTGCGCTCGCGCTAGAGCCATCCGCGGCGATGATCCGCACGCTCTGCCCGGCACGCAGGAAGCGGAGCTGGTTTTCGCTTAGATAAAATTTCGCGCGTTTGTTTTTTACTTCGCTGAGCTCAAAAACGCCCACGCTTGGCATGCTGATGTCGCCAAGCTCCTTAAGGCGCGCTCTGATCTGCCCACTAAAGGGCGCTTTTAGCACGCTTTGCGTCTCGATTTGGTAATTCAGATATTTCAAATTTTCCTCGCAGCTTGCCAAATTTGCGCGGGCGACGCCGACATCCTCGCCGCGGTAGCCGCTTTGAAGCTGGCGCAGATTGGCCTGCGCGCTTTGCAGCTGGGCTTGCGTGCGCTTCATCGAGTAAAACGCCTCGTCGATCTGCTGCTTGGACGCGGAGTTGCTTTTGCCTAGGCTCTTGAGGCGCTCGTTCGTCAAAGTAGCGAGCTGTAGAGCGTTTTGCAGCGCGCTTACGTTCGCCGCCGCCATATCGATCTCCTCGCTACGAAAGCCGCTTTGCAGCTTTTGCAAGCTAAATTTAAGCCCGTCGCATCTCGCGATCTGAACCTGTCTTTGAAAACTCAGATCCGCCGTATCCAGAGCCGCCAAAACGTCGCCAGCCTGCACGAAATCGCCCTCGTCGCGATAAAGTGCGCTAATGCGACCGCTGCGCTCGAAGCTAAGCGAACTCTGCCTGATATCGATGATGCCGTAGGCCTTGTGCGCGACCTCTTCGCGCCTATCGAGATTGAAGTAGATCGCCGCGGCGAGAGCGGCCAGCGCAAAAACGACGAAAAATAGAAGCCTTTTCATAGATCGCCTTAAATTTTGATATGCGGTTATTATAAAATAACTTTTCTAATGCGGCGCTGATATTTGAAGTTCGGGCGGCGATTTTATAAATCGATCGCATTAAATTAATTTGCCGTATTAAATTGACCGCCGCACGAGTAGAATTGAGGCTTGGGAGGATAAAATTTCATCCTATCCGCGCGATTTTAAGCGGCACGACTTGTAAAACGCAGCGACTTTTTGAACTAAAAATTTTAAAATTTTAATGCGGAGGCTCCGCTTTCAAGCGGAGCGTGAAATTTTAACGTGCGGGCGATACATAGGTGCCGCGAGCGTAATTTTGACGCGTAAGTAAAATTTTAATATGAGATTAGAATTTTAATGCGCAGGTGCTACACTGGCGCTGTGGGCGGAAATTATAGTGCATAAACAAAACATCGCAAATTAAATTTTTGCGATGTTTATAGTAATCTACGCGGCAAGTTGGAATTTACAGCCTCCGCTAGCGATAAAATTTTAGCAGCATGAGCTGGTGAAGCTTGGATGCGGTGGAAATTCTAACAGCGCAACGAGTAAAAATTTAAGAGGGCGCCGCTTTCAAGCAAAGCGTGAAATTTAATGGGGAAATTTAACGAGCTTTAGGCTCGATGAGCCCAGAGCTCGCTCGGTCGCGCAAAAGCTGAAATATTTAAAACTCGCCTTTAACCGCAGCGATCCATTTATCGGTCCTCGCCTGCCAGTGCTCGTCACCCTTAAAATCGATCGTAAGACCTACAAATTTGCCGTTTATGAAGGCGCGCGAATGTTTAAATTTATAGCCCTCCGCGCCCCAAGCGCCGATGAGATCGGCCTTTTTAAGCACTGGCAAAAACGCACTCATACCGCTGCAAAAATCGCTGCCGTGGCGCTCGACGTTACCGACGCCTATGAGCGCGACCTTGCGTCCGTCAAAATCAGTTTTATTCAAAAGCTCCAATTTGTCGTCAAATTTAGCCTGGATCTGTCCGTCGCCGTGCGTCGAAGCCGCAAAAATAAACGCGCTAGCGCCCGCCAAATCCTCCTCATTTAGCTCTTTGGCCTCCTTGATCTCAAAGCCGAGCTTTGAAGCGATGTATTCGCTCACGACTTTCGTGTCGCCGCCTTTGGTGGCGTAAACTAATAGTTTTTTCATTTTCTCTCCTTAAAAATAAGAATGATTCTAACAAAATAAGATAAATTTTGAGTGAAATAAAAATTTTATAAGGCGTCCAGATACGGCACAATGCCTCGTATCCAGATAATTTTAAGCGGCAGTGAGCCGGTAAATTTTAACGCCGCCGCTTAACCACTCGTATAAAAATCCATAGTATAATGCCGCTCGTAGCTCATTATAAAGGAGAAAACATGAAGAATTTCACATTATGTTTGATCGCAGCGATAGCGCTTTGTGGCTGCGCGACCCCGCAGGATCGATATGGTGGAGATGTTTATGACGCGAGCGAGACGAACCGTATGAGGCAAAGCGATCGGATCGAGATCGTCGATGTCCTGCCCGCCAAAATCAACGTAGAGCACTCCGAGGGCAATACTGGTAAAATTTTAGGCGGCGTCGCAGGCGGAACTACGGGTGCGGTCATCGGGCATAAGCTCGGCAAACATAGCAGCAGCAGGCGCTTAGCCGAAACTGTAGGGCTCGTGGGCGGCGCGGTAATGGGCGCGGTCGCCGGAGATGCGATCCAAAACTCCCAAAAGACGGTGCAAGGCTCCAACATCATCTACAAGCTAAACGGCAAGGAGTACTCATCCGTGCAAGCCGATCCGCCGTGCAGATTTAGACGCGGCAAGGCTCTGCTGATCCATACGGGCAGCGAAACGCGGGTGCAGCCAAACTCGGGATGCTAACAGAACTCGGTATGTTAAATTTAAAGCCGCCCAAAGCTTGCGGTGAAATTTTAAAATTTCACCGTGATGTTTAAAAATTTAAAAGCGGCGTTTTAAATCCCGAAGCGGCGCGGCTTACAAAAATAGCGCCGCTAAATTTAGTGAGTGATCGAAATTTTAACTCTGCAAAATTTTAAGAGCCCGCTAAAATATTTTAATATATAATCGCCGCCTAGAAACGGAGGGTGCGATGAAAAAATTCTATCTTAAAATTTGGCTACTCGCGTTTATAGCGGCATTTACAGCGATCCCTGCTGCGGCAGCGGAAGGCTTGGATTATTTATTAAAAACCAAAGAGGAAAAAGATTTAGCGATTGCTTGCGATAGCGGCGACGGAAAATACAGTGCATGCACGAGGCTAGTCGAAATTTTATCCAAGAAGTGCGATAGCGGAGATTATGAAAGCTGTGGGGCCGTCGGGATGATATTTACGGATTTGGGCCAACACGAATTCTCCTCCGCTCCTTTGATTAAGGCATGTGAAGCAAATATCATGTCTTACTGCTCCTATCTTGCCATTAACGATATACTTTTTACGGGAAATCTTGAAAGAGCCGCTAAGGTTTTTGACAAAATTTGCAAAGAGGGAATTTCAGAGGATAAAAGGCTTGCTTGCAACATAAAGAAAGAGATTGAAGACTGCTCTAAAGATGCAAAGTGCGATCCGCTAATGAAAGCCAAAGAAATTATCAAAGGACTATAACCATGAGAAAAATTTTATCATTAGCGCTACTTTTATCTATGCCTTTGCTGGCAAAAAACGACATAGACATTAATATCTCTGCCGCAATAAACGATACAAACTTAAAGAATTTGGCGAATAAATGCGATTGGAACAAAGGCGATTATGAAGCTTGCTCGATATTAAAAGATACTTTATCGGCAAAATGCGACGAAAAAAATTTTGAGAGCTGCGGTGCATTGGGAATTTTATTAATATATTTGCGCAGAGATGAAGACGCAACAAAAGCGCTAAATAAAGCTTGCGATGCCAGATTATTAAATTTTTGCCTAAACGCAGGGATGCACGATTTGTACTATACGGGCAATATAAAAAGAGCATTTGTAAATCTTAAAAAGGTATGCGATTCGGCGATAGAGCCTTCGAAGAAAAAATTGGCCTGCAAGATGAGCTATGGTTTGAAGCCATGTTTAAATGACGATGAATGCAATCCGGTGAAAAAAGCTAAAGAACTTTTGGAATAAGATTAATTACAGGATAAAAGAACGGCAATAATTTTATAAAGTTTGAAAAGATAAAAGGTCGCGGCGGGCAATCTGAATTAGTACAACCCATCAAAAAATAATGTAAGCAGTTGGCTATATAATTTTGAAATTCTCATATAAAGGCTTTATATCTTATGTAATTCTTTAATCCCAAATTCTATCCGAGTCTTTAAATTTACCCAAACTCTCTTGCATATTTCATCCCCAAATCATACGCCTTTTCATTTAGCGCACGGGTTTTTTCAGGCACAGAGCGGAGCATTTGCTCTTTTACTAGCCCTGAGTCCATACAGCGGCTAAGCTCTACTGCGATCGCTAGAGCCACGACACTTTGGGTGATGACATTTCCAACTTCGTATTTTGCGATGGTAATGATTGGAATTTCATAAATTTTAAAGCTTGCCCTATCCTCATCGCTCGGTGCTACTAAATTCGGCTCGATTACGATCACGCCGTCTTTTTTCACGCCATTTTTGAAAGCATCGTAGCTACTCTGCGCCGTTGCAAGCATGAAATCGATCTCGCCCTCGCTCGCGTAAGGATATAAAATTTCTTCATCGCTTAAGATAATATCCACTTTCGTAGGTCCGCCACGTACCTGAGAGGTATACGTAGATGCCTTGATTCCATAGCCGCCGTGCGCGATCTTTGCCGCAGCTAGAATCTCACCCGCTAAGATTACGCCTTGACCGCCCACCCCCACAAATCTTAATTGATTCATCTTAGTCCTTCAAAATTTATCGCTTCGCCGCTTTGTGCGGCATCTATCACCTTTTGATACGCCTTTGTGTATTCGGTATGCTCATTATCTTCATGTAAAACCCCAAGCGGAAATAGCCCCTCTCGCTCATCCTCGCTAAGAGCGTCAAATTTAGCCTTGGAAATCGTACGCGAATCAAGCCACTTTAGCATTTGCACCGCCTCGCTCATTTTATTTTTACGACCCAAATTTACGTGGCAGTTGCTAAAAATATCAAAAAAACTATAACCATCGTGCTCAAAGCCCTTGGCTAGAAGTCGCTCGATTTTTTCGGGATTTGTCACGCTCTCGCGTCCGACAAAAGTTGCTCCAGCGGCAATCGCAAGTTTCGCCGCATCAAAGCTGGGATCGACATTGCCGTATTGTGCCGTAACCGTCCAAAACCCGCGCGGCGTCGTAGGGCTCGTCTGCGAGTTTGTAAGCCCGTAGATGAAATTATTTACCAAGATATGATTTAGATCGATATTACGGCGGCATCCATGGATCGTGTGATTGCCCCCTATCGCAAGCCCGTCGCCATCGCCAGTAACTACGATTACGCGTTTGCCTGGATTTGCAAGCTTAATACCCGTAGCATAAGCTATCGCGCGTCCGTGCGTCGTATGGACGGTATTGCAGTCTATGTAACTCGACATCCTGCCGCTACAGCCGATACCGCTTACCACGCACACATCGTCCATACTCCAGCCTATGCGGTCAATCGCGCGGATGATCGCTTTTAAGATCACTCCGTCGCCGCAGCCCCAGCACCAAAGTGTAGGCATCTTGTCCGTTCTTAGATATTTATCGTAATCAAACGCCATTTAAAGCTCCTTTACTTTCTCGATAATCTCGCTAGGGCTGATCGGCCTGCCGTTTGCCTTAAGAAGCGTCTTAAAATCATCCCTCAAACAAGCGCGCTGCACCTCTAGCAGATACTGCCCTAAATTTAGCTCGGCGATCAAAATTTTATTAAATCTCTCCCCTAACTCCTTTAGCTCGCGCGCAGGGCTTGGCCACAGCGTGATCGGGCGAAAAAGTCCCACACGCACGCCTTGCCCTCGTAGCTTTAAAATCGCGTCTTTTGCTGCTAAGCTAACGCTGCCGTAGGCGATGATACAAGCATCAGCGTCATCTAGCATAAATTCCTCATATTGTACGATCTCATCTTCATGCGCCGAAATTTTATTAAAAAGCCTTTTTATAGAGCGATCCACGATCTGCTCGTTTTCGGTTGGAAAGCCCTTTGCGCCGTGATGCAGCCCCGTTATGTGATAGTGGTATCCCCTAAAAAAGGGATTTAGCACCGCAGGCTTATCGGGTGCAGCATCGTAGGGCTCATAATCTTTCGGACT
The DNA here is from genome assembly GCF_963518785.1 of uncultured Campylobacter sp. Taxonomy (NCBI): domain Bacteria; kingdom Pseudomonadati; phylum Campylobacterota; class Epsilonproteobacteria; order Campylobacterales; family Campylobacteraceae; genus Campylobacter; species uncultured Campylobacter sp. The sequence goes on from NZ_CAUQKJ010000002.1 coordinate 191,183, forward strand.
ACCTTTAAATTCCGCCCTGCGCTCGATTTTTAGATCCGAAATTTCAGGCAGCACCGCCTTAGCCTGCATATGCCCAAGCGTCTCATCAAGTAGCAAAAATACCGGCGTCATAAACCGCTCGGCTAGATTGAAGGCGCGCACGGTCTGCGTGTAAGCCTCCTTTAGCGAGCCCGGGCACAGTGCGATGCTTTTAAAATCGCCGTGAGTGGGGTTGCGAGCTTGCAAAATATCGCCCTGCGCCACTCGCGTAGGAAGCCCAGTGCTAGGACCTCCGCGCATAACATTTACGATTAAAAGCGGAATTTCAGCGATAAAGCCAAGTCCAATCTGCTCTGATTTTAGCGAAATTCCAGGACCGGAGCTTGCCGTCATCGCCTTAGCACCGCTCATAGACGCGCCCAAAGCTACAGAAATGCCCGAAATTTCATCCTCCATCTGGATAAATTTACCTCCGACTTTAGGTAGCAAGCGACTCATCTCGTGCGCGATCTCGCTGCTCGGCGTGATCGGGTAGCCGCCGAAAAAATTACAGCCGCAATCAATCGCCGCACGCGCAATTAAGGCGTTGCCTGTGGAAATTACCTCTCTCATTATGCGTCCTTGGGTTTCATAAAATTATTGTTTTTGATTTTTTCAGCCATCTCTCTAGCCTGCGAGCTTAGACGAGCAAATTTAAAGCCCTTGGGCGCGACGAAAATCGCAAAATCAGGGCAGTGCAACTCGCACTCCCTACAGCCGATACAGGCGCCCTCATCCACCACGTCGATCATCATGCCTTGCACGGCGCCCTCGTCCTGTCTCATCGCGATCGCGCCGCTAGGACAGACGCTTACGCAGATGTTGCACGCCTTACAGCGGCCCTCATCCGTCCAGACGGCGCGCTGGCTCTCATTTTCGCTCATATTTTCTCCTTAATTTATCAAAATCCGCACTAAATCCCGCTTCGCGATTTAAAATTTGAAATTTTACGGCGCGAGTCTGTTTTGATCGCATTAAATTCCTCTCGTTTTTAAATTTTGCAGAGTTTAAATTTTAAAATTTTGTGGCTTTTAAAAATTTTACGTCACGCAAAATTCTGAGCCAAAGTAAAATTTTAATCTATAAAATTTTACAGCGGGCAAAATTGTGCAAATTTTAAAATTCCGCAGTGAATTAAATTTTACGCTGCAAAATTCTGCGAGCTTAAATTTCTTGCCAAAGTGAAATTTAATGCCGTAAAATTCTATCGCAAGAATCCTGCGCTTTGAAATTTTAAATCTATGAATCCCGCTTCCGCATCGCGCCGAATTCGCTCTATGCCTATTAAAACTTCAGCTCCGCTACCCGCTCGCGCATCCGCTCAAGCTGCTCATAAAACTCGCCCGAGTAAGCAAAATTTCTCTCTATCGCGCCCATTTTGCCGACGCTTACGAAGCGCCCCAAAGGCACTCCCGATCTATCCGCGACGCAGCAGGCGAGCGTGCCGCAGGTATCAAAAAGGATGTATTTCATGATCTTTACGATGCCCGCAGCGGGCGCCAAATACGCCGACGTACCCAGCAGCTCGCCGATCTGCGCGCCGGCGCGTTTAGTGTTTTGCACCGCACGATCAAAAATTTCATCCGAAATTTCAAATCCCAGCTCGTTTTTAAGCGCGATCATCTCTTCGCTATGCGGGCCCACGATCGCGCTTCTCATCGATGAAATTTCCTTGCCGCTCGCTCGCGCGAGTTCAAATTTAAGCCGCGCGCCGTCTAGCTCGCCCGCCATGCCGATGACGCGCTCTTTTGCAAACCCGCTAGCCTGCAGCGCCGCATAAACCATCATATCAAGCGGATTGGTAACGACGACGATAATAGAGCTAGGCGCGTATTTTGCGGCATCTCGCGCACATTGCGCGACGATGGCGGCGTTGCTACCAAACAGCTCCTCCCTGCTCTGCCCCGCCTTTCTTGCGCGCCCTGCGGTGATCACGACGATGCCTGCGTCCGCTATGTCGCTAGGCTCCGTGCTGCCGCTTATGCGCAGGTCGCGCTCGTAAACAGCCGCTGCATGGGCAAGATCGAGTGCTTTGCCGCGCGCGATCTGTTCTACCGCATCCACAAGCACGATGCTATCTAACTTTTGACTTAAAGAATCGCTTACGATAAGATCGTTTGCTACCGCCGCACCGATGTTTCCCGCGCCGAATATCGCTATTTTCATTGTTATCTCCTAAATATCAGCCCGCATTTTTATAACTGCGGAGGTTAAATTTTAAAATTTAAAGACGAAACCTCATTTTTAAAATTTAATGCCGAAGCGACCTTAAATTTTACCTTTGCGCCTTTACGTTGCGCTCGTGCTCGGCTTGCGTGCGCGCAAAATCGTGAAGCCCGGTCTTTTTGTTTCGCATAAAATACAGATACTCGCTCTTTGCGGGCGCGAAAACGGCGCGTATCGCATCGCGAGAGACCACGCACACGGGCTCTTTTGGAAGTCCGTCGTTGAGGTAGGTGTTGTAGTGGCTGGTGTCGGTGCGGATGCGCTGCGGAGTGATCTTGACGTGCGAAAACTCGCCGTAATTCAGCGTGCCGTCCATCTGAAGGCGCATATTTTTGGCTAAGCGGTTGTTGATGACGGAGGCTACGAGGGGCATTTCATCTGCGTTTGCGGCCTCTTTTTGAATGACCGAGGCTTTGATCAGCACCTGCTTCCACGCCGAGGCGTTATAGTCGCCGCTAAGCTCGCGCGACAAGTCTTCGTGGAATTTTTGCGCGCTTGAGATGAGGTGGTCAATGATATTTTTTTCGCTTTCGTTTTTGCTAATTTTGTAGGTTTCAGGCACCAGAAAGCCCTCGTAAAACGGCGCCGTGGCGTTGTATTCGCGCTCAAGCTCGCTAAAGCTTAGCCCGCGATCTTTCGCCAGCTGTTTTAAAAACACGATCGTAGTCTCGCCAGGGATCAGCTTAATCTCGTTCATCACGGGCTTTGCGACGCTTAGCTCATATAAAAATTGATATTTGGGCAAATTTTCGCCGCTAAGCTCCAGCTCGCCGGTTTTTGCGCCGCCGTAAAAAGAAAGCAGCCTCGCGTCAAATTTCGTAAATTTTGGATAGCTCTTTGAGAGTTGCGATAAAATTTTCGTTGAGCTGCCTTGTCCTATCTGCACGGTTGCCGCGTTGCCGACGCGCTCGTGTAGATCAAAACCCACGGTCAAAAGCACGATAGCCGCAAGCTCGATACAAATGCACGCCGCTTTGATGAGCTTTATAAAGAATTTCATGCGTTCCTTTCAAAATTTAGCTGAAATTATAGGCAAATAAGCCAAAATTTTGAATAAATTTCATATTATAAGCGCAGTTTTTCGGCACGCCCGATTTGGTTTTGGGGCGGAGTTTTTTGATGAGGCGATGATGTTTAGAACTTTGGCTAGATTTTTTTTGTGCATAACCATACTTTTTATAGTCTGCGCGGTAGGCCTAAAACACGGTATTGCGATTTCGCAGCTGGACGTGGGCTTTGCAAAGCTTGAGGGGTTTTATCTCAAGTTAAATAAAAGTCTCGTGCTGCGTATCAAAAATCTCGAAATTACGCAAAATAATACACAAAATTTAGAGCAAAATTCCACCGATCTGCGCACGCAAAGCGAGAAAATTTTGGAATTTAGCAAAAAAATCTCGCTCATCAACTCCTTTTTCGAAGAGATCGATGTGCAAAATTTGAAGATCAAGGGCGAAAGCCTGAAACTAAAATACAAAAGTGACGTTTTTTACGCCGACACGCGGTTTTTTAGGCTAAACTCGAAGATCACGCCGAACGCAAACGGGCTGAACTTCGATCCGATCGAGCTTGAACTAAATGATTTTAATCTCACTCTGCACGGCACGGCGCGAGCAAATTTCAGAGCCGATACGTATGATTTTAACGGCACCTTCGCTTCGCACGAGATCGCGGGCGAGCTTGACGTGCACAATATCGGCTCGGAGCTAAATATCGAGATAAATCGCGCCTCGGCCTTGAGCCTGAAAAATTTTATGAATGAGCTGGGTGCGCTTACTGGGCTAAATCCTCTTGCGAACGAGTGGATCTACGGCAAGGCGGTCGCGCAAAACTACTATATCGAAAATCTGCATGCCAAAGTCGATCTGAAAGATCCGCGCCCAATCGCCGAAAACGTTAGCGCTACGGCCTACGCGCAGGATCTTACGATAAAATTTCAGCCGCAAATCGAAGCCGTAACGGTAAAAGACGCCAACATCACGCTCAAAAACGATTATCTAAATTTTACGCTGAACGAGCCTAAATTTAAAGGAAAAAGCCTGGAGGGAAGCGGCGTGCGTATCGGCGGGCTTTTTGAAGAGAGGCCGATCGTATATCTGGATCTGCGAACCAAGGAGAGCTTGGGCAAGGACCTTATAGCGATCCTGCAAAGCTACGGCATAGATGAGCCCGTATATCCGCTTGGCGGCGGGATCGATGCGCGCGTGCTGATAGACGTGGACGTCGAAAAAGAAAGCGCCAAGGTCGATGCGAACGTGACGCTAAAAGATGCCGATCTGATGATCTCTAAAGCGAAATTTCACTCCAAAGCCGCGCGGGTGCACATCACGGAAAAAAAGATCGACATCAAAGACGCGAATCTACAAAATGAAATTTTTAACGCCACGGCAAGCGGCAGTATCGATATCGCCACGCGCAAAGCTAAATTTAACGGCGTTATTCATAGCTTCAATCTCTCCCCGAACGGCAAAGAAATTTTAAAATTTGGCGACGTGCGAGATAATATGAGCCTTGATTTTAGCGGCAAGGCGCCGGTGCTAAGCTCGCAATTTTTAGGCGCGAAGATGAGCTTCGGCGAGCGGATCGAGATCAGCTCGCCCGATATTAGCGGAATTCTGCCCTTTTCTAAGACGCTTAAAAACGCGGGCATTAGCGGCGGAGATCTTAAAATTTTAACCAGCGATTTTACAAACTTAGATATCAGCAGCAGCAATCTCATCTTTGATTTCGGTCTGCTGAACAAGGACGGAAGCCATTATAAAAACGACTCTTTCGCACTTCGGGTGCGCGGGGGCGATCTGGACGGCTCTAGCGGAAGCGGTAAAATTTCTCTTAAAATAAACAAAGGCGGCAACTTCGTCGCTCTAAAAGACGTGGACGTCGCGATCAATACAAGCGTGCAAACCAGCGAGTTTAATAGCGGCACAAAGGAGCGCTCGCCGATAAATTTCAGCGGTCAAAATTCTGCAATCGTGCTATCCGATCTTAATAAGACGCTGAAATTTACGCACTTTAACGGCGTGCTGGACGGCAAAAATATGAATTTAAACGCAAGCTTTAAACGCGGCGACGTGAAGTTGATCTTTAAAAAGAGTTTGCTTCAAATTTTTGCGCAAAACATCAGCGGCGAGGCGCTTAATCAGTTCCTAGGCTCGCAGAGCTTCGACGGAGGAGTATTTACGCTAAAAGCAAGCGGCATCGATCCGCGCAACTACCGCGGCGAGATCAACGTGCAAAACACCTATCTGAAGGACTACATCATCTATCAAAGGCTGCTTAGCTTTATAAACTCCGTGCCGTCGCTGCTTACGTTTAAGACGCCCGATTTCAACGATCGCGGCTTTAGCGTGCAGAAGGGTAAAATTTACTTTCGCCGCAGCGGCGATAAAATTTATATAAACGCGATGAACTTTACCGGCAGTAGCGCAGACATCGCGGGCAACGGCGAAGTGGATATGAAAAGCGGCGCGCTAAATATCGATCTGGAGCTTAAATACCTCAAAGACGCAAGCTCGATAATCTCAAAAATCCCGCTGCTAAATCATATCATCTTGGGCGAAAACAACACGATCTCCACGATCATCGAGATTCGCGGCACGACGAAAAAGCCCACCTATTCGACCGCCGTTGCGACCGATGTGCTAAAAACGCCGTATAATCTCATCAAAAACACGCTGATGCTGCCTTTCGTGATCTTCGGCGACAGCGAGGAGAGCAAATGAAATTCCCGCTCGATTATAAGGATAGCTTTGAAAAATCGCTGCTGTTTTGGCTCGTAAAATTCGTGCGCTACAAGTTAAGCGCGCTATCGAATAAGGAGCTGAAAAACGACGCGCTGTTTCGCCGCGCGAGCCTGGCGCTAAATCACGAGGTCGCGAATATCAATGAGCTCGAGCGGCTCGCAAAAGACGCGCGAAATGCAGGACTTACCGGCATCAATACCTATTTTAACCCGCTTAAAAAATTTTACGAAGCGATAGTAGAGTACGGCCTTGAGAGCATGAAAAATATCGACGAGGAGCTTTTGAGCGAAATCTTAGCCTCTATTACGGGCGGGCTGAGCGATGCGAGCAAAAAAAACTACCGCATCGCGCTGATAAATTTTTTCGGCTTCATCGACCGCCAAAACGAGCAGGACGGCACCTCGCACAACTACGGCATCGAGCTTAAGCACTGGGGCGGCATTAGCGGTAGCCGCGGCACAAAGCTTCCGGAGTTTATGAGCGAGGAGGAGCTGAGGCGGTTTTTGGACGCGATAAATCTAAGAGAGTTTCCCTCCTTTGCCCATCGCAACCGCCTGATCGTAAAAATCATCGTCTACACCGGCATCCGCGTGGGCGAGGCGATAAATCTCAAGCGCAAAGATATCGCGCCCGAGGGCGATCTTTTCGTCATCCGAATCCGCGGCAAGGGCAATAAATACCGCATCGTAATGATCAAGCGCCACCTAATCGAGGAGCATCTAAACGCGCTGGAGACGAACTTTGCTAACAAAGAGGGCTATCTTTTCGTCACCAAAAACGGCGCGCCGCTCACGCAAGCATACGTCAGCGGCATCGTGGAGAAAATTTTAATGAGCGCGGGTATACGCAAGGAAAAAAACGGCGCTCATATGCTTCGCCACACCTTCGCGACGATGCTTTACAAAAAGCAAAAGGACCTCGTGCTCGTCCAAGAAGCCCTCGGCCACGCGAGCCTAAATACTTCGCGCATCTACACCCACTTCGACAGCGACAAACTGCGCCTTGCGGCGAAGGTCGCGGAGGAATTCGAGGAGTGAAATTTTAAAATTTGAGATGGCGAGAGGCTTGCCTGAGCGAGATTTTTTAAATCTCGTTTTGAGACGGCTTTAAAATCGTTTTTATGGAATATTTTACAAGAGTTTTGGAATTTTATTTTGAAAATTTTAAAATTTATTTTTCATACTCGCATAACAAAACCTAAAATTTTACCTTGCGAGCTTTAGAATTTAGCTCATTAACTCGGCAAAATTTAAAATTAACGCGCGAGCCTTAGAGCTTGATCGCAAAAGAATCTAAAATTTTACTCTTTTGGAATATAGAATAATTTACTTTTTAGATTTTCTCATGCGATTTTGCCTAAAATTCCAGATAAATTTAATATAAAATTTCATTTGAATTTTGACGATACGGGATTTCATCCGAGGATTTTATAAGCAAAAGATAATCGACATATTAAGAGGTAGCGGATATAAAATTTATCTGCAAATTCCGCAAGGATGGAATTTCTGATTTAAAATTTAAACCCTCGAAATTTTATAGTTTGATTTGCTTTCAAATTCTCATCACACCGTATTCGCCTTAAAATTAAAGACACAAAAGATTCTGCCACCAAAGTTTGCTGCGAAATTTACCGACGCGAAGCTTGCTTCGTAAACAGCGCAAGAATCATATAGAAATTTCTAATAAAATTTAAAGAGATAAAATCATCGGCATGATTATTTTAGATTTATTTTGCGACAGAAATCCCGCTCTTGCGAGCAGGATTTCATTTCTTAGGGGGATAAGAAAAGGAGTTTAGGCTAAATAAATTTAGCCCGAGATTTCGTCTAGCCACGGAGTCCCGCGGCAAAAAGGAGCAAAAAGACGAAATCTCGCGCAAAATTTTAAGCCAAGATTTAAGCGATCGGCTTGCGACAATAAACGAGATTTGCGACGGCTTCGAAAGCTATCGCAAAAACGCCGTGCCGCAAGCATCAAAATTAAACAAGCCTTTGTTTTTTGAAATACTCGCGCGGAGCCTTGCAAAGTGGACAGGCGGCCGGGGCTTTCTTACCGCGATGAACGTGGCCGCAGACCTCGCACACCCAAACTTCCTCGTCAAAACTCTCGAAAAAGCCCGCCTCTAGCAGGATCTTTTGAAGCTCGTTGTATTCGCGCTCGTGCTCCTGCTCGACTTTCCCGATGGCGTTAAAAAGGCGCGCAACCTCTTTTTTACCCTCTTCGGTTGCGATTTTAGCGAAGCTCGGATACATACTCTCGTGTTCATAGCGCTCGCCCGCGGCGGCATCGAGTAGATTTTTATCCATCTTATCAAGCGGAATGCCTGCGGCCGCGTGATGCGCCTTTAACTCGGCTCTAGCGTGCCATTTTTCATTTTCGGCAGCCTCATAAAAATGTCGCGCAATGGCGTGAAAGCCCGCCTCTTTGGCTAAATCGCCGTAAAGATCGTATTTATTGCGCGCTTGAGACTCGCCTGCGAACGCTTTCATTAAATTTACCTGCGTCAGATCCTCTGTAATGCATTTCATCGGTTCTCCGCAGCAGCTAAGCGTGCCGTCGCCTACTTTTTGCACCTCGACCTCCGCGCCGCATTTGTCGCATCTGTAAGTTTCGTACTGTCTCATTTTAATTCCCTATCAAAATTTTTGGGGAATGATACCACGGCTACTATTAAATTTTACTTAATAAATTTTATTCTTCTCAATAAATTTATGTTTTTGAGAAAATTTCAGCACGAAATTTTCGTCCGGAAAATTTAAACTCAAGCTTTTTACAAAGCAAATAGAATTTTAAGCAAAAGCGCTAACGCTCGATTATCTAAAAATATGAAATTTAGTTTTCTGGCTTATTTAAGCCTGCGATTTCCAAGGCTAGCCACATCATTGGAAATTTTTTAGAATTTAAAGTTATCTCAAAGCAATTTGCTATTTTGTCATATGGTCTTATTTCACTAGCATATTGCAATGCTCGGCAAAAAGTAGCTTTAAATGCGCTAACGAGCCGCCCGATTGTAATTATGAAGCGTTAAAAGCGTAATTAAGGGCGTTGTAACATTACCATTTTGCCGCCATGATCGGTAATATCTGAGAATTTATGAACGTCAAATTCTAAGCCGCAAATCGAACAAGGAGGAAATTTATCGACTTCCTTCTCGCCTAAAAGCGAGCAAATTCCACCTATTGCCGGATTATGTCCAACGATAAATACGCATTCCGCGCTAGCTGCGTTAAAATTTCGCATAACATCTGTGCTAGAAATTTCCACATCATTGCAAGATAGCGCATTATTTTCGCTAATGCTAGCGGGAATTTTAGCGCTCTTAAAAGCAGAATTTTCAGCGTTTGCGTCGCGATGTTTTTCGCTACTCAGACCAACCACATTGTATTTTTCAACATTCACACCGCACCAAAAAAATCGTTTCTCATCCAAGCTGCGAACAAACTTTGCTAAATCCCATAAACTTACATCGTATAACTCTTGCAATGGCACTACCCTTTTTGTCGCATACAACGCATTAGCGATAATTTGCGCCGTATGGAGTGCGCGTATAGCCGAACTTGTAATAATCAAATCAGGCGCAAGTCCCAAGCTGCGCAGCTTTTCTCCGAGTTTAATTGCGCAAAGTTCACCCGCATGGCTTAATGCCCGCTCAAAATCGCTTCCGTTGCCACTTTGCGCCTCGGCATGTCTTATAAAATATATCCGCTTCATCTGCATCCTTTCATAAAATTTTATGTATAATTTAGCGTTAAATTCTATAAAATTCTAAATTTTTTCTGGATCATTCCAAAACCATAACCGACCACAAATCCCGCTATGTGCGCATACCATGCCACATTTACGCCCATTAGCATCGGCGCAAAGCTCATTATCAAAATCGCGATAAAAATCCCACCCGCATTGCGTTCATCAAAATAAGCAATCACGCCTAAAAGCACGCAAATAGCGCCACTAGCGCCTACGATATTGACGATTTCTCCCATGCTCATGGCATAACGGATATAAATCAGACATAAAGCGCCGCTCAGCAGCCCGCCTGCGATGTAAAGTAGCGTAAATTTTATCCCACCGAACGCTCGCTCTAAAATCCCGCCGAATTGATACAAAACTGCCATATTCATCGCTAGATGCATCACTCCGCCGTGCATAAAAAATGAACTTAGTAACTGCCACGGCATCCCTTCGAAAAAATACGGATTGAGCCCGAAAAATAGGTAGGACTTAAAGCCGAAAAAATATTCCAATGCGAATGAAATCACGAAAAATAGGATATTCGCCGCGATGATCGCGAGAGTAAATTTGCCCGATTGCATGAAACTCCTTAATTTTTCACGCATAGTAGCGAAATTTTGATTAAATTAAAGGCGTCGTGTAATTTTATAGGCTCGAGATAAATTATAGATAAGCTAGTATCAAAATTTTGGCAATAGTTTTAGTTACAAGCGCCTTATCAAATAGCTGCGTTAAAATTTAAAATTTAGATATAAAGCTTTAAACTAAAATTTTCGTAACAAAATTTAGACCATAAATCTTTTTTTGAAAGCTTTACTGGAATTTATAGAGTTTATCTGACGTAAATCAAAAAGCAAACACACTGTAAATTTAAAAACGATAAAATTTCAGCTATATGAAGCTATTTTGTAGAATTTTATGTAAAATTATAAGTATAATTTCACTAGAAATAACAAAAATTTGAGTTCAAATTAATTCCAAAATAAATTTTAGAGTAATTATTTTAAATGCTTATTATATTGCGCGTTAAAAATGCTAATTTGATTTGCCATAACAGCATCAAAGTGAGTTTTTATTCATAAGTTTTTGCTGCAGGAGTTTAAAAGCAATAAAATTCTAAAATTTGATTAGAATTTTAGGAATTTAATAAATTCTACAAAGCAAGTCATAGCTAGAATTCCAAGCTAAATTATCTGCAAAATTTTACTTGAAATTTTAGAGCATAAATCAAACCGCCGCGAATTTTTAAAAGGTCTAACGAAATTTCATAAAACCTAATAAATTACAAAAGTTATAAGAAATTTTTCAAAAAATACGGCGAAAGAATTTTCAAAATTCTAGTTATTCACCCGTCCGTATCCTGCGAAGCGGTTCGATGCTAGGCAGCTTATGCGGTCTTTGCCGCAGCGCACGATATAGCTATTTTCCATCTTTTGCCCCGCTACATGGACATTTTTCTTATTTAAATTTACGAAGTCCGCTTGATTTCTACCACGAGTATTGTGGACGAATTTCACGCGACCATCAGCATAGATCTCGCGCACGATGCCGATATGGCTGATTTCGTTATTGACCTTGCCTTTGTTAGAGCGCAAGGTGTTTTGGAAAAACACCAAATCCCCCACTCGCGGCGTATTGCTGAGTAAATTTCTACGGCTGTAATAATTATATATTGCTTGGGATTTGCGTCCGTTTGTGAAGTATTTCGGCAGATCTTTTGAGTTAAAAAATAGATCATCGTATTTATCATTTAGCACGGTAATAAATCCGCTGCAGTCCCCTCCCGCGCGAGTGCCGGTGTAATCGTCTACAGATGCGATTAGCGAGCGGTTAAACTCGCTTCCCGGCACCGAAGTTATTCCTTCTTCATGATCGTTTAAGACATACGCTTGCTGGCTGCCAGCAGACGGGGCTTTTGAGGAGCAACCGACCAGCAAAAACGCACCCAAAGCGCAAATAATTAGTTGTTTCATATAAAGATCCTTATAAAATTATGTAACGATTAAATTTGGGCGTAATTTTAGCGCCTGGCGGTAACAAAATGGTAACTTTAAAGCTAAATTCTGTATAATCGCCGAAATTTTACACGGAGAAATTATGCATTATCTACGAATTAACGGGGGCAAAAAACTAAGCGGCAGCGTCAAAATAAGCGGCGCAAAAAACGCCGCACTGCCGCTCATAGCCCTATCTATCCTTTCAAAAAACGAAGTCGTAATTAAAAATTTACCCGCAGTTTCCGATATCCACACGCTAATTCAGCTGCTTTCAAATTTAGGCGCAAAGTGCGAGTTTCTTGACGCCAACACTGCCAAAATCGATTCGAGCGAGGTAAACTCGACCAAGGCGATCTACGACATAGTGCGTAAAATGCGAGCTTCAATCTTGGTGCTAGGACCGCTTTTAGCGCGGTTTAGACACTGCGAGGTAAGCCTTCCGGGGGGTTGCGCGATCGGCGCCAGACCGATCGATCTGCACCTTAGCGCGCTTGAAAAGATGGGCGCGGAGGTTAAGATCGAGCAGGGTTACGTCGTTTGCACCGCAAAAAAGGGGCTTAAGGGCGCGACTATAAATTTTGACAAAATTACCGTCACCGGTACCGAAAACATCGTAATGGCGGCGGCTTTAGCAAGCGGCACCACGCATATCATAAATGCGGCAAAAGAGCCCGAAGTGATCGCCGTTTGCAACGCATTAAAAAGCGCAGGTATCGACATAGAGGGCATCGGCACGAACGAAATCCTCATCAAAGGAAGCGGCGGCGAGCTTTTAAGCTTGAACGAAATTTCGATCATTCCCGATCGCATCGAGGCGGGCACCTATCTGTGCGCGGGCGCGATCACGGGCTCCCGCATCACGATCACGCACGCTTGCGCGGCTCATCTTGGCGCCGTACTTGCAAAATTTGAAGATATGGGCTTTAAATTTGAAATTTCAAGCGGCAGCGAGGAGATAACGATCCTGCCCGCTTCAAAGATCAAACCCGTGGAGATCATCACGAGCGAATATCCGGGCTTTCCTACCGATATGCAGGCGCAGTTTATGGCGCTGGCGTGCATCTCTTCGGGCGTCAGCACCATCGACGAGAGGCTTTTTGAAAACCGCTTCATGCACGTAAGCGAACTTTCAAGAATGGGCGCAGATATCCGCCTAAACGGACACATCGCGACGATCAGCGGCGGCAAGCTAAACGGCGCGGACGTGATGGCGACCGATCTGCGCGCCAGCTCGGCACTCGTTTTAGCCGCTCTTGCGGCGCGCGGCGAGAGCAAAATACATAGAATTTACCACTTAGATCGTGGATATGAGAGGCTGGAAGCTAAGCTTGGTGCGCTTGGTGCGGACATACAGAGACTGGAGGAATGAGGACTTCGGAATAAAAATCTTGCGCAAGCAAGCGATGCGGGATTTTACGCAAAACGCGTTTTAAAATGCCACGCTACGTAAGAGCCACGTAAATTCTATCAGCAGCAATGCATTTAAATCGCTAAAGCTAAGTGTGGCGAAATTTTAAAGGCAAATCTTGGTAGAATTTCAAGGATGAGCCCTTGAGAATTTAAGTAGTGAGCTTTGGTAAAATTTAATGAACTAGCCGTAGTGGAATTCTTTAAGCACATGCGAGCGGAATTCCTATGGCAAAGCGAAATTCTACGAGCGATATGCTTTGAAATTTTAAGCAACACTCGCATTAAAATAAGGCAAGTTTGAGCCCGTGAAATTTTGCGCACTCATTTGGATAAAATTTAGCCTTGCAAGTTCCGGTGCAACATAGAATTTAAGGCTACACGAGGTCTTTACTGTACGAATTTAAAATGTAAAAAATGATAAAAAGGACTTAAAATGATAGGAATAAATGAGGCTATAGATTTGGCTACGGCTAGAATCACATCAAGCAGGCGGAGCGAAAAGGTACCTCTTCCCAACACTCTAGGTCGCATCCTTTCTAGCGATATTTCTGCGATTAAAAACCTACCCTGCTTCGATAATTCGGCGCTTGACGGCTATGCCTACGCGGCGGAATTTAAAGACGAAGAGCTAAAGATCGTAGAGCCTACGATCTTTGCAGGAGACGAAAAATTCTACGAAATCAAGGCTGCGCAAGCGCAAAAGATAATGACTGGCGCGCCAATGCCTGCAGGCGCGGACTCTGTCGCGAGGCTAGAGGATGTAGACGTGCAAGGCGGAACTCTAAAAATCCCTGCTTTCGTTCATGCTCACGACGGCTTTCGTAAAAAAGGCGAGGAAGTGCGTGCGGGCGAGCTTTTATTGCGCCGTGGCGAAATTTTAAACCCTGCCAAAATCATGCTTCTTGCCGCGCAAGGAATTTACGAAGTGGACGTTTACGCGCGTCCTAAAATCGCCCTATTTTCCAGCGGAAACGAGCTAAAAGAGCCGTGGCAGAGTGCGAGCGAGCGCGAAATTTATAACGCTAACTCTAGTGGTATTGCTGCATTGCTGCAAAAATACGGCTTTGAAAATGAGTATTTAGGGATTTTAAAGGATGATTTTAGCGAGGTGTGCGAGGCGCTAGATACTGCTACGCGTAAATTTGACGTGCTAATTACCAGCGGTGGAGCAAGCGCTGGGGAGGCGGATTTTATGCAAAGCGCTATGAGTGAACTTGGATTTTTGCAGGTTTTTGATCACATTGATATCAAGCCCGGCCGTCCCAGCAAGTGCTTCGCAAAAGACGGCAAATTCGTCTTTGCAATGGCGGGCAATCCAATGGCTGCTTTCGTGCTTACGCGCGCAGTCATACTGCCGATCCTATTTAAGCTTAGCGGCGCAAGCGAGGCTTTTAGCGCAGAAGCGGCGATATATGCCAAGCTCGCAAGCGATCTGAAGCTAAAAAGCGGCAGAGTAAATTTAACCGTAGGCGCATATGAAGGCGGAGTTTTTACGCCTATGCCGTCGCCTTCTGGGCGCATCAGGCCGCTGGCTGCAGCATCGCATTTTTTCTTGGCTGATCCCGAATGCGACAAAGTTCGCGCTGGAGAAATCGTAAAAATTTATGAAATTTAAGCGAGAAATTATTGACAAATGAAAATTTATAGGCTACAATCGCGCTTTACTTTTACCGCATGCGGGAATAGCTCAGTGGTAGAGCGCAACCTTGCCATGGTTGATGTCGCGAGTTCGACTCTCGTTTCCCGCTCCATCTTAACTTCAAATTTTAAAATTCCTTCCGTTTCGCTCGCTTTTAAAGCACAAAATTTCGATATGAAAGCTTTGAAATGAAAATTTTAGTTTGCTTAAGCGGCGCGAGTTTTTGCGAGATCGGGCTTGATCTGCTTAAATTTCTTGCTAGCTCACCGCATGAAATTCACGCCGTGCTTACGCAGGGCGCGCGCCGCGTCCTGCGCGCCGAAAGCGGCATAGACGCGGACGAGGCTTTAAAATCTGCGGAATTTAGGAGTGTAAAATTTTATCCCGACACCGATCTGAGCGCGCCGCCCGCTTCGGGCTCGTTCGGCATTGATGCAATGATCTTTGCACCCTGCTCTATCGGCTCTTTGGCTAAAATTTACGGCGGGCTTTGCGACAGCTTAAGCACCCGCGCCGCTGCAGTCGCGTTAAAAGAGCACAAGCGGCTGGTTCTTGGCGTGCGTGAGATGCCGCTTTCTGCGATCAGCCTGCGACAAATGAGCGAGCTAGCCGCGCTCGGCGTCATCATCGCTCCGCCCGTGATCGCAGGCTACTGCGGCGTGCAAAATTTAAAAAATTTCATAATCGGCAAGTGGTGCGACGCGCTGGGCGTGCAAAACGAGCTATTTAAAAGGTGGCAATAATGCAAAACTCAAGAAAATGTATCTATCCGGGCACTTTCGATCCTATCACGAACGGCCATCTGGACGTCATCAAGCGCGCGCTGGGGCTTTTTGATGAAGTCATCGTCGCAGTCGCGCTCAACGAGAGCAAAAAGCCCTACTTCAGCCTAAAATCCAGACTAGAGATGGCGCGAGCCGCAACATGCGGGCTTCGTGGCGTGAGCGTGCAAAGCTTTGATAATCTGCTCGTGGATTTTGCTAAATCTTGCGGCGTGCGCTTCGTTATCCGCGGACTCCGCGCGGTTAGCGACTTTGAGTACGAGCTGCAGATCGGCTATGCAAACGCCTCGCTATGGGAGGAATTTGAGAGCGTGTATTTGATGCCGACGCTCAAAAACGCCTTCATCTCAAGCTCGATCGTCCGCTCCGTTTTGAGCCACGGCGGCGATGTTTCGCACCTGGTGCCAAGCGAAATTTTAAAATTTTTGAAAAAATGAGCTCGCAAGCGACTGAAATTTAGCCCGCAGGCGTAGCTAAATTTAAAATTTGAAACTGCACGGGAGATAAAATGAACGAAGCAATGGATGAGATAGAAAGGCTGCGAACGTTTTTAAAAAGCGTGAGAGATGAATACAAAGCCTTAAATAAAATAGCCGAAGCGCAGGTCGTAAGCAGGCGCTGGGCGTCGGGTAGCTATATCAATTTAGAGCCCTTTTATTTCGAATATAACCGCTTCTTTAAGGGCAAAATTTTAAAAGCTAAACCGAAAAAGATTGCAAACGCCTACGAATACGGCTTTGACGCGCAAGATCGCGTCGTTTTTGAAAGACAACATGATGGCAAAAAACATTTCTTTGAAAGCCTTTATTTTTGGGGGCGGGACGAAGTTTTAAAATACGAATTTGGTTGCTATAACAAAAGATGCGTAGGATGCTTCAATATAAAAAGATTTATCTATGAAAATGGCGAGCTAAAGTCCATCTACTCGGCCTTTGACAACAACGCCTATGGGATAGAAAATTTTACTTACGAAGGCGGCAGGCTCGCACAAAGACGGAAGTATGTAGAGCACCCTCGCGCAGGCAGAAGGAATGACGTAACAAACTATGAATTTGACGCAATGGGCGAGCTAAGCTTAATAGTCGAGGGCGGCTACGTGCACTACAAAAAACCTGATAAAAAAATGAGCTACAAAAAGCTCTATGAGCTCGCCGCGCAAAGGCTGCTGCCCGCGATTAAAGAGGCGATCAAAAAGCACGCGCCAGATTGCAAGCTCTACTGCATAAATTTAGCCTACGACGACACGGGCTCGCTGCCGCCTCAGATCGGATTCGGCTCGCAAGAACAGCGCGCACAGTGGCTTGCACGAAAGGACGGCTGGCTTCTTTGGCTTGTTACTGATTACGAGTTTCGAGCCGAGGTCGAAGTAGACTACGAAACGGCGAAAATTTTTGATCTTTTCAATCAAGAAACGCAGCTAAATGATAAATATGCGCAGGCTAAAAAGCTCATTTGGGGGTGCGTGAAGCAGCTTAAAGCAGATCTTGGCGAATTTGCACTCGATATGACTGAGGATTTTACGATCACGGCTACCGATTGCGATCTTGGCAATCTGCGGAAAAATTTCAAAGCGATAAATCCAGAGCTTGTAAAGTACGTATAAGGGTAAAATTTAAAATTTTATCGTCGCGATTTTATCACTGCACGCAGCACTCGCCTGCCCCAATGCGCCCCACTCTGCATGACGCTGCCGCCCTGCTCCGCCAAAAGCACCGTCCCTACTCCGTATAACGCTATCCGCTTCGCAAAGCACATATCCTACTATGTATATAATGGCGCCCTACCTCGCCAGGCGTATCATTCTATCCGCACGGCGCGCTGTCTTTATTGACTGGTGCCCTGCTTCGCTCGGTACATGTCCGTAAGCGCAAATTTACTCGCTCGCTGTTATGCGACACATCCATTCGAGCGCTAAATTTAACCGCGAGCCGTGCCGCAAAAATCAAGAACCGAGCAAAAAAGCGCCCGATAAAATTTTACGCCAAAAGATAAAAAGCGGCTAGTACAAGCTCGCGCAAAAGCCCGATTTTGAGGCGAAATTTAGCGCCCGTCTGTTTAAAAAAGCCGCTATTTAGCTATAAGCTTGTAAAATAGCGCACAAATTTAAAGGCGAAAAATGTATGTAATATTCGAAGGTATCGACGGCGTGGGCAAAAGCACACAGATAGCGCGACTGGCGGCGATTTTTCCGCAGGCGATCGTGACTAAGGAGCCCGGCGGCACGAAGCTCGGCGAGGCGGTGCGAAGCCTCGTTTTGGGCGAGGATTTTAAGTGGCGGCGCGGCAGCGTAAATCTGCGCGAGGTCTGCGGCGAAATTTCAAAGCGCGCCGAGCTGCTTTTGTTTCTCGCAGACCGCGCCGAGCACTACGAACGCGTGATAAAGGGCAGCGCGGACAGGCTCGTGCTAAGCGATCGTGGCTTCATCTCGGGGCTTGCCTATGCGCTGGCAAACGACGAAAACGCGGATCTTAGCGAGCTTATCGCGCTTAATAAATTTGCGCTCGGGGGCAAATTCGCAGATAAAATCGTGCTGTTTTCGGCGGACGAACAGCTCATCGGGCATCGGCTCAAAACGCGCGCTAACAGCGATATAATCGAGGCTCGCGGGCTCAAATACCTAATGCGCGTGCAAGATCTTATGGCGCAGGCATGCAGGGCGTGCGGCGTTGAGACCCTGCAAATCGACGCCGCACAGTCCGAAGAAGCGATCTGCGATCAGATAAAAAATTTCATACTTTCTTAAAATTTTAAGACGTGGAATTTTGCCGCGGGAAAGAATTTAAGAGCTCTGCCGTGAAATTTTAGCTATGGAATTCCGCCCATAAAATTTCATCTCCAAATTTCGTTTATGGAATTTTACAGGCGCAGTTCTAGGCAAAATTTCATGGGCGAAATTTGTTTTATAATTTCGCGGCAAAATTTCGCCACAGAATTCTGTCTTAAAATTCCGCCGCAGACTGAAAAGGCGCAGGATTTCATAAGCGAAATCTTGTACGGAATTTTAATCCGCGGATTTGCGGGTGAAATTCCGCTTAAGTTTTAGATCGAAAGGATAGCGATGAAGACGTTAAAGTTCGTTTTGCGCAAGGTTTTTAAATTTATATTTCTGTTTTGGGTGGTCATAAGCTCGCTTTTCGGCACGTATATG
The DNA here is from genome assembly GCF_963518785.1 of uncultured Campylobacter sp. Classification (NCBI taxonomy): domain Bacteria; kingdom Pseudomonadati; phylum Campylobacterota; class Epsilonproteobacteria; order Campylobacterales; family Campylobacteraceae; genus Campylobacter; species uncultured Campylobacter sp. Next base: position 209,875 of record NZ_CAUQKJ010000002.1, read on the forward strand.
ATCGCCGATAAATTTTTCGGCCGCACCGTCGTAGCCTGGACGCTCATCCGTGATTTTAGCAGCGCTTCGCTGGATCTTAAGGATTTTAGCATCAGCGCCCGCTTAAGAGCTACCACTATCGGCGGACGATCATGGCGCGACGAGCGCGAGCCGAAGCCAGACTTCTCAGACGACAACTCCACCGGCGCCCCGTATGAACTAAGTATAAATTTTGAGCACGTGAGTGCGCCCGGGATCGTGCTGAAAAACATCAAGCTCGAGCAGGTGCAAAGCGGACGCGTCGTGTTTGAAAAGGATGAGCTAGAGGTGCCGATAGAGATGGGCAATAGCGGTTACAAAAGCGGCAGATTAGAGGTACCGGGTCTCGATTCTGCGCACGTCAAACACAGACTGAGCGCCGAAATATGCGTGTCTGGGGGCGCCTGCACAAGCTTCGTGCATTATTTCTTGCCGTACAGGCACGTAGAGGGCACAGCGGCTCTGCGAGGCATTTTTTAACCGCAAAAGATTCGGCGTGAAATTTTAAAACATAAAATTTATGGTGGCATGGGTTAATTTGGCGGAATAAACGAGTAGATTATCGATGCCCGTAACGTGATAGTATGCTTTATTCGCGTGGCGGAATTTTGTAGCTTGCCGTATTTGTGCGAAATAAAATTTTAAAATTTCGTGGCGCATAAAATTTATAGCACGATCTAAATTTTACCAAACAAAAATTTATGCCCTATTTTCAGCGACAACAAAGCAACTGGCTAGAAAATCCCGCGAGGCGTCAATCTATTAAGATCCTAAATTTATAACGCAGCGATATGGGTATAAAATTTTAAAATTACCGGCAAAAATATCATAATTAAAAAAGCGTGTTACATATTATAAAATGCGCTTTATTATCATTCGCCCTTTTATAATTTTCAGTATTTTTGCTAGCCGTTTCAAAAACGCTTTGCAAAATTTAGCGCTATATTAAAGCTTAAAATGCGTCTATTACGCATTTCTTGACTATTCAAAATTTTTTACTTCTTAAAAATCAAAATTTTAGCCATTTAAAATTTATACTTGAATTTAAACTGCAATTTAATTAAACATTAAAAATCTTTGTATTATTATTCGCCGCGTTAATAATCAATTCTATAATCATTAAGTAAGGAAATATAAATGTTTAGAAGATTCTCTCTCTCTCTCTATGTCTCGCTGCTCTTTTATGGCTCGCTTTACGCGGAAGAGCCGGCCAACTCACAAGAACTAGGAACTATCCAGGTAACGGGCAATGTCGATTCGCAAAGCGTAGCCGAGCAAAAGGTCGGCGAAACTAAAACTACCGCGCAGACTATCAAGAAGCAGCAGATCACCGATAGCAGAGACTTGGTGCGATACCAAACCGGTATCACAGCGGTCGAGACGGGCAGATTCGGCGCTAGCGGATACGCCGTTCGGGGTGTGGACGAAAACCGCGTGGCTATCACAGTGGACGGACTTCGCCAAGCAGAGACCTTGAGCTCGCAGGGCTTTAAAGACCTCTTTGAGGGGTATGGAAATTTTAATAACACAAGAAACGGCGTAGAGATGGAAAATGTCAAAACGGCCAATATCACCAAAGGAGCCGACTCCATAAAAGCAGGAAGCGGCGCACTCGGCGGATCGGTTATGTTTGAAACTAAAGACGCTAGGGATTTCTTAACGGAAAAGAACTATCATTTCGGCTTTAAGCAGGGCTATCAAAGCGTCGATAGTCAAAATTTTCACTCCTTCACCGGTGCGGCTAGATACGGCTGGTTTGATCTTTTGGTTATAAACACCGATAGACACGGTCATGAAAGGAAAAATTATTTCTACGACATATATGATAGTAAAGAGGATAAACTTCACATAGGTAAAACTCGCGAAAAAGCAGACCCATATACCATAACCAAAAAAAGCACGCTCGTAAAGGTAGGGTTTCAGCCGGGCGATGAGAATAGATTTTCGGTCGCGATAGATGACTCGAAGCAAAATTCTGACGGCGAGGATCTTTCTTATACGTTAAGAATGGGTAGCCGTCCAGATGCTTCGGAACGATATGGAAATAGGACAAACCACGATAGCTCTACCAGAAGAAATGTACAGCTCGGCTATGAAAATTTTAGCGAGACACCGCTTTGGGATCACGTTAAAATTTCATACTCAAAGCAGAGTATTAAAAACCGCGCGATAAACAGAGAGGGCTGCCAAGGAAGCGCCTGCCAGCAAACACAAAATCCATCGGGAATGCATTTAGACTCGAGCTCCGGCACGCATAATCTAGTAGATAAAAATAATAGACCTATAAGCGTCGATCCTGGGGATGTAGCAGAGGAAGCTTATATCGTAAGAGATGGTTCGGGCAATGTACTTAGGCTCAACGACGATTATAAAGCACATCTTGGATCCGCAATTGACATGTGGGGAGATGTTTATCATTCAACTTATGTAGATTGCTCCAAAATAGATTGCAATAAAAAATTTAAAGTATTAAAAGAAACATACGATGGGAATACTTGGAATTATAATTATGAACTCGTAGAAAGAGAGATCGAAAAACATACCCTTGCCGACGGAAGAACTTACGGAACCATAAAAAGAGATTCTAGCGATGCAGACGATGGAACAAAATCCCATAAATTATCTTTTTTAACTCCGGGAACGGACGGCTATAATTCCATACAATATACCGATAGGACGCTGGATACCGAAACGCAACAATTAAATTTGGATTTTGAGAAAGAGCTTAGCCTATTTAACATCATCGATAATTCCATATCATACGGCGGACTTTTAGATAAGACCGATAAATCGATGACGAACAAAGACGGGTTTTATGCAGGCGATTCACGATGGTGGGATAGTATATTTTTCGGTAATGTAAATAATGTGCCAAATCCAGATTGGCATATGAATGGCAATCTAAGAAGCAATACTACGGCGGTTAACACCTATCTGATCCCGGTACAAACTACGACTACGGCAAGCTATATCGGGGATGAAATTCAAATCACCAAATATGTAGGCTTTGATCTTGGCTACCGCTACGACAAGGTAAAGCATAAACCAAAATATACAGGCTATCCCGAAGTGCCCAGAGGCATCATAACCGGTCTATGGGTGCCGTATCCTTATAATCCTTACGATGGAGTGCATGGCTATTACACTCCTTACGGAGAGGAAAATTATCAGCAAAATTTAAAATTTCTACTAAGAGAGAAGGAATACAAAAGCGGCTCATATAAACTAGGTCTAAATTTAGACCCACTGGATTGGATGAGAATACAGCTAAAAAGTTCTAAGGGTTTCCGCGCTCCGACATCGGATGAGGCGTATATGACCTTTAAGCATCCGGACTTTTCTATCCGTCCTAATATATTTTTAGAACCAGAAATCGCAAGGACAAAAGAGATCGCTCTTACCTTTTATAGCGAGAGAAGCCACATAACTTTTGATGTTTTTAAGACGGATTATAAAAATTTTATCGATCTTGAATTTTTGGGAAATTTACAAGTCGTAGATCAGCAGATACCGTATCCGTTTTATCAAAACGTAAACCGAGATAGCGCCAAAGTGCATGGATTTGAGATAAATACCCATCTGGAGCTCGGCGATGTATCGGAGAGCCTGGAGGGATTTAGACTGGGATATAAATACAGCAGACAAAAGGGCAGAATGTCGTGCGCCAGCAACGGCTCAAACGCCAATGATTCAAACTCCGGATGCAGTAAGGGCGAAGAGGTACCGATGAATGCGATCCAACCGCCTACTTCCGTTTATAATATCGGCTATTCTACGCCCGGCGACAAATATGGCATTGATCTTTTCATCACCGACGTAGGAGCCAAGAAACGCAAAGATACCTACAATATGTATTGGAAAAGCCAAGTCGAAAGAACGGATCCGTATTGGGGACATATCGATGCTTCTATAGTAAACGGAGAGCCCGTAACCGATAATACCAAAGGTTGGCGAAGCGGCGATTATACGGTAGTGGACGTTATCGCTTATGCTAAGCCGCAAAAAAATTTTAACTTTAGTCTAGGAGTTTACAACCTAACCAATGCCAAATATATCACTTGGGATAGCGCGCGCTCGATCAGGGCTTTTGGAACGGTCAATATGATCGATCAAGCGACGGGTGCGGGCATAGGCAGGTTTTACGCGCCACGTAGAAATTTTAGATTTAACTGGGAGGTAACGTTTTAGGTCGGCCTCTCTTAAATCGGTTGCCTAAGCACCGGCGCGAAGCGCGATTAAAATTTTATCAGAATTTTTGGCTCAAGCAAGTTTGGCTTGTTTGAGCTTCCGTAGCTTTAAAATAAACGGGAAACGATCAGAAAACTTAGAGGCGATTTTGCAAAACGTAATTTGCAATTTAGTAGTGCATAAAAATTTATAACGCGATGTGAATTCTGACTGGCAAAATTTGAAACGACGTAATTATGAAATTCCGCGCAGTGTATTTGTGCAGCAGAGTAGCGCTATTTTCTTACTTTTATGAAAAAGTTTACGCCACAACGCGCGCTTTGATAAATTTTACGCGCGCAACATCCGCGCCATGCACTAAAACATACACATTTAAATTTAAGATCATAAAATTTAAAAATCGCCGAATGTCAAATTTGTAAGCCGTAAATTTAAATATAGAATTCAAATACTATCGCGCGCAGATACGAGCTATTGCGATCTTTAGTAAAATTTGCCCTTTAAATTTACGCGCAGTTTTTGCCGTGTATAAATTTTAATGCAATTTTGGAAGTATTTCTTAGACGTATTTGCTAGGCGAATTTAAGCACAAATCCAGCGCAGTGCAACTTTGCTTGCGTAAAATTTTAACGCGAGCAAAGCCGATTAAATTTGACCTCGAAATTTTAACGAGGCTTTAGCGCACAAGTCTCGTTTTGTTCTAGCGATACGAATTTCAGCCAAAAGTCACTGCTCGTAAAAATCAAAATTTATTAAATTCGCGTTTGAGCTAAAATTTTACAAAATTTTAAAGCTAGCGTAGACCAAATTTCAATTCGCCTAAAAACAAATTTTAAACATTAAATCTAAAGTGCATCACGTCGCCGTCTTGCACGACGTAGTCCTTGCCCTCAAGGCGCATCTTGCCCGCTTCTTTCGCCCTACTCTCGCCGCTGCACGCGATGAAATCATCAAATCCGATCACCTCGGCTCTGATAAATCCTCGCTCAAAGTCGTTGTGGATCACGCTCGCGGCTTTTGGAGCCTTCCAGCCCTTCGTGATCGTCCACGCGCGCACCTCCATCTCGCCCGCGGTAAAGTAGCTGATGAGGCTGAGCTTTGCGAAGGATCGCTTGATGATGAGCTCCAGCCCGCTTTGCTGCGCGCCCAGGCTTTGCAGCATCTCGTGCGTCTCTTCGTCGCTTAAGCCTATGAGCTCCTCTTCGATCTTGGCGCAGAGCTTGATCACCTCGGCGCCGCGAGCATTTGCATATTCTCTTACGCGCGCGACATATTCGTTATCCTGCGCGATGCCGTCCTCGTCCACATTGGCGCCGTAGATTACGTCCTTGGCGCTAAGCAGGCGCAGCTCGCGATTTAAAGCGACGTAGCTTTCGTCCTCTTTGAGCGCAAAATTTGAAGCGGGCTTGCCGTCGTTTAGATGCGCTAAAAGCTCGTTTGCTACGGCTAGCGCCTCTTTAGCGCCCTTTTGATTTGCTTTGGCTTCCTTGCCGAGACGCTCGATCTTGCGGCCAAGCTGCTCGATGTCCGCTAAAATCAGCTCAGTTTCGATGATCTCGATATCGCGGATGGGATCGACGCAGCCTTCGACGTGGGTTATGTCGCCGCTTTCGAAGCAGCGCACGATATGCAGGATAATCTCGCACTCGCGGATATTTGAAAGAAATTTATTCCCCAACCCCTCGCCCTTGCTAGCTCCGCGCACGAGGCCCGCGATATCGACAAACTCGATGGTCGAATGCACGATGCGACCGGGCTTAACGATCTGTGCTAGCTTACCAAGCCTGGCATCGGGCACGGGCACGACCGCTTTATTGGGCTCGATCGTGCAGAATGGATAGTTCTGCGCCTGCGCGTTTTGCGCGCCGCTAAGTGCATTAAAAGTGGTGGATTTACCGACGTTCGGAAGCCCTACGATCCCTACTGAAAGCCCCATCTACGCGTCCTTTAGCTCTTTGGCTAGAGCCTGCAAGAAATATAAGTTTGCTCTCACGCCCGCGCCAGTCGCGCCCGCTGCGTAATAGCCCCACGCCTTTTCCAGATACGCAGGCCCTGCGATATCAAGGTGCAGCCACTTGTCTTTATACTCGTCTTTTATAAATTTATCCAAAAACAGCCCTGCAGTTATCGCGCCGCCGTATCTACTGGAAGCGCAGTTGGAGACGTCTGCAATACTGCTTTTAATTAGCTCGCGCAGATAATCGTTAAATTCCAAAATGCTAAATAGCTCGCCGCTGCAGCCGCTAAGATCTTTAAATTTACGCTTTAGCTCCTCGCTGTTTCCCATGATGCCACTAGTGTATTCGCCTAGCCCCACGACGCAAGCGCCGGTTAGCGTCGCCATATCGATTAGCAGATCGGGGGCAAGATCCTGCGCGTAGCTTAGGCAGTCGGCAAGCACGAGCCGCCCCTCCGCGTCGGTGTTTCGCACCTCGATACTCACGCCGCTGCGGCTAAGTAGCACGTCGTCGGGTTTATACGAATCGCCGCCGATCATATTTTCAGTAGCGCCGATAACCGCGTGTATCTCAAACGGTAACTCAAGCTCGGCAGCGCCCTTGATGATACCCATCGCAGCAAGTGCGCCGCTTTTATCGCTTTTCATCGTAAGCATATAATCGGCAGGCTTTAAGCTTAGCCCGCCGCTGTCGTAAGTAAGCCCTTTGCCCACGAAAACGATGCGCTTTAGGCAGCGCTGCGGCTTATAGATCAGATGAATGAGGCGCGGCGGATGAGCGCTGGAGCGATTGACCGCCAAAAACGCATTCATATTCTGCTCGCGCAAAAAATCCTCGTCGTAAATTTTAACGCTCACGTCGTCGTAGTTAGACGCCAAAATTTCAGCCTCGCTCGCCATCTTTTCGGGCGTGTAAATTTCAGGGATCTCATTGACGCCGTCGCGCGCAAAATTTGCGGCGTTTGCCATCACGATGCCCTGCTGCACGCCGCAGTTCATCTTTTGCACATCGGGGCTACCGCCGCCGTACTCCTGCGTAGAGATTAAAATTTCATTCAAGCCGGAGCTTTTTTTATCGCTTTTGTATTTATTAAACTCATAGCCGCCCAAAAGCACGCCCTCGACCATCGCCATCGTGCTTCTGCGGTCGCAGCCGCATTTGTAAAAGGCGATTTTAAAATTTTTAATCGCGTAGCCCTTAAGCGCGTTGTATGCGCTCGCAAGCGCTGCTCGCAGCCTATCGAAGCTAAGCTCTTTGATCCCCACGTACAGCCGTCCGCTCTCGGCAAGCAGCAGATTGCCCTCGCCTTTGTAATTAAAAAGCGCAAACTTATCCGTGTCTTTAATAAATTCGTGATTTAAATTTTTATCCACAACTAAAATAACTTCAAAATCCGCCTCTATCTCGTTAATTTTACGATCTAGCAGTTTTACTTTCATCTCGTTCCTTTCGTGAGTTCATAAAGTGATTTTCCATACGTTTAAATAACCTAAAAAATAGATATAAAATCCCGCCTATGATAGGTATCGCAAAATACCAGTGTTGCTCGATTAGCCGCAGCCCGCTCCAGATCTCCTCGCCGAAATACCACGCCAAAACCATCGTCGCACCCGACCAGCACCAAGCGCTAAAAAGATTGATAATCGCAAATTTCTTTGCGCTGTAGCGAGTGATGCCGATACTCATCGGGATGATGACGCGGAAGCCATACATATAGCGCTGCATTAAAATTATCGGCCAGCCGTAGCGTTGCAAAAGTAGGTGCGCGATCGCAAATTTTCGGCGCTGCGCCGCGAGCTTTTTACTGATATATTTTTTGTTGTAGCGACCGATATAAAAATAAAACTGATCGCCGCAAAACGCCCCAAGGCCCGCGACAAAGATACCTAGCGGCAAATTTATATGTCCCTCGTGCGCCATTATGCCGCCTAAAATCAGCGCGATTTCGCCTTCTAAAATGCACCAAACGAAAAGCACGATATAGGCGTATTGGTGGTATTCTTGCAGTAAATTTTTAAGTAGCTCTTCCAAAATTACGCCTCTAAAACGCAATAAACGTTTGTGCGACGCGAAAACTCGCCTAGATCGTTTAACTCGCGCAAATTTAATAAAAAGCACGCCTCGACGCACTTAGCCTGCGTCTGCGCGATGAGATCTAATGCCGCCCGTGCGGTGCCTCCGGTGGCGATAAGATCGTCGATTAGCAGCACCTTGGCATCCTGCACGCCGGAGAATGCATCCACATGCATCTCGACTTGATCGAAGCCATATTCAAGGCTGTATTTTTGCGAAATCGTGATATAAGGAAGCTTCTTTGGCTTTCTAATTGGCACAAAAGCTACTCTCAACCTCGCAGCAAGTGCCGCTGCAAAAATAAATCCGCGACTTTCTATGCCTACTATGTAATCAAGTCCGTAATCGGCATAGCGCTCGGCTAGATGATCAAGTAGGAAATTAAACGCCTCGCGATCGCCTACGAGCGTCGTGATATCGTAAAACAAAATACCGGGCTTTGGGAAGTCACGCACGGTGCGGATCGAGCGAAATAAATAGCTTTTTTGCTCGCTGCTTAGGCTTTTCATAGCTTACCTCTTTTCAATCTTGCGTTTTGGATTTTTAAGCTGCAGTTTTCGCTCTCCTCGTTTTGCAGGGCTTCAATGCCGAAGCGAAGGGCAGTTTTAAGCTTTTCGTTATCGCTTTTAAGCTTTGAAATTTTCTGCTCGCTTTTACGAAGAAGGGCGTAAATTTTAGAATTTTTTCGGATCGATAGAATAAGTAGCACTGCAAAAAATAGCGCTAAAACACCCAATGCTACGCTCATTGCTCGCCTCCTTCATTTTGATTTACAAAGCGCATAGTATCGGAGGTTGCGCTAAAATAGGCAGAATTTAAGCTTTTAAAATACGCACTAGAAAGATTTGCTTCCTTTAAATTTACGCTCGTAATAGCAAAATTCGCATCTTTTAAACCCGTACTAGCACAATTCATGCTTTTTGGCTTAACGCTCATGCAAATGGAATTTATAATTGCTGGGTTCAAACCGACAAAATCTTTGCGGCTAGCTTTTTGAGTGAAATTTTTCTCGCAAACGCTCTCGCGCGTAAAATTTAACGTAGAATTTGCGCTAGTGGAATTTTTACCCAATGGATTTTTCTCATCAAAGATTATCTTTGCGTGCGCAGAATTTAAATTTATATGACGTGCACCGCAAAAGCCTATCAAGGAATTCTCGCCGGTAAAGAAGGAATTTTTATCGTTAAAGCTCCGCGCAAAATTTGATGCAGAATTTGTGCCAATGGGATTTTTGCAAGAAGGGATTTCGCTTGCGAAGCTTAATTTGGAATTTCGTCCGTTTAAATTAGCGCCACAGCTTTGTTCCGTAAAATTTTGAGCGAAATTCTGAATGAAATTCTCCCCATCAAATCCAAGCATGAAATTCGCACTGCCGCAAGCACCTAGCTTTGCGACGCGCTTAATGTGCCTACCGCCCGCAAAATCGGTGCCGAAAAACGCCCTAATTATATCCTCAATCACTAGCGCGCCCATTAATCGCTCGCCGAAGGCTAGGACGTTGGCGTCGTTGTGCTCTCTAGCTAGTCTAGCGCTTGTCGCGTCATGACACAGCGCGCAGCGGATGTGAGCATGGCGGTTTGCGGCAATGCTGATGCCGATACCCGTACCGCAGATCAAAACGCCGTAAATGCCGTAGTCGGTAGAATTTAAAATTTTATCTTTGCTTGCATTAGGGCTTACGGCTGCATTTACGCTGGTAGTCATGCTTTCGCTAGCGTCAAAATTTTCATTTTTTTGGCTGCATTGTGCAGCATCGTTAAAATTTCCGCCATCGTTTTCTTTAAAATTTCCACTTCGCGCACAAGCTTTGCATTCGGCTAAAATTTTATCCGCCAACGTGTCCGCAAAATCGGGATAGTCCACGCTCGCTTCGGCACTATGCGTGCCAAGATCGACCGCTTCGTAACCTAAAGCGACGAGCGCTTTTTTGGCTTGCTCTTTGGCACGAAAGCCCGCGTGATCGCTCGCTATGAAAATTTTATTTATTTGCATTGCCGCTCCTTATTTTTGCTCGTAGATTAGGCTCTCGTCATTTTGCAAGGTATCGACGAAACGCCCGATTCGCTCCCAGCGGATCTTGCGATCGGCATCGATACTAAAATATGTAAACCACGGCTTACCGACGATCAGACGATAGGGTACCGGACCCCAAAAGCGGCTATCGGCGGAATTATTTCGATTATCGCCTATCATAAAATACTCATCCTGCGGCACTTTGATGTAAAAGGCATTGAAGCTTATCCCCGCAGCTTCTAAGCTGTGAGGAATTTCGCTTAGACTAATGGGATTCATAGAAAATTCACCCTTCTCAAGTGCGATTTTGACATTTGTTAGCATCGAGTTTCTAGCATTAGGGTCGTAGTGAATGCCCTTAAATTTATACGGCTCTTTGACATATTTTTCGCCACCTAAAATCACAATGTCGCGAGCATCGTAGTTTGCGGCAATGAACTCGTCGCCTTCATGCGGACGAAGGTAGAAATTATTCAGATCAAATATCACCTCGTCGCCGCCTACGGCAAAATTTCGCTTTACAAAGTGCATTTTTTCATTAATCGGATAGCGAAAAACCACGATATCACCGCGCTTCGGACCCTCGCCGCGGATGATATGCCCATCTCCGTCGCTATCAGGAGCTACCTGCCACTCTACAAATGGAATATGCGGGGTCGGGATGCCGTAGCTAAATTTTTTAACGAATAAAAAATCGCCCTCTAAAAGCGTAGTGCGCATCGATCCGCTGGGGATCACGAAGGCTTGCGCCACAAAAAGAATGACGAATAAAACGACGATGACCGTCCCCGTCCAACTCGATAAAAAGTGATAAATTTTGCTTAGTATTTTCATTTAGACTCTTTGCCTTAAGCGATTTTTCGCCGATTTTATCGTATTGCTCAAAAGCATCGCAATCGTCATCGGCCCCACGCCTCCGGGCACGGGCGTGATGAACGAGCATTTTGGCGCTACCGCATCAAAATCGACGTCGCCTCTTAGTTTGCCGTCGCCGCCGCGATTAATCCCCACATCGATCACTACCGCACCTTGTTTTATCATGTCGGCGCCCACAAAATGCGCCCTACCGATCGCCGCGACCAAAATGTCGGCGTCTACGCAAAGCCGCTTTAAATTTTTCGTCTTGCTATGAGTGATAGTGACGGTGGCGTCGGCATTTAGAAGCAGGCTCGCCATCGGCTTTCCGACGATGTTGCTGCGGCCCAGCACAACGGCATTTTTGCCCGCGATCTGCACGCCGTATTCCTCAAGTAGGCGCATCACGCCAAGCGGAGTGCAAGGCACAAAACCGTCTGCAAGCCCGCTAGTAAGCTTGCCTACGTTTATCGCACTAAATCCGTCCACGTCCTTTTGCGGGCTTATTTTTTCTAAAATTTTATTCGTATCAATGTGCTTTGGAAGCGGCAACTGCACCAAGATGCCGTCAATGCTTTCGTCCTCGTTTAAATTTTCTATCAGTTCTAAAAGCGCCGCCTCGCCCACGTCGGAGCTCAAGCGGTGCGCTACGGAGCGGATCCCACAGGCGGCGCAGGCTTTTTCCTTACTCGCGACATAGGTCTTACTAGCCCCGTCCTCGCCTACTAAAATCACCGCCAGCGCGGGCTTTACGCCCTTTGCGGCAAGATCTGAAGCGGCTGATTTGATCTCATCTTTTACCTTCGCGCTTATGCTTTTGCCGTCGATTAAAGTCATTTAAAGCCTTTTTGAAAAATAAGGCAAATGTTACCCTAAAATTTATAAAATTTAGATTTATTCAGCGGGATTTTATGGGAATTTGAAAGAATTTTAAAAAGAATTTCGCCCTAAATTTAAGCCTGCTCAAATAAGCCTAAATTTTTATCGTCATTATAGACGGATGGACACGCCTTGGTGCCGCTACATTCAGGCCGAGACGCTGCTAAGGCTCGTATTGCGGAATGAAGCCTTGTTTGAGCAAGAACTACTACGACCTTGTTATTTGCTCGCCTTTAAACGCTCCGCATCGCGCCCGCCGCGCAATATACGCTATGCGTAATAGTAGCCTGTATAATGGTGGCTCGGTGCCTTATTTTGCTCTGGCTTTGGGACATCTTGCGGTCTGCTCCTAGAGCAGCCGCATATAAACAGCGCCGCACACAGAAATAAAACGATCTTTTGCACCATAGATCCTTTCAAAATCTTTATGATTTTATCTTTGAGTGGTTTTGAAATTTTACAAAATTTAGAAAAGCGCTCTAAAAATTTGCTCCACTTTGGAATTTAAAATTTTGGCGAATTCCAAAGACACAAATTACGTCAAAATTTAGGCTTCGCGCAGCTTATAATCTCGCGAAAAAATTAAAATTCTGGCGATGCGAGCCGTATTAATGCGACACCCACGCGACGCGCGTCGCACAAGATCGCGCAGCCTCCGTCCCGCTCGCCGAAATACCGCGCTCAACGCATTGCCGAACACAGCTGCGCCGCTCTAAATTTCAAAATTTAGCTAAATTTTAAAGCGCCCGTTTAAAGCTACTCGTTGCGCAGTGTTTGCAGCACGTCGATCTGCGTGGCTTTTTTGGCTGGGTACCACGACGAGAGTGCCACGATAAGCACCGCGCCGATCAAAATCATCGCCAAATCGCCTAGCGAGAGCTCCATCGGCAGCTTCGAGCTTCCGTAAACGTCGGCCGGTAGATTTACGATGTCGAAGCTTCCGAGCAGCCACACGCCGAATAGGCCCAAAATGAGCCCGAATATGATGCCGCCACCGCCGATCGTGGCTCCGAGCGCGAAAAAGGTTCTTTTGACCTCCTTTTTGCTGGCACCCAGGCTAAGTAAAAGCGCGATCTCTTGGCGACGGTTCATAACGGTCATCAGAAGCGAACTTACGATATTTAGGCTTGCGACTAGGATTATTAGCATCAGCACGATGAAAAGCGCGCGCTTTTCAAGCGCAAGGGCGCTGAAAAAATTGCCGTTTTGCTGCCACCAGCCCACGGCGTTAGCACCGCCGGGGAGGCTTTTTTTGATGCGCTCCAGGTCCTTAAACGGATCGTTTGAAAAAACATGCACGCCGTCAAATGTCCCCTCGTCGTAGCCTAAAATTTTGGCTAGATCGCTTGCGTCTGCGTAGGAATACGCCTTGTCGTAGGCGATCAGCCCGGAGCTAAAATCCGCGCGCACGTCAAAGCGCTTCATCTTAGGAATCAGCGCAAAGCCGCCCGGATCGCTCTTCGTAAAGATCATCGTGATCTTGCTGCCCGTATCCAACATAAACTCGTCCTTGATCCCGCGCCCTATCATTATGCCGTAGTCCGTTAGATTGGCGTCTTTGGCGCCTGCTGCGACGACGGAATTGATGCGTTTTTCATCGTTTAAATTTACGCCAAAAATCAGCCCGCCCTCGAGCTTCTCGCCGCTTTTGGCGATGACTTGCGAGCTAATATACGGGCTAAAGATCAGATCGGGAAAGTCCGCCCGCAGCCCATCCACGTCGTCTTTTGAAATGCCGCCGCGAAAGTGGCTGTGGATCGTGATCGGGTAGTTCATCGTAAAGAGCTTGCGCTCGAATTCTTTATCAAAGCCGTTCATTATCGCCATTGCGACGATGAGCACCGTAAGCCCCACGCCGACGCCCAAAAACGCAAGCAGCGCCGAAAGCGTAATGAAGGGCTGAGAGCGGTCGAATCTGAGATATTTGAATAATAAATACTTTACCAAAAAGCCATCCTTGTAAAATTTCACATAAAATTTAGCGCTAAATTATATGTGAAATTTTAAGTATTTTAGAATTTTAAAATTCCAAAATTAGGTTTTGCGCCTTCAAATATGAAAAGCTTCAGCTAGCTTTGAAAAATTTAAAATCACGCCGAAATCTATTTACACGCAATGAAATTCGCCCCCCAAGATATCGGATACGACAAATCAAACAGACCTCTTTACCAAAACTTTGAAATTTTAAACCCGAATTCTAAATTTTAAAATTTTAAACGCCTCGAAACTTTAAAATTTTAGAAATTTAAAACTCTTTAGAATTTTGAAATTCTTAAAATTTAAGGCTGATTTCGCTTGTAAGCTCGCCCGCAATCGCATAAATTTAAAATTTCAAATGCCGCGCAGTATCCTGCCACGCACTAAATTTAAGCACCGTGCGCCGTCCACGCGGCCTCGCGATCAAACTCCCCTTTAAAATTTTATGATGCCGCCCTCGACCGATCGCTAAATACAAAAGCAAGATTGAAAAGCACCAATTACACAATGCTCGCAATCAAGATCACTGATCGTGCGATACTTACGACCGATCGCCGCGCCTACCTCGCAAAACCGCCTTTTTTCGGACCGCCCTTGCCGTGGCAGTCTTTGTATTTTTTGCCGCTGCCGCAAGGGCAAGGATCGTTTCGCTTAGGCTTTTTGTCGCCGAACTCTTCTGCGCCCTTTAGCTGCGCTTCATTCGTGCTTGCGGCGGCGAGCTCTTTGGCGTTTGAGCTCTCCATGCGCTCCTGCATCGCACGCTGCTCGGCTTCGATCTCCTCTCTAGATTTGAACTGAATCGAATGCAGCAAGCGGATGCTATCGGATTTGAGGCGCATCACAAGCTCCATAAAGAGATTGTAGCTCTCCTTTTTATACTCCGTAAGCGGGTCTTTGTGGTTGTAGCCGCGAAGTCCGATACCCGCTTTTAGGATATCCATCTGATACAGATGCTCCCGCCAGTCGCGATCGACGATCTGCAGATAAAGCATCTTTTCGATACTTTTGCGCTGCTGCGGATCGATCGGCGCCATCTTGTTTTCATACGAAACGGCAAGCGCACCGACGATCTTTTCTTTCAGCTCTTTGAAATCATCGACCTTCTCAAGCTCGCTATTTTCGAGCACCTCGCCCGTTTCTTGAGCAATTTTAGCGACGATCGGGAATTTATCGACCTCTTTGATATTTGCGCCGTCGAAAATTTCAAGCTCCTCAAGCACGCTAGAGATGTACTCCTCGCGGTTTTGAATGATTTTATCTTTCAGATCGTAGTCGGGATCCAAAAGCTCGTTGCGGTATTTATAGATCGTTTTGCGCTGCTCGTTTGCGACGTCGTCGTATTCTAGGATATTTTTACGCGCTTCAAAATGCAAGCTCTCGACCTTTTTCTGCGCGTTCTCTACTGCGCGCGAAACCATGCCTGATTCGATATGTTCGCCGTCTTTTAAACCCAAGCGATCCATGATATTTTTGATCTTGTCGCTGCCGAAAATTCTAAGCAGGTTATCCTCCAAGCTTAAGAAAAATCTACTCTCGCCCGGATCACCTTGGCGCCCGCTTCGTCCGCGGAGCTGGTTATCGATGCGGCGGCTTTCGTGGCGCTCGGTACCTAAAATATATAGCCCGCCCAAAGCACGCACTTCATCGTCTATGCGGATATCCACGCCGCGACCCGCCATATTCGTAGCGATCGTTACGGCGCCCTTTACGCCCGCGTCTTTGATGATCTGCGCTTCACGCTCGTGATTTTTGGCGTTTAACACGGAGTGCGCGATGTTTTCTTTGACCAAAAGCTCGTGCAGCTTCTCGCTCTTTTCAATCGACGCCGTACCCACTAGCACGGGCTGGCCTTTAGAATTTAGCCGCTTGATCTCATTTATGACGGCGTCAAATTTCTCGCGCTCGGTCTTGTAGATAAGATCGTTTTGATCCTTTCTGATAATCGGCACGTTCGTAGGGATAGAGACTACTTCGAGTTTGTAAATTTGAGAAAATTCCGTTGCTTCCGTCTGTGCCGTACCAGTCATACCGGCGAGTTTTTCGTAAAGACGGAAGTAGTTTTGGAAGGTAATGTCGGCAAGGGTTTGGCTCTCCTCCTGGATCTGCACGCCCTCTTTAGCTTCAAGAGCCTGGTGCAAGCCTTCGCTGAATCTGCGACCCTCGCTAAGACGACCCGTAAATTCATCCACGATTATGACCTGCCCGTCGCGCACGACGTAGTGCACGTCCTTTTCAAATAGATAATTCGCCTTAAGTGCTTGATCAAGGTAGTGGCTAAGCACGGCATTTTCAAGGCTATAGAGGTTATCGACGCCAAAAAGCTTCTCGGCTTTTGAGATTCCTGTCTCTGTAATCAAAACGGCGCGGTTTTTCTCATCTACGGTAAAATCGCCCGTCGCCTTGCCTTTTGGATCGGCTGGCGCCTCGCCGCGGATCATTTGGCGAGCTACTTCATTTGCCTTGATGTAGCCGTCTAGAGTGCGGTTCGTAGGACCTGAAATGATAAGTGGCGTCCTAGCTTCGTCGATCAGGATGCTATCTACTTCATCGACGATTACGAAATGATGCCCACGCTGCACCTTTTCATCCGCGCTAAATTTCATATTATCGCGCAGGTAGTCAAAGCCAAACTCGTTGTTTGTGCCATAAGTGATGTCGCACGCGTATGCAGCCTTGCGCTTGGCGTCATCGTATTCTCCACCTACGATCACGCCGGTGCTAAGCCCTAAAAATTCATATAGCTCGCCCATCTGCTCGGCATCTCGCTTGGCTAAGTAGTCGTTTACGGTCACGACGTGAACGCCCTTGCCCTCCATCGCATTTAGCACTACCGCCAAAGTCGCTACGAGGGTCTTTCCTTCGCCCGTTTTCATCTCGGCAATCGCGCCGTCGTTTAGCACCAAACCGCCTATCAGCTGAACGTCGAAGTGACGCATATTTAGCACTCTTTTGCCCGCCTCTCGCACGATAGCAAACACTTCGTTAAGCACGTCATCCGTGCTCTTTTCGCCCGCGCGAACTTGCGCTCTTAACGCTTCAAATTCCGCCTTAAGCGCCGCATCGTCCATCGCCGCGTAGTTTTCTTCAAGCGCGCTGATCTGCGCCGCGCGCTTGGCGTATTGTTTGACGATCCTATCGTTTTTAGTACCGAAAATCCCGTGGATGACCTTTTTAAACATCTCAAACCTTAGTTTTAAAATTTTAACCGCGCATATTAACATATTTTTAGTTTCTATTTAATTAAATCCTAGAAAAACGGCTATAATACGCGCAAAATTTCAAATAATAAAGGCAAAATTTATGAAAAAAACTCTTATTTCTTTAGCGGCAAGCTGCATTTTTGCATTCGCAAGCGGGATAGAATTCAACACTCTGAGCGCAAATTTTTCACAAACCGTGCAGAGCGACGATGCGAAAATCAGCTACGGCGGCGATTTTAGCGCCACGAAAGAGCACGCCGTGTGGCATTACAAGACCCCTACGATAAAAAATATATTCTTTAGCTTCACAAAGGTCGTCGTCATCGAGCCCGAACTCGAGCAGGCTATCATCACAAATATCAAAGAAACGCCGAATTTAACAGCGATCCTAGCGAACGCAAAACCCAATAAAAACGGCGTTTATGAGGCGAGCTTCGACGATGTGAAATATCTCATCGAGATGAAGGGCGATCTGCCAAGTAAGATCAGCTACACCGACAAAATGGATAATAAAGTAGTCATCAATCTAAGCAACGTCCGTAAAAACGCACCGGTGAATGAGGCGATCTTTAAGCCCGCAATCCCCAAAAACTACGACATCATCACACAGTAGGCGCGCGTGAGGCTACTTTTCGTCTGTCACGGCAACATCTGCCGCTCGCCGATGGCGCAGTCCGTGATGCAAAATTTTATTAATCAAAGCGAACTTAAAGCGCGCGTGAGCGTAAATTCCGCGGCGACGCACACCGACGAGATCGGCTCGCCGCCCTATTACGAAACGCAGCGCGTGCTAAAAGAGCAAAAGGTGCCACTCGTAGCGCATCGCGCCGTGCAGGTCACACCCGCAGACTACGAGCGCTACGATCTCATTCTTTGTATGGACGATGAAAATATGCGCTCGCTGGGGCGAATTTTTCGCGGCAAGGATATGGCTAAGGTAAAATTTCTTTTAGAATTTGAAGAGAGAAATTTTACAGACTGCGATGCGCCAAATTTTAAAGGCGCGCTAAAACAAACCGGCTTAAATTTAAAAGGCGCCGGTTCAAATTTAACCCATCCCGAACACCTACAAATCGCCGATCCATACTACACGCGCGATTTTGAGCGCTGCTACGCAGATATCAAACGCGGCTGCGAGGGACTCTTGCGATACATTAAAAATTCAGACGGAATTTGCTAAAATCCGCGATTAAATTTTAGCGTCTTTAAAGAGGCGCGGCTTAAAGCGATAATTCAAGGAAAAATATGTTTAGGCTTTTGATCGTTCCATATCTGATAATTGAGGCATTTACGACCTATTATTTCGTAAGCGCAAACGGCTTTGCGGCGTATGCAGTGGAGATCGTCATAAGCGCGATTTTAGGCGGTTACGTCGTAGCAAACCGCTCGTGGATGGGCTTTTTTAATCTAATGAAAATCTCGCCGAAAGAAATTTTAAGCGGCGTAGGCTTCGTCGTAGGCGGCGTTTTTCTAATAGTGCCCGGGATTTTTAGCGATATTTTGGGCGTTTGCGTACTTATCGCTTCGTTTTACTGCGTCACCAGCGACGTGCCTAAATTTAACGCTAGAAGCGAAAATTCCGAAAAAAAAGAGCGAAAATTTTGGCGACGCAGCCGCACAAGCGATGACGTAATCGACGTAGAGGTGATCGAAGAGAACGAAATCGAGATTCGAAAAAGCATAGGAGAGAAAAAATGAAAAATTTGATCATCGCTACTCGCGGCAGCGTGCTTGCGCTGTGGCAGAGCGAGCACATCGCATCGCTGCTTGAAGCTAGCGGCATCCAAGCGCAGCTAAAAAGCATGAAAACCAAAGGCGATAAAATTTTAGACACGCCGCTTGCAAAAATCGGCGGCAAGGGACTTTTTACGAAGGAGCTTGAGGAAAGCATGCTTCGCGGCGAAGCACACATCGCAGTGCATAGCCTAAAAGACGTGCCCGTGGAGTTTCCGCAGGGGCTAGTGCTAGCGGCGATCTGCGCGCGCGAGGATGTGCGCGATGCGATGATCAGCGAAAAATACTCTAAATTCGGCGAGCTACCTCGCGGCGCAAAAGTCGGTACCACGAGCCTTCGCCGTAAAATGCAGCTGCTTAGCATGCGCCCCGATTTAGAGGTTATATCCTTGCGCGGCAACGTCCAAACCCGCCTGCGAAGGCTAAAAGACGGGGAATTCGACGCGATCATCTTAGCGATGGCGGGCATCAACCGATTAAATTTGCGCGCCGAGGTAAAGCACGTAGCGCCCTTTGAAATCTCGCAGATGATCCCTGCGATGGGGCAAGGAGCGCTCGGCATCGAGGCGGTGGACGAGCCGCAAATTCTACGCGCGATAGAATTTTTAAAAGATGAACGCGCGATTATCGAAACGACCGTGGAACGGGATTTCGTCAGGGTTTTGGAGGGCGGCTGCCAGGTTCCTATCGGCATCAACGCGCGCCTTGAGGGCGAAAATATCCACATCAGCGCGATAGTGGGCCTACCTGACGGCAGCGAGAGCATCCACCAAAGCATCGTCGCACAAAAATCTCAATACCAAAGCGTAGGTGCGGAGCTTGCACGCGTTTTTATCGAAAAGGGCGCAAAGCAGCTTCTCGCGCGCGCCGAAGAGATGGCGAGCCTATAAAAGGCAAAAATTTACGGAGTTTTAAAATTTGCAAAATTTTAAAATTTCCAGAATTTATGGACTTTTTAAATTTATAAAATTTCCAAAGGTTAAATTTTGAGCTTATTCAGATTTTTCAAAACAGCGGGATTTTCAAAAATTTTTGCCTCGCTCATACTTTGTGCAAGCTGCGCGCTAAGCCTAAACGCGAGCTCTAATGAAGAGCTCGTCCGCTCGCTGTTTAGCGACGCAAACTTCGATAAAAATCTTTATTTTAAAGGCGAGATGAGAAGCTATTTAAAGCGCAAATTCTATGCGGCGGATAATTATAGCGAAATCACGGTTGCTCCGCTTGGACGCAGCGACGAATTTAGCGAGATTTTTCACGTATTTTTGGGCTCTAAAGAGAAGCACTTCGATCTTTATGTCTATACTAAAAAGGACGGAATCTACGCCGTGCGAGTTTTAGCGCAAACCGCTATTATTGAGGCTATCGTAAGCGAATATGAAAAATTTAACGAGGCGCAAAAACGGGAGTTTGAGCAAAGAACCGATGCGGATATCATAAATTTAAAGCTAATCTTAGCGCCTGATAAAGAGCTTATGGAGTTTGGAAAACAAAACCTAGCGGCATTTGAAAAAATTTACGAGCTTTACGCAGGCGGCGAGTCCGAGCGCGCAAAGGCGGAGATCAAAAGCCTGCATCTCTCTCACGCCGAGACGGAGGGCAAAAGATTTATGCTGCTCATCGGCGGGATCACCGATAACTCCGTGGGCTTTTTGCGGGTGCAAGACGAGGCGGACCTGCCACAAATGAGTCCTAGCGAGTTTATAATGATAGAAAAAATTGCGCCGAATTGGTATCTTTTTAAAACCACATAAAAAACCCTGCCGCAAGCGGATTTAAAGCTTAGCGGCGATCTAAATTTAAAAGCGCTACCCGCGCCTTAACCGCACCGCCGATCAAAAATCGCGCGAATTTTAAATTTAAACAGACGATCTGTAAATTCTGCACGCCGTAAATTTTTAAAGAATTTTAAATTTTTTGGAGTCTAAATTTAAACAAAGCGGCGCTAAAGCGCGCCGCGATAAATTTAAACATGGCGGCGAAAGAGGCTTAAACATAGCGCTCAAACGATGCACCTAAAAACGCCGACCCGGCTTAGACTTAAACTGCGCAAAGTCCACTCCCGTCGCGTCCAAAACCGCCCGCGAATAAAAATAGAGGCTGTAAAATAGCTCATCGTCGTAAAAGTACTCCTCCCAGCGCTCCTCGTCATTCTCATCGCTCTGCGGCCACAGATATTTTTCCGCAAGCATATCCGAAAAGCTCGCCAGCGGCGCTGCGTGCGAGATCTTATCGGCATCATCGCAAATCTCAATCATAAATGCAAAAAACCTGCTGAGCCGAGCCGCGATAAAGCCTGCCGCTTCGTTTTCGCAGTTTTTGTTTTCGTCGTTTCTACTCGCCGTATCGTTTTGCCGGCTTTTATCCGCATTTCTATCCACCGCGTTCTGATTATTTCTGCCGATTTCGTCCGCAACGGCGTTTTGATTATTTTTATTCGCGTTTTTACTCGCTACAGCGCGCGCCTGCATAAAGATGCGCGCTAAGAACAGCAGCGCAAAAGGAGTTGCGTGCCAAAGCGTACTTTGATGCTCTATCTCGTTAAAAATCTTACTAAGAGCGTCCTGAAGGGCCTTGGCGTAAAATTCCTCCCGCTTGCTCGCATCCGAGCTCTTATCCGCCGCACTCGTTTTAAATTTACTCGCCTGTCTCGCTTTAAATTTTATCGCCACGCTATCCGCACTCTTAAATTCCGCCTCGCCGCACTTCGCCGTATCCGTTTTAAGCTCCGTCTCTCCACCCGTTTTAAATTTCGCCGCCTCGTTATCCGCCTTTTGAAATTTGGGCTCGCTCGTTTGCGCTAAATTTACGGAATTTTGCGCCGCGCCGCATCTTGCCGCATCCGTAGAATTTTGCCCACAACCGAGTCCGCTTTTTAAATTTTGCCCTGCTCCGGGCTTGCTTTTTAAATTTTGCTCGTCACTCAAGCCGCGCGCCGCATCACAAGCCTCGATTGCCCGCGCGAGTTTCTCAAAAATTTCAGCAAACTCGCTCGCCCTACCGTAAGCGGTCGTGAGCCTGCTCCACGGCACGTCCTGCACTTTTAAATTTGCGATATATTTCAAATTTTGCTCATTCATCCGCGCTCCTTGCGAATATTTTTAAATTTAAGCTCCGCGAGCTGATAAAATTTGCACTCTCGATTCAAATTTAGCCTCTTTCGCACGCAAATTTAAACTAAGCCCAGGCGCAAATTCTACCTCGTAAGCTCCCTGCTATGCTCGATTAGATCCTCGATCTGCTCGCGCGGCACCGCATCAAGGCAGACGCTGATCCAGTGCTTTTTATTCATATGATAGGCGGCAAAAATCCCTTTTCCATCGCGCAAAATCGCCGCCAAATCGGGCGAAACTTTTAAATTTATCACGTCGCTTGAGCCAGGAAGTGCGCGACCGAGCTTTTCGTTTGCAAGCCCGCGCATCAGAAGTGCAAACCACTTGCGCTTCCCTCCTGCGTGACGAAAAACCGCAAAATTGGGATATTCATCCCACAGATATTCGCCGTCCGCGCCATAGCGCTGCTTCATTAGTTTTAGGACGCTGCTAAAGTTCATTCTCGTTCCTTAATATCGATGTTTTCTCTGCGTAATCGCGCCAGCCACTCATCCAGCGTCTTTTCAAAGCCGATCCCCTTGCTTTCGTAAAATTTCGCCGCCTCGCTCATATAGGCTTGCTCGACCCAGCCGCCGAAGTCGTGCGGGTATTTGTAGTCTGCGATCTGCTTGTCCGAGTTGATGAGATAGCGCGGCGTAGGTAGCGGTGCGGCGGAGCGGACGAACTTCAAAGCGGCGTTGATGCCCAAATACGCGGCGTTTGATTTGGGGCTGTGCGCCAGATAGATCGCGCATTGACCTAATATGATGCGAGCCTCGGGATAGCCGATCTTGCTGACGGCAGTTAGCGTACTAACCGCGATATTTAGGGCGTTTGGATTGGCATTGCCGATGTCCTCGCTAGCTAAGATCACCATCCTGCGTGCGATGAAATCCGCGCTCTCGCCCGCATCTATCAGCCTCGCGACGTAATACAGCGCGGCGTCGGCGTCGCTTCCGCGCAGGCTTTTTATCATCGCGCTTGCCAGCTCATAATGCACGTCATCGCTGCTAACGCCCGCAGCTACGGCATTTGCACGCAGCGTGCGAAGCGTATCCAGCGTAATGGCGCTGTCTGCCAAAAGCGCAAATTCAAACAAATTTAACATACTCCTTGCATCGCCGCTGCTGGAGTTTAGTAGGTATTTTCGCGCCTCCTCGTCCATCTCAAAGCCGATCTCGCCCTGCACTCGCGCCAAAAGCGCCTCCAAATCCTCGTAGCTAAGCGGTTCGAACTCAAAGATCATCGAGCGCGAGCGGATGCCGCTGCTTAGCACAAACTGCGGATTTTCCGTCGTCGCGCCGATGATGATCGCGGCGTAGTTTTCCATCGGGATTAGCAGCACCTCCTGCTGCGTCTTACTGAGACGGTGGATCTCGTCGATGAAAATGAGCGGCTTGATGAGCGAGCCGGCGTGCGAGGATAGAATTTTGCGGATATCCTCGACCTTCAGGCTCGTGGCGTCAAGCTCGTAAAAATCGTAGTTCAGCTCGCTTGCGATCACGCGCGCCATCGTCGTTTTGCCGCTGCCTGCGGCGCCGAAAAATATACTGTGCGGGATGCTGCCTGCGGCGACGAATTTTTTAAAAACCGCTACGATCTTGCCCTGCCCCACGATCTGCTCTAAGCTTTTGGGGCGAAATTTCAAGCTCAAACTCATTTTACAACCTTAAAAATTTTGCCTCGATGATAGCGTTTTTATGATTAAATTTTGAAATTCGGCTAAATTTAAAAGGCGGGATCCAGATTTTACATACGGCGAGGTTTTGAAATTTATACATGCCGCGGGCTTGAAATTTGCGTCGCGAAAGGAAGCTTTAAAATTTCAGTAGAATTTTAAAATTTTGTGCCGCGTGCGAGCTGGCGATATAAAATTTTGCGGCGAAAACAGATCGCGCAGATTTGGCGGACTAGGCGCTTTAAATTTAATGCCTTGCGTATTGCGCGGTTGCGCCGTCATACATAGCGCGCCCGCAATCAGCTCGGCGCGCAAGATGAAATTTTAAAATTTAGCCCTATTTTAGGGCTAAATTTTATCTCGCGGCGGGCGACGAGCCGCTAAATTAGCAAATCAATAAACGCAAAATCAGCAAAGCCTAAAAAATCGTTGCTCTCTCATAAAATCATCGCGTAACCATCGCGACTATCGCCTCGCCCGCGTAGAAACTATCGTATTAATCTCGCGCCTACGTAACGCGAAAAATGTAAAATATAATCACGCAATCGCCGCAATAACCCGCGCGATCGCGCAAAACTCATCGCGCCAATTCCGGCGCCAGCGTGAAATTTAATCTCGCGAAGCTGCACGTCTGCGTAAAATGCGTAAAATTACCGCGCTAACGCCGCACTGGCGCAAAACCGCCGTCTATTTGAAAAGCTCGGTAGAAAGATACCTTTCTCCGGTATCGCAGAGGATCGTAACGATCACTTTGCCTTTGTTTTCGGCCTTGGCAGCGATTTGCGCGGCGGCGAATACGTTAGCACCGCTTGAGATACCCACGAGCAGACCCTCTTTTTGTGCCAGCTGTCTAGCTGCCGCAAACGCATCGTCGTTCTCAACGCTCAAAAAGCCGTCGATGACGCTTCTATCAAGATTATCAGGGATAAAATTTGCGCCGATGCCCTGAATTTTATGCCCACCCGCACTGCCGCACGTAAGAAGCGGCGAGCTAGCAGGCTCCACGCCGTAGGCTTTTAGGTTTGGATTTTTAGATTTTAAAAATTTCGCCGTGCCGCTGAGCGTGCCGCCGGTGCCAAATCCCGCGACTAAAATATCTACCTTACTGCCGCTTTGCTCCCAAATTTCAGGTCCAGTGCTTTGAAAATGCGCCTTTGGATTGCTCGGGTTATCAAACTGACTCGGGATAAAGCTATTTGGAGTGTTCGCAGCCAGCTCATTTGCCCTATCTACCGCGCCTTTCATTCCAAATTTTGGATCGGTCAGCTCGATTTTAGCCCCGAATGCGGCTATGAGCTTTTGGCGCTCGATACTCATCGAGCTTGGCATCGTTAGAATGAGCTTCATACCGAGCTTCGCCGCGATCATCGCAAGCCCCACGCCCGTGTTTCCGCTGGTAGGCTCTATCAAAACGCTATTTTTATCGATTTTGCCCGAGCTTAGCGCGTCTTTTACGATCTGCCATGCGATGCGATCCTTGACCGAGTGGCTCGGATTTAAAAATTCCGCCTTGGCTAGGATGAGGGCATTTTTGCCAAACGTATTAATTCTAACTAACGGAGTATTGCCGATGAGCTCCGTAACATCGTTTGCTATTTTCATATTTTTCCTTTAAATGCTGAAATTTAAATACTGGACGCTTCGCGCCATCATCTCCTCGTAGCTGCTTAGAGGCTCGTTAAATATCTCTGCCAGCTTGACGTCAAATTTCTCAAAAAACGCCCGCAGTCCGGGATCACTCATATGAATGCTAGTCATCCGCAGATCCTTCTCAAGAGCGGTAAAAATTTCACCGAAAGAAATCTCACTAGCATCTCTGGCTAGGTGATAACCGCCGTTTTTACCTTTGATGCTACACACTAGCTTTTCGTTTCTAAGGGTATTTAGAATTTGCTCCAAATAATTCTTAGAAACCCCCGTACGCTCGGCGATCTCTTTGATACTTATCGGCGCTACTTCGCTAGCTTTGGCGATCTGCAAAATCGCAGCCAGCCCATAAACGCCCTTTGTGCTTAAAAGTGCCATTATTTAAGTGCCTCACTAAGATCAGAAATCAAATCGTTCGCGTCCTCTATACCCACGCTTAGGCGGATTAAGCTCGCAGGTACGCCAGCGCGGTTTAGCTGCTCCTCGTTTAGCTGCGAATGCGTCGTGCTCGCAGGATGAGTGATGATCGACTTCGTATCGCCGATATTTGCTACGACGGAGAAAATTTTAACCTTACTAACCGCCTTTAGCGCTGTTTCTTCGCTATCTACGATGAAACTCATCAGACTGCTTGCATAGCCGTCTTTAAATTTCGCTTTGATCGCGGCATTAAACGGCGAACTTGCAAGCCCCGGATAATTGACCTGCTTTACCTTCGGATGATTTTGCAAAAATTCTGCTATCTTTAGCGCGTTTTGGGAGTGTTTTTGCATCCGAAGCGGCAGTGTTTCAAGCCCCTGGATGAGCTGAAACGCGTTAAACGGCGATAGCGTCGCACCAATATCGCGAAGCAGGGACAAGCGAATCCTAAGCGTATAAATGTCGAAATTATCTACTAAATCTGCATAAACTAAGCCGTGGTAGCTCTCATCAGGCTCGTTGAAATGTGCGTAACGCGGATTGCCCTTGAGTTTGGAATTTAACCCCTTGCCCGAAACGATCGCGCCCGCGATGCTAAGACCTTGCCCACTTATATATTTGCTAGCGCTGTGGATTACGACATCGGCGCCGTCATCAAGCGGATTGTAAAGCGCAGGGCTTGGGATCGTGTTATCCGCAATCGTTACTACGCCGTGCTTATTTGCGATTGTAGCGATTTTAGCGGTATTTGCAACCGAAATTTGAGGATTTGAAAGCGTCTCAAAAAAGATCGCTCTAGTCTTATCGTCAATTAACCCTTCCAAATTATCTGCCGTTTCGGAGTCAAAAACCCTAGCTTCGATGCCAAAACGCTTGATCGTGTGCGCCAAAAGCGTGGTCGCGCCACCGTAAATTTTCTCCGCGATGATGATATTTTCGCCCGCTGCGGCTAAATTTGCCACCGCAAAAAATATCGCCGCCTGCCCACTAGAGACCGCGATTGCGGCTTTGCCGTTTTCCAGCGCCGCAAGTCGCGCCTCAAAAACATCAGTAGTAGGATTTGTCAAACGCCCATAAATCGGCCCTAGATCACGCAGCGCGAAGCGATCGGCAGCCTTTTTGCTAGAACCGAAGTTAAATGCGGTACTTTGATAAATGGGAACTGCCATCGTGCCGTAGCCGGCGACGGAGTCGTAACCAAAATGAGTTGCGAGGGTTTCTTTTTGCATTTTTGTCCTTTGTAAAAAATTTGGCGAATAATAGCGAAATTTTAAAATAAAGTCAAGTATTTTTATATGGTTTTAAAATGCCTATAATAACGGGATTTATGGAAAAAATGTTATTAAAATATAGTTTTATAATATGCGTAATTTTGCCAAAATTTCGAATTTTGCTATAATGCGCGCTTTAATTAAGGAAAAATCATGCAAATCAAAGAAAAAGATGAGCGCGTTAAATATATCCGCGCGTTAGAACGCTTCGTAAAATCCGCCGTAGCACTGCTAAAGCGCGAGGATTTCGACGCAGGGCTTTTTGCGAAGCGAATAGCTAAAAACTATGAAATTTTATCTAAAGCGACCGCTACAAATCTCGATAGTCCCTACACCAAGGCGCTTGAGAGCTTTGCTAAAAACGTCCTTGATGCTAGCGAGGCAGGACAGATCAGCTATGCTGCGTTTAGATCAGCGCTACAGCATGAAGCAAACGCTTTGCAAAAGCTCAAAAACAATAAGAGCTACAAAAAAGACAAGCACAAAATCGATTTTTTAAAGGATTATTAGATGAAAACCGTGATTTTTGATATGGATGGCACGCTACTCGACTCCTCGCGCGCGATCGAAATCAGCGTCAATAACACTCGCCGCGAGCTCTACGGCCTAGCGCCGCTACAAAAGAATTTCATCGTCCACACCATCAACGATCCGAACAAAAACGCCTTTTTGGAATTTTATGGCAAAACCGAAGCGAGCGCCGAAGAGCTTGCTTTTTTCGAGAAAGAATTCGTAAGCAATTACCGCAATTTCGCCGTGCTTTACGATGGTATCGAAGATCTTTTGCACTCGTGCAAAAAAGCAGGATTTTTTCTCGCAGTCGCTTCTAATGCACCTTCCTACACCCTAAGCGCGATCTTAGAAAAAACGGGCGTGCGCAGGCTATTTGATTTGGTCGTAGGCGCGGACGAGCAGATGTCCTCAAAGCCCAACCCTGCGATGCTACTACACGTAATCGCACGCTCACCGCACAAAAACGCGATTTTTTTGGGCGATAGCAAAAAAGATGAGCTAGCCGCACTCCGTGGCGCGGAATTTTTACAAAATTTAGAATTTCAAGGCGGCAATGACGGCGAGAGCTTAAATGCTAGCCGCGACACGAGTAGAAAGAATTCCAGCGTTAGCAGCGGAAGCTTAAGCTCTTGTGGCGAGAATCTTAACGCGGATGAAAAATTCCGCCCTAATGACACAGGTGCTGACGAGGCGGCAACGCTAAGCTTTAAAGGCGCCAAAATTTCCGCAAAAACAGAAGCGGCGGAAAGCGTACAAGCTGCGGCAGCGCGATGCTTTCAAGCAAATTTGGCAGATCTAAGAGGCGCAAAACTTGAGTATTTGCAGGTATGCTGGGGGTTTGGCGAGCCTAGCGAACTAAGCCGCAATGCCCTGAGCATCGCGCAAGCGCGCGAAATCATCGGCGGAATTTAAAGCAGCCTGGCTTTTGAGGCATAGCTAAATTAAAAGTAGTATCGCAGCAAGGAAAATCACGCTTAACTCTTAAAACGGAGCAAATTTCATCCTCACGCACAACGCAAGCGAGGTCAAATTTAAAAATAATCCTTGCGCGAAAAATTCCGCCAGCACAAAAACCGAAATTTCATCTGCGCAAGTGGAATTTAAAATTTTAAAAGTAGCTTTTGTGGTGCGCGATTTCATCTGCGCGAAAAATGAAATTCTATCTGTAAAAGGTGGCGGAATTTTAAAAATTTAAAGACGCCCTCTCGCGGCTTAATTTAAAATTTGCCTCGAAAGCCAGACTTAAAATTTAATACCAAACGCGATTTTAGCATTCTACCGCATCCATGAAATTTCAAATTCTCGCAAAGTGGCGGAATTTTAAAATTTTAAAAAGCCTGATCTGTGTTATACACACGATTAGATTTTGTGAGAATAGAATTTATCCGCTGTGCAGAAATCAAAATTTTACCGCACAAGCAAAGCTAAAATCCTCTCCACCTGCGCAAAATTCAAGAATTTTAGCGCTCAAACAAAGTGGAATTTTATCCGCTCACGCGAAATCTAAAATTTCACTCGCGCCACAAAATTTTAAAATTTCCGCAAAAATCAAGCCGCTTATCTGTAAAATTTAAAATTCCGCCTATCTGCAAAGCTTCGCGTTTAATCCGCCAGGCGACCAAGATTAAATTTTTAAATTCCGCTCGCTCTGTCTATCTCGCAAATAAGTAAAATTTTAAAATTGCGAAATCTAAAGCCCAAAATCCAGCGCTTAAGCTTAAAATTTACCGCACGCAAGCGCAAAATCTGTGCAATCGCTCCTGTTTAAAACCCCCGATAGTTTGTCGCGCCCTAACCTAAATTAAATTTTACATTTGCTATAATCGCGAAATTTTAAGGAAGGTAAATGGATATTTTTGAAGGTAGCCCAAGAGAGAAATTCTTTGAAATTTTATCCGCTGCAAGCCCTACTTTGGTGCAAAACGAAATCGAAGAAGCTCTAATCCGCCTCATCGCCTGTGAGCGGCTCTGCGAAGCGCGCGGCATTAGCGAGCGCGAGATCGAAAGCTTCATCGCGCAGCAGGATCTACAAGACGAGCTAAACGACAAATTTTTGCAAATAAGCGGAAATATCCTAAGCAACGACGAGTAAAATGCTAGATCAAATTGATTTAATTATGAAAAGTTTCATCGCAGACTGCGGATATGAGCCCGCTAGCGAGATGTTTGATAGGCTAAGCCCCGGCAAAAAACTACGCTCCAAACTGCTGTTAAACATCGCGCAAAAGGATGAAAAATCGCTGCGTCTGTGCGCGATCATCGAGCTCATTCAAGCTGCGAGCCTGCTGCACGACGACGTCATCGACGAAAGCTCGGTGCGACGCGGCAAGCCCTCGATAAACGCCACCTACGGCTCCAAAAACGCCGTGATGCTGGGCGATATACTCTATTCCAAGGCATACTTCGAGCTTAGCAAATTTGAAAGCCGCATCGCCGCCGCGCTTTCGGGCGCCGTCACGAAGCTGGCCGTGGGCGAGCTGATGGATGTGAGCCTAAGCGACGATTTCAACGACGATGCGAGCAAATATCTGCAGATGATCTATCTAAAAACCTCCGCTCTCATAGAAGAGGTCGCGCGCTGCGGGGCGTTTTTAAAATTCGGCGGCGCAGAAAATCGCGGCGAAATTTCAGATATGAGCTGCGCAAAAAACGAGGGCGAAATTCCAAGCGCCGCGAAAGATCATGATAAAATTTCAAGCGCGAGCGTAAAATTCGGCGAATACGGCAAAAACCTTGGGCTTGCCTTTCAGATCATCGACGACATCTTAGATGTGACGCAAAGCTCAGAAGCGCTGGGTAAGCCGAGCCTGAGCGATTTTGCGGAGGGCAAAACCACCCTGCCCTACATCTATTTATACGAAAATTTAAATGATTCCGAGCGGCAAAAGCTAAAATCGTTTTTTAAAAAACAGCTGCGCCAGAGCGAAATTTCATGGATCAAAGCGAAGCTTAGCGAGCACGGCATCATCGAGCGCTGTATAAACGAAGCTCGCGCCTACGGGCAGAAGGCACTCGAAGCCGTGGCGGAATTTAAAAACGACAAGCTGGAGCAAATCGTGCGAGATATGATAGATAGGGAGTTTTGATGGCGTATATGAGCGTGAGCTTCACCCACAAAAACACGGATATCACGGTTCGCGAGAAACTTTCGTTTTCAAACGATGTGCGCAAGAAAGAAATTTTGCGCCTTTTGGCTTCGAACTCCGCGATAGAGGAGTGTTTGGTGCTTAGCACCTGCAACCGAGTAGAAATTTTTACCGTCGTAAGCGACTTTGATGAAGCGCAAAAGTTCGTGCTTTTGGCACTTTCGCGCATTAGCGGCGTGAGCTTTGAAGAGCTGCAAAACCTAGCCGACATATATGAGGATCGTGGCGCGATACACCATCTTTTCGCCGTCGCAGCATCTCTTGATAGCCTCGTAGTGGGCGAAACACAGATCGTAGGCCAACTCAAAGACGCCTATAAATTCGCAATGCAAAACGCTCGCGCCGGCGCTCAAATCGCAAAAGCCATAGATGAAGCGCTAAAATGTGCGGCGCGCATCCGCAATCAAACCGAAATTTCAAAAAACCCGATCTCGGTCTCAAGCGTCGCCGTAGCGATGGCAAAGGACAGACTGGGCTCCTTGCAAGGCGCGGACGCCGTAGTAGTGGGCGCGGGAGAGATGAGCGAGCTAGCGTGCAAACACCTGCTCGCAAACGGCGCGAATATCACGATCTTAAATCGAAATTTAGCCGGTGCGCAGAGGCTAGCCGCCTCGTTGCTTGGCGAGAATTCCTTGGATGCGAAAAATTGCGCGGATGAAAATCCCGGTGCAGGAAAAAATTCAGACGACTTGAATTCCGGAAATGTCGCGAATTTCGCGGGCGAAAATCCCGCGCAAAAACAAAATTCCAAAGACAGCGTAAATTTTAATAAAAAGATTTTCGCAGACGGCAATGAATCTCGCATAGCAGGCGAAAATCCCAAGGACGATAAAAATTCCACCGCCTTCGCGAATTCTGCCGCGCAGGCACAATCCCGCATCAAAATCGATAGTCTTGATAATCTCAAAAAATACCTAAACGTAAATAGCCTATTTTTCAGCGCTACGGGCTCGCAAGAGCCGATCATTACCGATAGTTTGCTTGAGCCCAAAAGCTTTAAACGATATTTTTTCGATATCGCCGTGCCGCGCGACGTAGAGCTTAGCCAAAGCGAGGACGTCGAGGTTTACAGCGTCGATGATCTGGAGGAGATCGTAAAGAAAAATTTGCTGCTTCGCGAGGAGCAGGCGCAGATCGCTTACTCGATCGTAGCAAAATGCACGAATGAATTTTTCAAATGGCTGAGAGCGGCGGCATCCACGCCTATCATCAAGGCTTTGCGCCAAAGCGCGAAACAAGTAGCCGAGATAGAGCTAGCCAAAGCGCTTAAAAAGGGCTATCTAAAGCACAGCGATGCAGAGGAGGCGCGCAAGCTGATCCATCAGGTTTTTAAAGCGTTTCTGCACGCTCCGACGGTAAATTTGAAAAACCTTGGCGAAACGGACGATGCAGACGGCGTAGTAAATACGCTGGTCGAAATTTTTGAACTGCAAGAAAACTACGAAAAATTTTTAAATCAAGAAAATGAGAAAAAGGACAAACAAAATGAAATTTAGCAAGCTTTTCGCTCCGAGCCTAAAAGAGGCCCCCAGAGACGCGGTACTACCTAGCCACGCGCTTTTGATCCGCGCGGGATTTATCGAGCAGCTTGGCAGCGGGCTTTATAATTTTTTGCCGCTAGGCAAGATAGTGCTAGAGCGGATCTGTGCCGTCATCAGACAGGAGATGGATGCCGCGGGCGCGCAGGAGGTCTCTTTTAGCGTCGTGACGTCCGCGGATGCGTGGAAAAAAAGCGGCCGCTACGCCAAATACGGCAAGGAGCTGCTGCGCTTCAAAGATCGCAAGGATAACGACTTCGTGCTAAGCCCAACTAACGAGGAAGCGGCGGTTTTGATGATCGCGGATAAGATCACGAGCTACAAGCAGCTGCCGCTAAATATCTATCAGATCAATACGAAATTCCGCGACGAGGCGCGCCCTCGCTTTGGGCTTCTGCGCGGTCGCGAGTTTACGATGAAGGACGCCTATAGCTTCCACGCGGACGCTGCGGATATGAAGCGCGAGTTTGAGGTGATGAGGCAGGCGTACTCGCGGATTTTTACGCGACTGGGGTTAAATTTCCGCGCGGTTGATGCGGACAGCGGCGCGATCGGCGGCAGCGGCAGCAAGGAGTTTATGGTGCTAGCGGATAACGGCGAGGACGATATCGTCGTGTGCAAGCGCTGCGAGTATGCCGCAAACATCGAGGCTGCGCGCCGCGCGCCAAAAACCACGAACGCCGCCGCGCCCGAAACCGATGGCATGATGAAATTTAAAACCCCTGCGATGAAAACGATCGATGCGGTGGCAGAATTTTTCAAAGTGGATAAATTCTACACCATCAAGGCGGTGATCAAAAAAGCGCTATACGAGGATCGCAGCGAGATCGTAGCGTTTTTTATCCGCGGCTGCGACGAGCTGCAAGAGACCAAGGCGCAAAACGCCTGCGGCGCGCTTGAGCTAGTCGATGCTAGCGAAGAAGAGATCGCGCGAACGGGCTTTACGGCGGGCTTTTGCGGACCTTTCGGGCTCGGCGAGGGAGTGAAATTTTACATCGACGCCGAGCTAAAAGGAGCGCGCGAGATGATCGCAGGCGCGAACGAGCCGGATTACCACTACGTGGGCGCAAGCGTGATAAATTTTAACGAATCGCGCTTTGCGGATCTCGCGGCCGTGGGCGCGGGCGACGCATGTCCGTGCTGCGGCGGCGAGCTTGGCATCACGAAGGGCATCGAGGTGGGTCATATCTTTCAGCTCGGCACGCGCTATTCAGAGCCGATGGGAGCGCGATTTTTGGATGCAAACGGCAAGGCTCGTGCGTTTTACATGGGCTGCTACGGCATCGGCGCAAGCCGCCTTATCGCCGTGGCGATCGAAAGCAGCCATGACGAGAAAGGCTGCGTGTGGCCGCGCGAGCTGGCGCCTTTCGAGCTTGAGATCATCATCTCAAATCACAAAGACGCGGCGGCGGTAGAATTTGCCGAAAAATTATACGAGCAGTGCCGCGAGCGCGGCATCCGCGTGCTGCTCGACGATCGCGCGGAGCGCTTCGGAGTGAAGATGAACGACTTCGAGCTAATGGGCTTTCCGTACGCCGTGCTCGTGGGCAAAGCCCTAACAGAGGGAAGCGTCGAGTTCATCACCCGCGCAGGCCTAAAGCGGCAGAGCGTAAGCGCTGATGAAATTTTAAGCTTTATCGAGAGGAAATTAATCGAGAAAAATTAAGAAGCGCATGAAATTTAGCCCTAAATCTGGGCTAAATTTTATAATAAAAAAGTAGGTTCTCTCTTTAAATTTGTCGCTTTGGTCGTGCCTTCCAAATATCTGCGTAGAGTGATACTCAATTGCTCATTTGCCTCCGGCTTTTAAACTTTTTGGAAGCCCTATCGGTATGCGGCTCTCTAAACTAGCTCGACCGGCTTTGACCGAGCGGGCATTTAATTTCTAGCTTTATCGACCTCTATACGTGCCTATCGGTGCAAATTTCAGCGCATCCATCGACGCCGACTACCTCTATCCATATCTGACTGCAAAATTGCAAGCATCACTTAAAATCTACATTTACAAAGCTTGCACGGCCCGCATCTAAAAGCACGGGCCATATCGCCTCAATCAAGACGCTGCGAGGAGCAAATCGGAGAATTTAGAAAGACGGCCGCAATTAAGCTCTTTTGCTCCAAAGAAATTAAACCGCAGATCAAATCTAGCGGTAGCGCGCCGCGAAACACAACGGGAAAATTTATGCTACGTACGTATTTTAAGCTTGCAGGCAAAACTACAGGAGCGTTAAATTTAGCGCTCGCGGCGGTAAAATTTAGCCCTGCGCCCGCCGCGAGGTAGAATTTTAGCTTTATAATTTACTTCGAAAGACTTTGCAGCCACCTTTTAGCCGCATCCGCAGCCGCTATCAAACCGCCGCACATCATTATCAGATCCTTTATCACCAGCCTACCTGCGCCCGAGAGATACGGGAAGCCGTGGTTCGGGCTCTCTGTTATGCCGAGGGCGGGATTGCCCAAATTTGGCACCCAGGTTTCGGGCGTCGTTATCAAAAACGATAGCGTAACGATAGCCATACCGAAAGTCAAAAGTCCGCCTACGACGCCAATTTTAGGGAACCATATGCCAAGCAGCATCAAGATGCCGATCGAGCAAATAGTCGCGCCGATAATGTAAGAAGCCGTATAGGTGCCGTTTGATTTATGCCATTTGATATTATCCGGCACAACTAAGCCTTCGGGGTTTTTGTGCAGATTATACTCTGCGACCATTTTGCCCTTGCCGTTATCGACTACGTCTTTATTTTTCATCAGATAGCTGAAAAACGGGCTATTCGTGACGAAGGGCACGATGCCGTCCGCTTCATACTGCACGACTTTTAGGCCGCCTATCCAGATCATGACGACGAAAATTGCAAACCTTATACAATTTACAAATATGCTTTGCGAATTGGACAGGCAATTAAGCACCTTATATAGGAGGGAATTTTGATCCATCTGTGTTTCCTTTGCGGTAAAATTGATGCGATAGTTTATCAAAAGAAGGTTAAATAAGTCAATAGTTTTTATAAAATAATACTAATATTGTTTTAAAAAATTTTATCAAGTGAATATAATTTAAGATCTATTTGCAGATCTTTCAGCTTCAGGATCGATTGTTTTTGGCAAGTTTTATGAAATTCCGGCTAAATCATGCTTTGAAATTTTAAAAAATATCTCGAGCTAGCGCAGGATGTTTGTGAGATAGATGAACAAAACATACAGCGTGAATAAACAAAGCCTGCGATATAGATGCACAAGTGCTCACAATGCCGATTTATGGGTAATTACGGGTTTTGCGTTAAAATTTGCTCGCATGGCTTTTGTATTAAATTTCTTGCGGAGACTTTGCGTTAAATTTATCCACGTAGCTTTTACATTAAAAATTTGACCGCACGGCTTTCGGATCAAATTTCGTCCAAAGTCTTTGCTCGTTAAATTTCATCCGCGCAATTTTGCTATTGTCGGTCAAATTTCATCCAAGCAGCCGCTTCTTTTCGCTCGACTAAATTTTATTTTGTTACCTAGATTTCGCCCACGCTTTTCCGGTTAAAATTTCATCCAAAATGCGGCAAGCTCGTAGCCGCGCGCGCTCAAGCTTTCAAACGCAAGCGTAACGCCGCTGCTTAAGTCTAGCTTCAAACCCTAATCCGTTGCGCGCTCGCGATACTCGATCTGCTCGCGATCTAAAGCGTCTTTTGCCGCCGCAAGATCGACGGGGGCAGGACAGCCCGATAATATCCAAGGCTCGATTTCGATTTGCCGCGCCCTTGCGCCGCCGAAATCCAAAGGCTCACTTCTGAAATGATCCGAAAAAATCATAAAAATTTCGCCCCGAAAAAAGTGAAACTCAAAGGCGCCGTATCTTAAAATTTCAGCTCCCGCGCTCTTAAAGCTCGCGTCCGCAGGGCCAAACATCGAGGCGATCTGCGCGCAACTCAAGCCGCTTCTTACGCCTGCAAACTCGCCCGAGCAAAAGAATTTAAGCATATCGATTTTTAGCATTTCACCCCTTTGGCGGCGTTTGAAAGATACTGCGCGCAAGCAAAGCCTAATAAAATTTAGCGTCTGCGGCCGCAAAAAAAAACGGGCGGGCGCAATCAAAAGTGCGCGGGCGCGTCTTATAAATTTTACTCGCTATACGCGCCAAATTCTAATACTGCGCTCGCGATATGAGCGAATACGGATGCCAGTGCCGTCGTTACAAACCCTAGCTTTCAGCTTTATATCGCACCGCTACCTGCGAAGCGACAAACCGCGCATATCCGATATTTACCGATTAAAATTTCACAAACGATATAATATCCGAGCTTAGGAAGCGATCTTATAAATCTGCTTTAGCTCATCTGGCACTGTACTACGAGCAGATAAACTCGTTTGAGTCCGTTAAGGCTAGCCGAAAACCCTTTTTAAATGCGCTTCGTAATCTCTCATAAAACGCTCTACGTCCGGGTTTTTAACGACGTCGTTGCACATAAATGTAGGCAGCCTTTTCATGCCTAAAAACTCGTTGGCTTTATGAAAATGCAAATAAACGCCGTCCACGCCCACGCCCTCGAAAAAATCCCCTGGCTTGTCAAACGCCTGAAGCGGCGCATTCCAAGTGACGCTTAGCATGTGCGATTTGCCCTTTATCAGTCCGCCAGTGCCGTAGCCTTCGTCTGGGCTTGTGCTGTGCCGCCCGTCGTTTGCTACTATCTTGCCCATGCCGCTCATAAAGACCTCGTCGATATATTTTTTAACGACCCAAGGCTCGCCCATCCACCACGCGGGCATCTGCCAGATCACGGCGTCCATCCATAAAAATTTCTCCACCTCACCCTTTAAGTCGTAGCCCTCATGTATCATAGTTTCGCGCGTTTCGTGCCCTAGGGCTTCCAGCGTATTTTTGGCTAGCTCGTGCAAGGTTTTGTTTAGCTTGCCGCCATTGCCGTTAAACGGCGCTCCGCCGTTGATAAGTAATATTTTCATTTTGATCCTTTTGATTAAATTTATCCGTTAGCGGCTTGCCGCGCCTAAGTTCAAATTCCACCTCGCAGCCCTATGCGAGAACGTAAGCGTAAATTTTACGAAGCGTTTAATTACTAAATTTTACTTTCACGCCGCAGTTTACCGCCCCAAAATTTCAAATTTATCGCCGTGCACCGCGATCGCTTCGGCGTTATTTATCGGCACCAATTTTAACTTGCCGCCGTAAGCTTTTAAAATTTCAGCCGTGCTTTGCACGAAGGGCTCCTCGCCGTAGTGCGGCACGGGGTAAAATTTCACCAGATCAAGCCCTGTTTGCGCCGCAGCCCCGTACTCGCCCGCTTCGTCCATCACGCTCGCGTACTCCACGCTGGGAGCTGCGATCATCGCACCCGCCGACTCGCCCACATACACGAGCTCACCGCTTCGGACGCGCTTAGCGATCAGGCCGACAAGATCCTTCTTTTTAAGCTCGCGCAAAAGATAAAATGTGTTGCCGCCGCTTACGTAAAGCACCTGCGCTGCGCTGATCTTTGCCTTCGCTTCGGCCTCGCTCGCTTTGGAAACGTCTAAAATTTGAACCTCAAAACCCATTTTGGCAAACGCCTCTTTCGCCTCGTCCACGTAGCCTCGGTACTCCTCTACGTTTGCGGCGGTCGGGATAAAAAGCACCTCCTTGGCACGGATATTTTGCCTCGCATAGTCCTCAAAAAGCGTCGCCGCACCCGCAAAATAGGAGCATAAAAACATCTCTATCATTGTTTTTCCTTTCATTAAATTTGCGCTGATTTAAAGCGCTCGTAAAGCTTGGCCGCAATGACTGCGAGCAAACGTATTTCAAAACGAGTAGATCAAATTCTACCGCGCCCACAAAGCAAGCGCACGACAAAAAACGGCGCGGGCGGAATTCTGTCGATAAAAGGGCAAAATTTACCGCCGCAGCAGTTTGCAAACTATGCAAAAACCGAACGCAGCGCAAATCACTCCACAATCGCCAACTGCCTGGCGATTTTAAACTTCACTAAAACGACGCGAGCCTGCTAGATTAAGCTGGCTAGAGGAGTCCACCAGAGCGAACGATCAAAACGATCAAATCAAGCCAATCGATCTAATCAACCAAGGCAAAACGGCTAGTGCTTTTTATCTTTAAAAAATCTAACGATCTTAGCCTGCAGCTTGAACCACTCGCTAAGCTCCATTATAGGATGCCCTGCGTAGTTTTTGCCGCCCGCTAGATCCTTGCTTATGCCGCCGCGCGCCGCGATCTGAGCGAAATCGCCCACGCTTACGTGCCCGCCGCTGCCGCTCTGTCCGCCCATCACGACGTTGCGTCCAAGCGTCGTCGAGCCCGCAAGCCCCACCTGAGAGACGATGAGGCAGTTTTGCCCAAGCTCACAGTTGTGCCCGATCTGAACGAGATTGTCGATCTTGCTGCCGCGCTTAACGATCGTAGAGCCGAACACCGCGCGGTCAATCGTCGTGCACGCGCCGATCTCGACCTCGTCTTGCAGCACGACGTTGCCGTTATGATAAATTTTAACGTGCTCGCCCGTTTTGGTGTGCGCATAGCCGAATCCGTCGCTTCCGATAACGGCGTTTGCGTGGATTATGCAGCGCTCGCCGATGATCGTGTCGTTGTAGATGACAGCGTTTGCGTGGATCACGCAGCCGCTTCCGATATGCACGTCATCGCCGATATACGCGCCGCTTAAGATGACGCAGTTCTCGCCGATCGTAGAATTTGCGCCGATATGCACATTCTGCCCGATCTGCGCACTAGCGGCGATATTTGCGGGCGCGCCGCTGCGAATGAGGGGCCTAGCAAAATGCGCGCTTAAAATCGCAAAGGCTAGATGCGGATTTTCGCACTCCAGCGCTCGCACGCCGTTTGGGGCTGCGGTGCCGATTTTTACCAGCACGGCAGCCGCTTTGGTGGCAGATAAAAATTTCTCGTTTTTGTCGCTATCGCAGTAGCTTAGCTCGCTTTGCCTTGCGTTTTGAAGCGAATTTATCGCGGTAATCTCCGCGTCCGCTCCGTTAAGCTCTATATTTAAAATTTCGGCAATTTTTGATAATTTCATTTGCGCTCCTTTGATTAAATTTTATCGCCGCTTACATATCCAGCGCGACGCTGCCGCCTCGGACGATGTCGATCGGATTGTATTTTTTTATCGTCTTTAAAAAGCCGTCGATGCGGTCTGCGTCGTCGCACGCCATGATGACGATCTTGCTGTCGTCGCTGTTTGCGATGCTGCCGTTGTAGGCTTTTAAAACGGCATCAAGCCCCGCTAAATTTTCGCCCAGCGCGATCTTTACCAAAACCATCTCCTTTTCGACGAATTTTGCATCATCGATGACCTTGTAGACGGGAATCAGCTTATGAAGCTGCTTAGTGATCTGCTCTATGACGCGCTCGTCGCCCGAAGTAACGATGCTAAGGCGCGATAGGCCGGTATTTGGGATCGGCGCAACGGTGAGGCTGTCGATATTATAGCCGCGTCCCGCAAAAAGCCCCGAGATCCGCGACAAAACGCCGTGCTCATCGGTAACGACGACCGAGATTACTCTTCTTATGCTATTCATCCTAAGACTCCTGCTCAAAAATCATATTATAAAGCGCGCCGCCTGCGGGCACCATTGGCCAGACGTTTTCGAAGCGATCGATCTTGGCCTCGATGACGCTTACCTTTTTGCTAGCAAGAGCCTGCTTCAGCGCGTCTTCAAATTCCGCTTTTGTGCTAACGCTAAAGCCCACGCCGCCGAAGCCCCCCGCAATTTTTACGAAATCAGGCTGCGAGCTAAGATCGGTCGATGAAAAACGCTGCCCGTAAAATAGGCTCTGCCACTGCCTCACCATGCCTAAGAAATTGTTGTTTAATACGATATTTACGACGTTTAAGCCGCTCGCGCTCGCCGTCATCAGCTCTTGGATATTCATCAAAATCGAGCCGTCGCCACTGAAATTTATAACCGGTCTGTCTCCCGCATAGGCCTTCGCGCCCAATGCCGCAGGAAGGCCGTATCCCATCGTGCCCTGCCCGCCGCTACTTAGCAGAGTGCGCGGCTTGCAAAACGGATAAAATTGCGCTACCCACATCTGATGCTGTCCCACGTCCGTAGCGATGATAGCGTCCTCGCCCGCAATTTTTGCAGTACTTTGGATAACCCACTGCGGCTTTAAAATTTCATCGCTGTCGTTAAATTTAAGCGGGTGAATTTCATCGTATTTGCGGATGAGCTCGCGCCACTGCTCGAAATTTTGAGGGCTGACCTCGTTTTTAATGCGCGGCAGCATCTCCTCTAGCACCGATTTCACATCGCCCACGATCGGATAATCCGCGTTTATGATCTTTGAGATAGAGCTGGGATCGATATCTACGTGGATGATCTTTGCGTTTTTGCCGAATTCGCTAAGCTTGCCGGTGACGCGATCGTCAAATCTCGCGCCCAGGCAGATTATCAGATCCGACTCGCTAAGCGCCATATTTGCGGCGTAGCTGCCATGCATTCCTACCATACCGAGGCGGTTTTTATCATCGCTTCGCATAGCCCCCAGCGCCATAAGGGTTTCAACGACAGGGATCTGCGCAAACTCGCTAAGCTCGCGTACCAGCTCGCTTGCGCCCGCGCTGATGACGCCGCCTCCGATGTAGAGGATAGGCTTTTTGCAGCTTGCGATTAGCTCGACGGCTTTTTTGATCTGCTTAGCGTTGCCCTTATAATTCGGCTTGTAAGTCTGCATCTTGATTTCGCTAGGATATTCAAAAACGCCAAGCTTCGCCGTTACGTCCTTCGGCACATCGACATGCACGGGCCCCGGTCTGCCGCTGCGAGCGATATAAAAGGCTTCTTTTAAAATTCTAGGCAGCTCTTCGATCGTTTTAACCAGATAGTTGTGCTTGACGCAGGGGCGTGAAATTCCGATCGCATCAATCTCTTGAAAGGCGTCGGTACCGATAAGCGAGGTCGCCACCTGCCCGCTAATAAGCACGATCGGGATGCTATCGCTATACGCCGTAGCAA
The DNA here is from genome assembly GCF_963518785.1 of uncultured Campylobacter sp. Lineage (NCBI taxonomy): Bacteria > Pseudomonadati > Campylobacterota > Epsilonproteobacteria > Campylobacterales > Campylobacteraceae > Campylobacter > uncultured Campylobacter sp. The sequence continues at coordinate 251,042 of NZ_CAUQKJ010000002.1, forward strand.
GCCCCGTAAGCGCGTTCGTAAATCCAGGACCGCTCGTGACGACGGCCACGCCAACCTTGCCGCTAGCGCGCGCGTATCCGTCCGCAGCCATCGCCGCGGCCTGCTCGTGGCGCACCAAAATGTGTCTGAAGTATTTTTGTTTGTAAATTTCATCGTATATGTTCAGCGCCGCGCCGCCAGGATAGCCGAAAACCACCTCGACCCCCTCCTGCCGCAACGCCTCCACGATCATCTGCGATCCGCTAATTTCTTTCATACGCCCATCCTGTTTCGTTGGAATAATTTTGTGATTATATTATTTTGTAAATTAAATTTCACGAATTTTAGGCGCTAAATCGGGTCGAATTTCAAATTTAATAGCGGCGCAGACGGGGCGAAATTTTGGAATTTAGAAAGAGTGGAAAAGGCAAATTTAAAATTTAGCCATAAATTTAAAACGGACGGGATGTTCGGATTTAAAATTTTAAAGTGCAGATTTGTTTCGACCAAACGCGGCACGGAATTTTTAACGTAAAATTTTGGCTTGAAATTTTACCACGCGAGGCTTGGATTGAATTTATAAAATTTTTTGGAATTTTATCGTAGCGCGAAGCAACGCCAGCGTAAATTTTAAATTCTACGTTACGAAATTTTAAAATTTAGCCGTAAATTTAGGGCGGGCGGAATCTCGATTATAAAATTCTAAAATCCCGCCCGCATAAAATAAATTTTAAAACCCTCTATCTACCTGCACGCCTACGCCCACACTAGCGCAGTTGCCGCTTTGCGGATCGCAGTCGCCGAAGCTTGTGACGCTACTGGATCTTTTTGAGCGGATCGTTCCCATATGCATAGGCACCGGCATGTTACGGCGCGAGCTTCCGCCGATTTCGCTATCGCTCATACTATTAGAACTTCTCCTGCGAGAATAATCATCGCGCGGAGGTGGCGGTGGCGGAGGAGGTGGTTTTATACCTCCGTGCGGAGGTGGTGGCATGCCGCCAGGAGGCGGGGGAGGAGGCGGCATCATGTCGCCGTGCCTACCATATGCTCGCGGAGGAGGCGGCGGTAAAGTACCGGTCTCTGTGATCGTGATGCCATTGCCGTAATTTTCAACGCGTTTGTAAGTATAGCCTCCGTAAACCGTGCGGGTGCGGGTCTTTTCGACTACGACTATATCGCGATCAGGCTGCACCGGCTGCTGCACATTAGCTCTAGGCGATATTTCAAAGCTCTTCTGCAGTTTAGCAGTATCGTAACTTGCAAAGCCGTTGATGCCCTTTAGCTCATCTGCACTTGAAATTTCGCGCTTTTGGCGGTATTGCATAAGCATATCCGCCCTGCCCGCATCAAGCCCACCGATCGTCATCAGCTCGTAGCGACTAGCTTCATTTATGTTGATTTTCGCCGCGGCGAGGCTCACTAAAAGAGCCAAAATCACTAAATTTTTCATGTGCGCCCCTTTGTTGGAAGTTACCAAATTCTAAACCCTCACGATAAATCTTTGATTAACACGCAAGCAAAATTTTGCTACAATTGCCTATCTTATTTCAAAAGGATCAACCGATGAACGGAATTTTGCTCCTATGCGACGAGCCTGTCGCCTACCAATCCGAACTAAAAAAACTAGATAAAATTTTATCCATGAGCTTTCACAACGTTTTGCAACTTTGCATCGCGGGAGAAAATGCTCTTTTTGGCAGAAGCGAACTTGAAAGAGCGCTAGCGGACGGGCAGGATGAGCGCGTGCGAAAGGCGGCAATAGAGCGCTTCGCACAAATTTTAGAGCAGTGTAATTTTGTGCTGGTTCGCGGCGTAGCGGGAGCCGATCTGCGCGAGCTAAATTTACAAATCGCAAAGGATCTAAATATTCCCGTTTGCGGATTTTATCCTAACGAAATTGCCGCGCGCATCGGCACGCACTCGATCGCTGCAGCAAAAGCGGTAAGCTTTGCCAGCATATATGAGGATAAAATTTCATTTTCCGCGCTAAGACCTGCACAAGAGGGTGTAAATTCTAAAAAATTGGAGCTTTGCGGCAAAAATTCTGCCTGCGAAAGCGATGCAAAATTTCACGACGAAAATTCCGCTTGCCAAAGCGGCGCGATAGAGCTTGATAAAGTCGTTGCCGACAAAAGCTACTTCACTGACGCCGCAAACTCCACGCGCTGTGAAATTCTAACTCCGTTGAAATTTGAAAGCAAGCTATACGCCAAGGCTCGCGCGAACGTTAAAACCGTCGTACTGCCCGAAAGCGACGATGAGAGAATTCTACGCGCGGCTGCAATTATAAAACAAAGCGGCGCTGCAAATTTGATCCTTTTAGGACGCGAGGATGAAGTGCAAAAAAGCGCAAGCAAGCTAGGTCTCGATCTAGCGGGCGTTAAAATTTTAGATCCGCAGACGGATGCGAGCTTGGAAAAATTTGCGCGCGATCTTTATGAGCTTCGCAAGGCAAAGGGTATGAGCGAGGCGCAGGCGCGCGATTTAGTGCGCGACCGCACCTACTTCGGCACGATGCTCGTGCATGAAGGGCTGGCCGATGCGATGGTAAGCGGTGCCAGCACGACTACTGCGGAGACGATCCGCCCCGCGCTTCAGATCATCAAGACAAAGCCGGGCATCGCGAGCGTTAGCGGCGCGTTTATAATGTGCCTGGATACGCAGGCGCTGCTTTTTGCCGACTGCGCCGTAGCGCCGAGCCCGAGCGCGGAGTATCTGGCGGGTATCGCGATCTCAAGCGCCGCGACCGCAAAGGCGTTCGGGCTTGAACCGCGCGTGGCGATGCTAAGCTACTCAAGCGGCGATAGCGGCAGCGGCGACAGCGTAGAATTTATCAAAACGGCGACGCAAAAAGCGCGCGAAAAGGCGCCGGAGCTTCTAATCGACGGGCCGCTACAATTCGACGCCGCAGTCGATGCCGCAGTCGCTAAGAAAAAGATGCCGGGCTCTGCGGTCGCAGGGCGCGCGAACGTATTTATCTTCCCCGATCTTAACTGCGGAAATATCTGTTATAAGGCCGTCCAGCGCACCGCAGGCGCCGTGGCGATCGGCCCGATTTTGCAGGGCTTAAAAAAGCCGATAAACGATCTAAGCCGCGGCTGCAAGGTCGCCGACATCGTAAACACGATACTTATCAGCGCCATTCAAGCGGGAGAGAATTAATGGATATCCTAGTCATAAATTCCGGCTCGAGCTCGGTTAAATTTAAATTCCACGACATGCTAAATCACGCCTGCATCGCGAGCGGGCTCATCGAGGAGATCGGCTCGACGCACGCAAGCGGAAGCATCAATTGCGCCAACGGACGAAGCATAAAAGTTGAAAATGAGCAAATTCCAAATCACGAAACCGCTATCGCGATCGCGATTGATCTTTTAAAACAAAGCGGAGTAATCAAAGATCTAACTCAAGTAGGCGGTATTGGACACCGCATCGTTCAGGGTGCGGATTATTTCGACGCTCCTGCACTCATAGATGAGGACGTAATGGCTAAAATCGCCGAGCTTGCGCCGCTTGCACCACTACACAATCCCGCAAATTTAGCGGGCATCAAATCCTGCCTAAAGATCGCTCCTAAAATTCCAAACGTAGCGGTTTTTGATACGATCTTTCATCAAAGCATTCCGCCATATGCGTATATGTACGCACTGCCGTATGAATTCTACGAAAAATATAAGGTTCGTCGCTACGGCGCGCACGGCACATCGCATTGGTTCGTCTCGACGATGGGAGCGAAATTTTTACGTAAGAAATACGAAAACTTTAACGCCATTACGCTACATCTTGGCAACGGCTCTAGCGTAAGCGCCATAGAAAACGGCAAGTGCATCGACACCTCGATGGGGCTAACGCCGCTTGAAGGCATCATCATGGGCACCAGATGCGGCTCGATCGATCCTGCGATCATCCCATACATCGAGCGCGTCGCGGGCTACAACGCGCAGGATATGGACGTCATAATGAACAAAAAAAGCGGACTGCTCGGCATCTGCGGCGCAAGCGATCTGCGAAAGGTATATGAAAAGATGGAAGGCGGCGAGCCGCGTGCGAAACTTGCGTTTGAGATGCTAGTTTACAGCGTCGTTAAGATGATCGGAGCGTATTATGCCGTGCTCGGGCGTGTGGACGCTTTGATCTTTACCGGAGGTATCGGCGAGAACGCGCCGCATTTTAGGCAAAATGTCTGCGAGAGACTCGCTCATATCGGCATCGAAATCGATGCGACAAAAAACGCCAAAAATACTGGATCGATTAGAAATTTAAGCGCGGCGGATAGTAAAATCAAAACGCTCGTAATCCCTACCAACGAGGAGCTGGCGATCGCTGAAGCTACGGTCGATACGATCAACAAAAATTCCGCGCAGATCGACTATCAGAAATACTCGGAATTTTAAATTTTATCTAGCGGGATTCCGCGGTTATTTTGCGAGCAGCGACGCCAACTTGCCTTTTTTGTTAGGCAATTAAATTTTGGGCCTTGGCTGTGAGCTTGCATGAAATGAAAGGGCTTTCTTTATTTTAGTAGCTTTCTCGCTCCGACGATACGAGAAGTTGCTACGCTACATACGAGTTTGTGCTTTTCTTGATAAGGCTTAAATTCTTCCTCGGGGGCGGAAGGGGTTCTACTTACGAAGCGTCGCCCCTTCCGCCCCCAACCCCCCCACTATCCCCACTTGCACGTTAGAGGTGGCAAAGCTTTGTTTTTAAACAAATCTTTGCTGGTTAAATTTAATAAATTTGGTTTCAAATTTGACCGCAAAATTCCAAAACAGCTCCTTATTGTGAAATTTACCGGATAATAAGGCATAAAATTTTAAAATTTAGCGCAAGCCGGGTTTTGCCGTAAAGATTTATTAAAGGAGCGAACGATGAGCGATTTGCTAAATTCACAAGGCACGCAAGAGCAAGAGGCGCCGTATCCCGATACGAAATTTATCAAATTTTTCGGGCGACTTTACGCGGCAGTTTTTGCGCTGTTTGCGATCACGGCGCTTAGCGTATTCGAGCTACCCGAAAATATTTTAGACGTAAGCGCAGCATGCGCGGACTTCGTTAGATTTATGAAGCGGTTTTTTCCAAACATCGCCGCAATCGGCAAAATAAGCCCACATACGCAGCTTGCGGAATTTTACGTCGCGGCATTGTGTGGGTACCTATTTTAACGGCTTTCGCGCTAAGCTGCGTGTATTGCCACATTCTTATACAAAAAAGAGCTTCCCGCCGTCAAGACGCAGCTAATTATGCTTATCGGCATACCTTTTATCTATTGGCTTCTAAATAATTATTTCTACGCCGATTTTGCCGTAAACGGCATCCCACACAGAGTAGGCAACGGGCGGACGTTTCCTACTTTTGCGAGCAGAGAAAGCCTTTTTGGTTGGCTATCGTTTTTTGGAGGCGGCTCAATGTTTTTTTGGTATGTCTGTTCCGATTTTATTCAGTAATATAGTCCACTGGATATCTATCGAGAAATAAAAGCTAAATTTTATGAAATCATGGACTAATAAAATTCCGCACCAATAACTTTCAGGGTCATTTTACGAGCGCAAAGCGAGCGAGCGATAAAATTCTGCGCTCCGTTTTAGAACAAAAACAAGCGACGATTAAATTTAAACGCTCCGGCAATTAGAGCCTTTTTGCGCGGAATTTAAGCGAGCAAACTACGATTAAATTTAAACCGTAAGCGGCCGCTTTTAAATTTTAAAATTTCACTAAATTTTAAAATTTTACTCTCGCCACGTAAGGCGAAAGGTCGTTATCTCGCCCGGCACGCTGTCGTAAGAGATAGAAAAGGAGTATTTTTTGCAGACCTCGCTTACGATGCTAAGCCCGATTCCAAAGCCGCCCTCGCTTGAGTTAAAACGCGCAAAACGCCTGAAAATTTCGTCGCCCCTTTTCTTATTGATCCCTTCGCCGCTATTTGAGATCGCTAGCTCGCCGTGCCTTAGCCGCACATCCACGTAGCCGCCTGCATCGGCGTATTTTACGGCGTTACTTAGCAGATTGTCGATGAGGCGCGAAATTTCATAGACATTCGCGCTCATGCTCGCATCGGAAAGATCGGTTTTAAGGCTTAGTCTGCGTTTTTGAATAAACGGCGCAAAATATTCGCAGCGCGAAGCGACGAGGCTCTTTAGATCGATCAAGCTAATCTCGCCCTCCTTATTCATACCGAAGGTCAAAAACACGAGATCCTCGTAGATGCGCGAAAGCGTTTTGGCGGCAAGATCGATATTAGCGACGCGATTGGCATTGTATTCTCCAAGCTCTGCGTGCCGCATCGTCTCAACGCTCATGGAGATGATGCTAAGTGGAGTATTGATCTCGTGGGTGCTATCCTTGATAAAGCGATTTAGCGTGTCAATCTTATCGTAAAGCGGCTTTGTGCCTAGCCGCACCAGATAAAACGCCACGGCTAGGATTACGCCCAAAAGCGCTATCATCATCGCTGCTGTTTTGATACGAAGCGTTAAAATTTCGCCCTGCACGCTACTTCCAAGCAGAATGATTTTAGCCTTGGAAAAGGCGTTTCGCTCCTCCATATTTTGCAGATTCTCATAAATTCCTAGCCTTCCGCCACTTATAAATTCCGCCTTTAGCTTCGCTTTATCAAGTGCGCCGAGCTCACCACTGCAACCGTAAATTTCATCAGAGTTTGGCTTAAATATACACGCACTCACGCCCTTTTCGCGCTCGAAGTCCGCTAGCGATTCCAGCCCGTCCATACTCGCTTTCATATAGATCATCATTTTGATCTCTTTTAGCTCTTTTATCCTATGCGAAAGCAGCGCGGCTTCGTTCATCCTGTAATTTATCTTGAAAAAATATCCTAAAAACAACGCGCTTGAAATGAGATATAAAGATAGAATTTTAAGCGTTAAAGCGGTCTTTTCAGACATACAGATACCCTGCGTTGCGGCGGTTTATGATGTGCTCTTCGCCTAGGACGCGGCGCAAATTTTTGATATAAGTTCGCAGCGCCTCTTCGCTCGGTGTCTCGTCAAAAGCGTAGATCGCGGAGAAAATTTCATCCTTGCTTAAAAGCCTGTTTTTATTTTGTAAAAAAAGCGCCAGCAGCTCGCGCTCTTTGTTTGAAAGCGCGACGGGCACGCCCGATCTGCGTAGCTCTTTGCTTGCAAAGTAAAATTTAAACTCGTCGTCAATAGTTACAAAATCATCAAAATTATGGCTGAAGTTTCGCTTTATGAGCGAATTAACGCGCAGCAGCAGCTCTTTTAGTTCATACGGTTTTTTGAGATAATCATCGCAGCCGCTTTTAAAACCGACCTCAAGATCATCAAGTGTATTTAGCGACGTAGCAAATATCGCAGGAGTGTGATCGCCGCTCTTGCGCAGCTCTTTTAAAAGTGAAAAACCGTCGCCTTTGGGGATTTTTACGTCAAAGATAAAAAGATCAAATTTCTGTTCATAAGCAAGATCTGCAGCGCTTTGAGCGTCGCTACAAACGCACACGTCAAAGCCTGCATTTCTTAAATATTCGCCGATGAGATCGCAAAGGGTCTCATCGTCCTCTACGAGTAAAATTTTACTCACTACATCTCTTTTTTCATCTCTTTTTTCATTTCGCCTTTCATCTCATCCTTCATATGTTTGCCCTCTTTCATAGCATCCTTGTGCATATCCTTCATATCGCCTTTCATCTCTTTCGCACTATTATGCATTGATGTATTGGCGTCCTTCATCTCATCTTTCATGCCCATATCGGCAGCTACGGCAAAAGTGCCAGCAAATAGCGCACTAAGCGCAAACAAAGTAAGTTTTTTCATTACGTACTCCTTAAAAGAAATTAGCGGAATTATACTTCCGCAAAAGTGAAGTATGTGTGAAATTCCAAAAAAATTCAAATTTAAATTTAAACGCCTGTAATTTCAAACGCGACGCGGCTTAAATGCGCTCGGTCGGTCGCGATCTCTGAAATTTAAATCGCCTCGCTACGGCTAGTCAAATTCTAAACGCAAATCAAAGCTAACGAGGGCGCACGCCAACAGCGCATCACCGAGCTTGCTTTACCGCGGCGAGATAAAAATTTAAACCGCCGGCGAAACTGATTAAATTTTATAATGCCACGGCTCGGTCATTAAATTTAAAACGCCACGCGAGCTTTTAAATTTGCGGCATCGCGCGAGCTTTTAAATTCGCTATGCCGCGTAAGCCCTTAAATTTAGTGCGGCGCGTGAATTTTTAAATCCACTAACCACGGTGGTTAATAATTCTAAATCGCCCTTCGCCGCAGGCATTGCTGCCGATGAAATTTAAAGCGTAAATTTTAAAGTCGCGACCGCACCAAAACAAAATCTCGCGCTTTGAAATTCCGCGCACGGCGAAGCAATTAAAATTTCATGCTTCAACGCGCCGCACAGAGATGCGAAATTAAAATTTCACGCCTTAAAGCCTCACGCGATAGTAAAATTCCACGCCTTAAGACTGTACGGCGGTAAAATTATACGCTTTAAAGCCCCGCAAGACAGTAAAATTCTACGCGCCGAAGCACCGCACTCGCGCTAAATCAAAAGTAGATTTCGCGCTACGCTTACGCCGAGTCAAAAAATAAATTTCGCGCCGCATTTTGAAATTTGATGCTTGGAATTTGCACCTACGCATATTCCTACTCTACGCTGTAAATCAAAGCACTTCGAGATTTTATGCTTCAGACTTCTATGCGTCGTCGTTTTCATTCAACGCGAGCCCGAGGTAGCCCTTGAAATTTCACGCTTCGAATTTCTGCGCCGCAAACCCGCGCCCTAAATCCTGCGTTAAAATTTTACGCTCCTAAACGGCATATCGAAGGATTTCAGGTTTTAAAATTTCGTGCCTTAAAATTCTGAGCCTAAAAATCCCACGACCTAATATGTGGCGGCCGTGCCAGCGTCTTAGATAAATTTCCCTCGCCACTTCGCGCTATCCGTACTCCCGCCGCCGTCCGCACGGCAAAATTTAATGCGAACACGAGGGATTTTAACACCCGCGCGCATCGCTCATGCTCTTCGGCTCCGCCCGTAAATTTTATCCGACGCAAGCGCGCAAAAAAGTAAAATTTAACGGCTGCGAAAGGCGACCATACCGCGCCACTTGATGCAGCTGGCGCTAGAAAAGATCGAAAATTTCACGCCTACGAAAGAGCATAATCTTTGATCTCATCCTGCGATACGATCTCGTAGATTACGCCCGCGTTTTTGATAAACTCCTCCACGCGCGCGACGTGTGCGGGCTCCACGTTGATCACGAGGCTTCCGACGACGTTTTTATCGAGGCGCTCGAGCTTGCCCCAGACGATGTTAAAATTTATCTCCAAAGCGCGCGCCATATGCGTGATCACGCTGTCAAACGCGACCGCGGGCGGGAAAAATAGCCTGATATTTACGCCGCTTGCGGGCAGCACCTCCTCCTCGCCCAAAAACTCCTTCATATTCTCATCCGGGTGCAGAAACAGCGAGACGATATCGCCCGAGTTGCTCACGCGCCCGCCCTTAAGCAGGATCGCGCGCTGTGCGATGCCCTTTACGACCTCCATCTCGTGCGTGACGAGCACGATCGTAATGCCTAGCTCGCGATTGATACGGCGCAGAAGCGATAAAATTTGCGCGGTGGTGTTGGGATCAAGCGCCGAGGTTGCCTCGTCGGAAAGCAAAATTTTAGGGCTTAATGCAAGCGCGCGCGCGATCGCCACGCGCTGCTTCTGTCCACCGCTAAGCTCGCTAGGATAGGCGTTTGCTTTATCCGCAAGCCCTACGAGCTCCAAAAGTTCGGCGACGCGGCGCTTCGTGTGATCCTTTGAATATCCCCAAAATTCTAACGGCGTGGCGACGTTTTGCGCGACGCTGCGGCGGCTCATAAGCGCGAAGTGCTGAAAAATCATACCGATATTTTTGCGCAGCTCGCGAATCTGAGCGCCGCTTAGCTCTCTTACCTCCCTGCCCTCTACTTTAAGGCTTCCTTCTTGATAGTCCTCAAGGCCGTTTATGCAACGCAGCAGAGTGCTTTTACCCGCGCCGCTGCGACCGACGATGGCAAAAATTTCGCCCTGCTTTACCTCCAGACTCACATCGTCGATCACGCAGGTTTTGCCGTAAAATTTCTTTAAATTTTCTATCTTTATCACTCAGATTTCCTCGTTCATAATTCCGCTGAAACGCCCCCAGAAATTTATAAAATTTCGCGCCTTAGCTCATCTGCGCTCTTTGGCGAAAGAAGCGCCGGAGCGATGTCAAACACGCTAAATGCGCCGCGCTCGCCCTTTTGCGCTAGGCGATACGCCGCGCGTGCGTAGGCTACGAGCACGCTTGCGGTAAATTCGGGATTTGAATCAAGCTTTAGCGAAAACTCGATCAAATGCTTATTTTCGCTGCGCTCGCCCGTCGCTCCGCTTCGCAAGACGAAGCCGCCGTGAGGGATGCCGCCGTGCTCTTTTTTAAGCGTCGCAAGATCTATGAAATGCACGCTCGTGTCGTAGTCGGCGAAGTAGTTTGGCATCGTTTTTATCTCTTTTTCTATGCGCGCTTTATCGGCGCCGTCCTGCGCCACCACGTAGCACTCGCGCAGGTGTTTTTCGCGCGTTGAAAGTTTTGGATTTTCGCCCGCGCGAACTCGCTCTAAGGCGCTTTCTATCGGCACGGTATATTGGCGCGCATCCACGACGCCATCAATCCTGCGGATAGCGTCGGAGTGGCCTTGGCTCACGCCTTTACCCCAAAATGTGTAGCTGCTGCCGTTTTGCAGCACACTCTCGCCGAACAGTCTATTTAGCGAAAACAGACCCGGATCCCAACCAACGGCGATGATACCTACGTTTCCTCCTTTTTTGGCTGCGGCGTCCACCGCGGCGAAGTGCTCAGGGATTTTTGCGTGCGTATCAAAGCTATCAACGACGTTAAAATTTAGCGCAAACTCAGGCGTCTGTGTCGGTAGATCCGTCGCGCTGCCGCCGCAAAGCACCAAAACGTCAAATTCGCCCTTGTGCGCTAAAATTTCATCCGCGCTGAATACCGGCGCACCGCATGTTTGCACGCTGTGCGGCTCGCGGCGAGAAAACACCGCCGAAAGCTCTAAATCCTTGCTATTTCGCGCGGCAAGCTCTACGCCGCGACCTAAATTTCCATATCCCAAAACCGCTATTTTTATTTTTTCGCTCATTTTTTATCCTTGATAAATTTTAAAATTTAGCGCGTAAAACGGCGCGCTGCCGATGAAATTTTACCTCAGTAGGAAATAATAAATTACGTATAACCAACTTAAAAATCCGTGAATTATCGCCCACATTATGCTTTTATTGACTCCCCATGATAGTGCGACGGCTATGACCGTGCCTAACGTAAATCCACCGATACTACCCTTTGACATATTTTTCTCCTTAATTTAAAATTTTGGCTCAAACGAGCGGGCTACTCGCCAAACGCCTTTAGCTCGTCGCATACTTTGGCGAATTTTTCCTGCGCGCTTTGCAGCCCTTCGCGGTTGGCTTCAACCACGGCTTGCGGGGCGGAGGCTACAAATTTCTCATTATTTAGCATGCCCGAGAGCTTTTCGATCTCTTTTTGCAGCTTTGCTTTTTGCGCGTTAAGACGCGAAATCACGCCGCTAAGATCGACCCCTTCAAGCGGCACGAAAGTTTCTAGCCTCTCGCTTACGTCGCGGGCGGAATTTGCGATATTTTGCTGCGTAAATTCCACTTCATCGACCTTGGCAAGCGTTTTGATGTAGTCCGCGGCGGCGCTTAGATCGACTGCGGATTTGACGTAGGCTTTGGCTACGCGCGCATTGCCGAGCTCGATCGTCGCCTTTGCGCGGCGAATGCTAACGATCGCTTCGATAACGAGCGAAAATAGCTCCTCGATCCGCTCGTCGCGCTCGCCAGGCTGCGGGTATCGCATCACCATGATGGAGCGTGCGTCTTGCAGCTTCGTGCCGCTTAGCTCCTGATACAGATACTCGCTTAGAAACGGCATAAACGGGCTTAGTAGCTTCATCGCCTCTTTAAAAATCATCCCTAGCTCGCCTATCGCAGCCTTGTCCGCCTTACTAAGCTCGATGCCCCAGTCGCAAAACTCGTCCCAAAAAAACTTATAAAGCTCGGTCGCAGCGTCGTTGAAGCGGTATTCGTCTAAATTTTCCCGCACCGCGCTCACGCAGCAGTTAAAGCGCGAAAGCATATATTTGCCGAGGCTCGTTTTGATCTGCGCCGCGTCTAAATCGTCGAATTTAGACGCGTTTAAAAGCAAAAATTTGCTCGCGTTATAGAGCTTATTCGTAAAATTTCGATATATCAAAAGCTTATCGTCGCTAAGGCGCAAATCGCGCCCCTGCACGCACAAAATCGTAAGCGTAAAGCGCAAAATATCGGCGCTAAATTCATCGATTTTTAGCAGCGGATCGACTACGTTTTTGCTCGATTTGCTCATTTTTTTGCCGTCTTTGTCCTTAACTAAGGCATGCAGGTAGATGTCGCGAAACGGCAGCTCGCCCATGGCGTTTTGGCACTGAAACATCATGCGCGCGACCCAGAAAAACAAAATGTCAAAGCCCGTGATCAGCATGGTATTCGGATAAAATTCGCTCAAATCCTCTTCAAACCACTTCTCGTTTTTCAGCGCCTCGCCATTGCCCCAGCCAAGCGTACTGATCGGCCAAAGACCGCTTGAAAACCACGTATCGAGCACGTCGGGATCTTGAGTAAAATTTTTGCCGCCGCATTTTGGGCAGGCATCAGGGTTCTCGCGCTCATCCGCCCACTGATGGCCGCAGTCGCAGTAAAACACAGGAATTCTATGTCCCCACCACAGCTGACGGCTGATACACCAGTCCTTTAGCTCGCGCATCCAGGCGTTGAAGCTATTGATCCAGTGCTTTGGGAAAAATTCCGCCTCGCCAGAATTTACTTTGGCAATTGCTTCTTTTGCGATATCTGCGCGCACGAACCACTGCTGCGAGATATACGGCTCGACGACGTTTTTGCAGCGGTAGCAGTAGCCGACTTGATTTTCGTAGTCCTCGATTTTTTCGATAAAGCCCAGCCGCTCGAGCTCCGCTACGATCTGATCGCGCGCGGTAAGTCGCTCTAAGCCTCTGAATTTACCGCACTGCTCGTTTAAAATTCCTTTTTCGTCAAATACCGTGATAAAGCCCAGCTCGTGGCGCTTGCCGACCTCGTAGTCGTTGGTATCGTGCGCGGGCGTGACCTTCACGGCGCCCGTTCCGAAGCTCATATCGACGTATTCGTCGGCGATGATCTCTATCTCGCGGCCGATTAGCGGCAGCACGACTTTTTTGCCGATTAAATTTTTATAGCGTTCGTCCGCGGGATTTACCATTACGGCGGTGTCGCCGAAGTAGGTCTCGGGGCGCGTAGTAGCCACTACGATAAATTTATCTTGCTCGTCCGCAAAGTAATAACGCAAGTGATAAAGTTTGCCCTTGTTCTCCTTGTGCTCGACCTCTACATCGCTTAGCGCGCCGTCGTGCGTGCACCAGTTCACCATATAGTTTCCGCGCACGATGAGCCCCGCGTCATATAGGTTTACGAAGGCTTTGCGCACGGCGTTTTTAAGCCCCTCATCCATCGTAAATCTCTGTCTGCTCCACGCAGGCGTGACGCCAAGGCGCTTCATCTGCTTTACGATCTGCCCGCCGCTTTGCTCCTTCCAGTGCCAAACGTGCTTTAAAAACTCCTCGCGCCCTATCTCTTCTTTTTTGATCCCTTGCGCCAAAAGCTCGCGCTCGACGACGTTTTGCGTCGCAATGCCTGCATGATCAAGCCCCGGCTGCCAAAGCGTACGGTAGCCGTCCATTCGCTTGTATCGCGTCATAATATCTTGCAGCGTAAAAGTGAGAGAATGCCCGATATGAAGCACTCCTGTGACGTTTGGAGGGGGCATCATAATGCAAAAGTTTTTGCCTTTTTGCTGGATATCTTTATTGCCGTCGATCTCGAAATAACCGCGCTGCTCCCAAATTTTATAAAAGCTCTCCTCTACGGCTTTCGCGTCGTAAAAATCTGCCATTTTCAGCCTTTTTTTAAAATTTTGAATTTTGCGATTTTAGCGGAATTTTTGTAAAGCGCTCATTAAAGCGTGCCAATTCTGCATTATACAATAAAATGTAGTATTTAAATATATATAGAAATATCGAATTTTAGAATATTTTAGATAAAATTTTAAAAAATCATATAAAAACACTTGACATTAAAAATTCTACCTGCTATAATACCGCGAAATTTTAACCAAAAGGATTAAATATGAAGAAATTTCTTCTCGCTTCGCTTCTTAGCGCTAGCGTCGTCAGCTTCGCTCTTGCCGAAAAAATCGTAGTAGCCGCTACTCCGATACCGCATGCCGAAATTTTAGAGCAGATCAAGCCCGATCTAAAAGCCCAAGGCTACGATCTTGAGGTCAAGGTTTTCAACGACTACGTAACCCCGAACCTCGCTACCGATAGCGGCGACGTGGATGCGGGATTTTTTCAGCACGTACCGTATATGGAGGAATTTAACGCTAATAAAGGCACGAAGTTAAAAGCGACCGTGGGCGTGCACCTAGAGCCGATGGGCATCTACAGCCATAAGATTAAAAATTTAAAAGATCTTAAAAACGGCGCCAAAGTTGCCGTGCCAAACGATCCGACTAACGAAAGCCGCGCTCTTGATCTGCTCGTAGCCGCGGGGCTCATCGAGGTTGATCAGAGCGCCAAGCTTCGCACGCCGTTAGATGTCACGAAAAACCCTAAAAATTTAGAAATTTTAGAGCTTGAAGGCGCCGCGCTTCCACGCACCCTGGGCGATGTCGATATTGCAGTTATCAACTCAAATTTTGCCTTTAACGCAAATTTAAACCCGATCAAAGATTCGCTATTTTTAGAAAAGGCTGAGGGCAACCCTTACACAAATGTTATTAGCGTTAAAGAAGGCAACGAAAACAGCCCTAAAATCAAGGCGCTAGATAAAGCGATTCAAAGCGAGAAAGTGAAAAAGTTTATCGAGACGCAATATAAAGGCGCAATCATTCCATCGTTTTAACTCCTCCTCTTTTTAAAATTCGGCGCAGGATTCGCGCCGAATTTGCTGGCATTCGCTATTTTATTTACTATCTTTTTTTATAATTGCGCGAAATTTACCGAATAAAGGAAAAATAATGAAAAGAATTTTATCTTTCAGTTTTGTTGCCGCTATGGCTATATCTTCGCTTAATGCAGGCGTTTTGGCTACTGCAAAAGACGCAAATATCACTATTACGGATGAGGATGTTGCACCGTTTTTGGCTCAAGGTATGCAGCACGGCGGACAGGAACCGACCGCCGATGAGAAGAAAAAACTAATCGATGATCTGATCAAATACAAACTCCTAATCGCAGAGGCGAAAAAATCAGGCATTGAAAACAGCGAAGAATATAAACATCAGCTAGAGCTAGCTAAAGATGGCATCGCATTTAATCTATGGCAACGCGAACAGGCTAAAGACGTAAGCATCAGCGACGAGGAAGCTAAAAAAATTTACGATGAAAATAAACAGAATTTCATGCAACCAGATTCCGTTACTGCAAGTCATATCTTAGTAGCAGACGAAAAGGCTGCTAAAAACGCGATTGCGAAATTATCAAAAGTTAAAAAAGAGAATTTAAAAGAGGAATTTAATAAGCTAGCCAAAGAAATTTCAATCGATCCAAGTGCTAAAGAAAACGGTGGCGATTTGGGCTCTTTTGGCAAAGGTATGATGGTGCCGGAGTTTGAAAAAGCAGCGTTTGCGCTAAAAGATGGTGAGATGAGCAAAACGCCAGTAAAGACGCAATTCGGATATCATATAATCTACAAAGAAAGCAGCAAAAAGGCTGAGACTATGCCGTTTGAAAAGGTAAAAGATCTCATCAAAAATCAATTACTTCCAAGCAAAGTAAACAAAAAAATCGATGACAAGGCTAATGAGCTATTCGGCAAACTAAACATCGAATACGCAAAATAGTTTTAATTTTAAGGCGCGAGGCTATTAAATTTATATGCAAGTTCGCTACGGTGGCAACTTGCAGGGATAAATTTTAGCCTGCGTCTTTGTTTTATATGCGCTAAATTTTGTGAAATTTTAAGCTCACTCTTGTATCGCCGGATTGTTAAATTCTAAATTTATTCGCTCTGTCGATGTTAAATTTTGCGGAATTTTAAGCGTATCCGGTTTTTTACATTAAATCAAGGAATTTAAATGCTTTCTAATATCGTAAATTTTATCGTAGAATTTGTCGCAGGCTGGGGATACCTTGGCATTTTTGTGATGATGTTTTTAGAAAGCAGCTTCTTTCCCTTCCCAAGTGAAGTCGTGATGATCCCTGCAGGCTATCTGGCCTCTAAATCGCAGATGAGCTTTGTTCTAGCGTTTATTTGTGGGCTTGGCGGCAGCATCACCGGCGCGCTGTTTAATTACTATCTATGCTACTTTTTTGGACGTAAGATTATCGCTAAATACGGAAAATATGTAGGTATCACCGAGGAGAAATTTGCAAAATTCGAAGCTTTTTTTAACCGCCATGGCGAAATTTCAACGTTTAACTGCCGCCTAATCCCAGGTATTCGTCAATACATCAGCCTTCCTGCGGGGCTTGCAAAGATGAATGTCGCGCGCTTCGTGCTATTTACCGGGCTTGGAGCTGCAATTTGGACATTAATACTGATGAGCTTAGGATATTTCATAGGCGAAAACGAGGAGCTAATCAAGCAAGATCTGCATCTAATTACGATCGCTCTGTTCGCCATCGTCATTATAATCTCGCTCCTATATTTTTATTTTATAAAACGCAAAAAATAGCTCCGCGCTAGTAAATATAAATACAATGAAAAATTCCATTTTATCGCCTTTAACTTCAAATTTTTCAAATTATAATTTAAGCTAAACAAGAATTTTTATAATTTCACTTTCATAATCTGCGTGCAATACGATATTTCTATTAAAGTGTAATTATGCCTTAGTAGCGAATTCCAAAATATTTTTTAAGTAAAATTCTATTTAAAGCCTTAAACAATTATACTAATTTCTAAATTTTAATTTTTCGTTACGTTTTAAGCTGCTTTTAATACTAAAAGCTTTAAAATTCCATTAACAATTTCAACGAAAGGACTTATTATGGCAAAGACCAGAAAAGAACACGATTTCATCGGTGAATTAGAAATTTCCGACGATTTTTACTACGGTGTGCAAACATTTAGGGCACTAGAGAACTTCCATCTAAGCGGACGAGCGCTCAAAGACTATCCGTTTTTTATCAAAGCATTTGCACAAATCAAAAAAGCAGCTGCACTAGCCAATAAAGAGGTCGGAGTCCTAGACGTACAAAAAGCCGATGCGATCGCAAAAGCTTGCGACAGGCTCATCGCAGGAGAGTTCAGAGATCAATTCGTAGTCGATATGATCCAAGGCGGCGCCGGAACTTCGACGAATATGAATACCAACGAGGTCATTACCAATATAGCTTTGGAGAGTATGGGACATAAAAAGGGCGAATACCAATACCTCCATCCAAACGACCACACAAATTTGGGTCAAAGCACCAACGATACCTATCCTAGCTCGATCAAAGTCGCCGCTTACGCCAAGCTAACCGATCTACTAAAAGCTATGGAAAATTTGAAAAAAGAGCTTGAAGTTAAAGCCAAAGAATACAAAGATGTCATCAAAATGGGAAGGACGGAGCTTGAAGACGCCGTTCCTACTACTCTTGGAAACACTTTCAATGCTTTTGCTACCTACATCAAAACCGATATCGCGCTTATCAAAGCCGCTAGAGAGTCGATGACTTACCTAAATATGGGCGCTACGGCGATTGGTACGGGCATCAACTGCCACCCTGATTACAAAAACGTAGTCGAGAAAAAGCTAGGCGAGATCACCGGCGTTAAATTTAAAGCCGCAGAGGACTTCATCGCCGCCACACAAGACACTGCGGACTTCGTCCACGTTAGCGGCGCGTTAAAAACAGCAGCCGTCCGCCTAAGCAAAATCGCAAACGACCTACGTCTTATGAACTCCGGTCCTAGATGCGGACTAGGCGAAATCGAGCTTCCTAAGATGCAACCGGGCAGCTCCATCATGCCGGGCAAAGTAAACCCAGTCATCGCCGAGGTCGTAGGCGAGGCTTGCTATGAGGTAATCGGCAACGACGTTACGATTATGCTTTGCTCCGAGCGCGGAGAATTCGAGCTAAATGCATTCGAGCCTGGCATCGCATATGCGCTATTTAACTCGATCGTGCTCTTGGAAAATGCGATGAATACACTAGCTGAAAAAGCTATCAAACATCTAAAGGCAAATCCTGAAGCTTGCCTAAAATCGGTGCTAAATTCTGTCGGTATCGTTACGGCGTTTAATCCTTACATCGGCTACGAAAAATCCGCAAGTATCGCCAAAGAGGCACTTCAGACCGGAAAATCCGTCGGCGAAATCTGCTTAGAGCGCGGATATTTGAAAAAAGAGGAGATCGATAAGATCCTAGAGCCTAAATCTATGCTCAACCCACATATGAGCAAAAAATAGTTCCAAACTAGGTGCGGCGCGGAATTTCGTCGGTTAATTTAATAGGCGAAATTCCGCAAAGTAGAATTCTAAATAGATAAGATTGATCGTGCAGAATTCCGTAGATGCAGAATTTCATCAAGTTAGATTTAGCTTCCGTGGAGTAAAATTCCACTTGCGAGATTTTAGGATAAAATTCCGCATAGAATTCCGACCACTGAATTATAAAGATAATTCGGATTTTACCTGCTGAAATCTTTAGAATTCTGCGCGCCGTTAAAAAAATTACTTTATAAGGAGTTTTGCAATGGACTTTATGGTGATATTGCAATTTATCGTGTTGCTCGGCGGCATCTACCTAGGCGTTAAGCTAGGCGGCATGGGCGTCGGTTATGCAGGCGGCTTGGGCGTTGTCGTCCTAGCCATTTTGGGCATGAAGGTCGATATGAAGGATATCCCGATTGACGTTATCCTAATTATCGCATCGGTAATCTCCGCGATTACGGCGCTGCAAGTCGCAGGCGGACTTGATTATTTGGTTCAGGTAGCATCTAAAATTTTAAGGAAAAATCCTAAGCAGATCAACTTCCTAGCGCCTATCGTTACCTATCTACTTACGATACTTGCGGGCACCGGACATACTGCGTTTTCTATGATTCCGGTTATCGTCGAGGTCGCAAAGACGCAGAATATCAAGCCTTCCGCTCCTCTTGCGCTTTCGGTCGTTTCGTCTCAGGTAGCGATCACTGCGAGCCCTATTTCAGCGGCGTTCGTCGCTATGAGCGGCTTGTGCGAGAAGCTAGGCGTTAGCTATCCTAAACTTTTGTTTATCTGCATCTCTACTACCTTCGTAGCTATGTTGATTACGGCTTTTATCGTAAATAAATTCTACGATCTCGATCTTTCAAAAGACCCTGTTTACAAAGAGAGACTTTCAAAAGGTCTTGTAGCCGAGATCAAAGCCGAGGAGTATAAAGAGCCGAAGCCTTATGCGAAAAGATCGGTTGCGATATTTGCTGTCGGCGTTTTGATCGTCGTTTGCTATGCGCTTGCGATCTCAAAGAGCGTCGGCTTGGTAGAAAAACCGATCCTTTCAAGAGATAGCGCGATCATCAGCTTTATGCTAACCATCGGCTTTCTTATCGCTGTTTTGTGCAAGATCGATACGGGCAAACTGCTCTCTACCAGCACTTTCCAAAGCGGTATGAATGCGTGCATCTGCGTCATCGGTATCGCATGGCTCGGTACCACTTTCGTAAACGGGCATATTGACAGCATCAAAGAGGTAGCTAAAAACGTCGTTACGCAGTATCCTTTCGTACTAGCCGTCGCGCTATATTTCCTAAGCTGCTTGCTATACTCGCAGGCTGCGACCACAAAGGTTATGATGCCTGCCGTCGCCGCCGCGCTTGGAATGACTAGCCCTGAAAATTCTGGTCAAATTTGGATCTTAGTCGCATCGTTTGCAGCCGTTTCGGGCTTGTTCGTGCTCCCTACCTATCCTACGACGCTCGGCGCGATCGCCATGGACGATACCGGAACGACTAGAGTCGGTAAATTTGTATTTAACCACTCGTTCTTCCTTCCGGGAACCATTATGGTTGCGATTTCGGTCGCTCTAGGATTTTTAGTAGCTCCTGCACTAATCTAAGATTAGTATTCCTTTCATTTGCGCCGAATTTTTCGGCGCATTTTTAACCACATTTAAAATCTTTAATATAATTTAGTAGGTAAAATTCTATCGATTTTGGGGCCTGCCGTATTTGCTTATAAATTTAACTTCTAATCGCATACAAAAACTACAAGCCTGCCAGTAGTATTTGAGTGGGAGTAAAATTTCATTTGAAATTTCATATCCATATTATGCTAGATGATAAATCAAAATTTCAGCCAAAAAACATATAATGTAAGAAATTCAAAACAAGGAGAAAATATGAAAAACCTAATCATCGTCGCTCATCCCGATATGGCAAGCTCACACGCAAACAAGGCGTGGCGCGAGGTAGCCAAAAAGCAAGCGGATAAATTTGATATTCACGAAATTTACGCTGCTTATCCGAACGGCGAAATAAACGTAGCGCGCGAGCAGGAGTCACTTTTAAGCCACGATAAAATTATCATTCAGTTTCCACTTTATTGGTACAGCTATCCGCCGCTTTTAAAGCAATGGTTCGACGATGTATTCGCCTACGGCTGGGCTTACGGCAGCACCGGCGGCAAGCTGAAAGGTAAAGAATTCGCCCTAGCGATCACTATCGGCGACGAGCGAAACAACTATAAAAAAGACGGCACGATCGGATTTAACATAGAGGAAGTTATCACGCCTTTTAAATGCGCGATGAATTTTACAGGCGCCAAGCTACTGCCGTGCCACTTTGGCTATGGATTTTCATTTCATCCAGATAGCGAATATATCGCAAAAAGTGCAGAAAAATACGAAGAATTTTTAGCAAAATTTTAAAATTTACAAAGGCAAAATCGCTTTTTTAGTCGCAAAATTTTATTTTAAAAAGTGGCGGATGAAGATCGTCTCGTTTCATCCGCACTGCTTGGCACGCTTCCTGGATCGCTATTTTTGCGTTGCACACGCAGCCTGCTGACGTAATCCCACGCCCTTTTGATCGTAAATCTTACTCCACCTCCCTAATGGGGCAAAATTTACGTTAAAATTTATACGAAATTGCCGTATGAAGTATGCTTTAGTACAGCCATATAAAAATCAGTGAGCATAAAATTTTACCTAAAAATTTGCACCCGCTCGCAATAATACTCGTCTTAAATTTCCACAAGGCGCTAAAAAACTATGTATGTCCCGTCATAGCTACTGCTTCAAACTCTCCGTTAAAATTATATTAAACTCGTAAAGTCGCGCGTTCACTATACGTTACCGGGCTTGTATTGCACTCACCAAGCTCATCCTCATCAATGCCAAAACAGCATTAATCATATTGCTAGAAAGCGTGTCAGCTGGCAGGTATAAAAGAGAACTACTGCGAAAGTGGCGCAAAATACGATACCTCCACGCTTAGCTGCTTAGTGCTTGCTGCTCTGCGAGTGCAAGTCCAAGATCCAAAAAGAGATTTAAAGTAAAGTAGCGCCTGCCACCCTACGCGCGTGCAGATAGCTCAAAGCTGCCAAAAAGTTTGCGCTCACTTCGCCACTGAGCGCAATTTGCCTATTGCGCAGCTATTAATACTTTCAGATTTTAACTTGTTCACTTTTACTTTCCGTCTTTTAAATGCCTGCGCACAGCTAGCTGCAAAGACGTATTCGCTGGATATGCCTTGTAGCTCGCCCCCCATACCCTCGATAAAAATTCGCCGTAATTTATGCGGATATTTGACAGCAGGATCGTTTGGACACGATCTTTCATACGAAGCCCAAAAACGCTACGCCGATACTGATGCGCGCCATTTTTTCGCTCTGCGCGCGCTGCCTACGTCGCTGCGGTCACAATTTTTCTGATACTACATTTAAAGACAACCTATCGCCAAAACTACCGAAAAGCTTTTAGCCTTGTTTTTTTGCTTTAGAATTTAGTCTCAATCAGTTCTTTGCTAATAAACCGACAGAATTTCCATGCGTTTGGTATATCAGCTCATCCATAAGAAATTTAGCTAAATTATTTGAATTCCTAAAGACGCAGCAACTTTTCTATCGCGTCTTATTTCGAATCGCAGCAAAATTCTACCGCCACACTGCAAAGAGTTAAATTCTATCGAGCAGATTTATTAAAAATTTTAAGAGTAGCAAAAGCAGTAATAGATGATTAATGCTTTTCCAAATGGATACCGCTACCATTAAAATTTTAATCAAAAGATATCCATTAAATTTAGGCTCTTTAAATTAGCCAGCAAAAGCTTAAATTTCACAAGGTTCCCTGTGAAAGCAAACCCCGCAATACTTCATTAAACGGCGCAAAAGCCACTTTAAATTTTATCCCGCGACGCGATTTACCCAGATCAAAAACTCATCGCTTGGGTTCTCGTCGTCCAAATGCGCGGGAGTGACGAGCTCAAGCGCGGTCTGCGGGATCGTCGTTTTGAACGTCTGTGTTACCCACTGCTGAAATTTCAGGTTTGGATGTACGATAAAATCGTCATTATCGCTGTTTGGCGGCGCGCTAAAATCCTCGTCCCAGCAGATTTCATCGTATCCGATCGCAAGCAATCGCAAAAAATCAAGCCCGCTATGAGCCAAAACGCAGGTCATGCTCGAGCCGGAACCGGAGCCCATGTGCGGGGTCTAGCCTCGCCCGGATCGTCCAGCCACAGCGCGCACATCGAGCCCTCCGAGCCGCTGCCTGCGAATACGCAAAGCCGCCGCTTGATCTCCGCAGCAAGCTCGCGATCCTCGCCGTAAAACCAATACCTTAGCTCCTCGTCGCGATTTTTCGGCTCATCCGTGAAAAAGACGATGTCCGTGCCGCCCTCGCGCTCATCATTGCTCCAGCTCTGCTGCAGCCGATCCTGCGGATAGAGATAGCCGCGTCTGCGCCCGCCCACGTCGTCATAAAAGCCGTTTGCCTCGATCCACGCATAAAGCGCCTCAAACTCGCTCGGCACGCGCATGCCCTGCGGTAGCGCCTCGCACAGCTGCGCTAGTAATAAATTTTCCACGATCGCTCCTTTTCCTAAATTTGCCGCTCAAATTTTACTGCGTTTCGGCTAAAATTACGGATATTTTTCTAATATCTGCGGCGTTTTACGCGCCTCATCGCCGCAATCGCAAATCGGGCTTTTAAAATTTAGCCGATTTTGATTGCGATACACACGCGGCGGCGTGAACGCATATTTGAAAAAGTATGATAATTTTCAGTAGAGAAATGCGTAAAATTTTACGACTTAAATTTTACTATTTTAAGGCCTCTTTGTTTTTTTCAGAAATTTATGGTTTTAAATTTAGCTCGCCGCAGAGAAAAATTTTAGCGATATCTATAAATTTAAAATTTCTCGCGCCTTTTGTTTGCAGGCCTCAAATTTTTGCTCAAACTCCGCGCACCTTTTCAGCTCGTTTTTCGCCCCTATTTTGGTGTATCCCGAGCCTCGCCCCAGAAAATATACATAGCTCGTATTCTAAAATTTCATTATAAACGGCACTTTGTCATTATTAAATTTACAAATTTTGCCGCCGTCTGATCGGACGGACGAAATTTCGTCTAAATTCCAAGCTCGGCTCTTACGAGCGCTTCGTTTTGCGGCGTCAAAAAGCCCGCGATATCCTGCCACATGGAGTGAAAGCCGTATCCGCCGTCTATCATCTCGCTGCGTGCGGCGTCCAAGCTCCAGCTCTGATAGATCACGCGGTACATCGCCACCACAAGCCCCGTGCGATCGGCTCCATGATAGCAGTGCACGAGCACGGCGCCCTCCTTTTGGCGCTCGCGAATGGTGCGCAAGACGTCCGCGATCTGCGCGGGCTTTATCTCCCAGCTTTGAAGCGGCTTGTTCGCGAGCCAAAATTGATCCCCGAACGCCCTTCTGTCGCCGCCCCTACTAAAATGGCGCAGATTTACGATGCTTTTGATGCCAAGCTCGTGCAGCTTTGCGGCGTAGCTTCCATCAAGCTGTGCGCTGCGAAACAGCAGCTCGTCCACGCGGTAGAAATTTTTCGCTTCGTCGATGAGGGTCGCTTTTTGCGATGAGTTTGAGTTTATGCCGCGCGCTGCGGTATCTGCGTTTTTAAAATGCGCGTTTTGAAATTTGGCGTCTTTTGTGTCCGCGAGATTTTGCTCCGCGTCGCTCGTTTTTCTAAAATTTATGGAATTTGCTTCTGTTGCGAGCTCCGCATTTATGCCGGTCGCAAAGAAAAATGCGGCCGCTAGCGCAAGGGTTTTAAAATTCAAATTTCATCCTTTAAATTTGGCTAAATTTTATGATTTTTGTAAAATTTGACGCTCGCAGTTAAAATGCAAAATTTGCAAGCGCGCCTTAATTTAACGCAAAATTTGAGCGTCAAGCCCGCTCAAATCGCCGCTAGATTTCGCCGCAAGCCCGCAAATCGCGCCGTTAAAATCAAAATTTCGTTTTAAATTTCCCCGTTCCCGCCCTCGGTATCGCTAGATCAGTACGCGGTAGTTACATTGCGTAGTTACATTGCCCCTGTAAATTTACTGAAAATAAATCGTAAAAGGGGTGCGCCCGTTTCCGCGAGCGCTGCCATAAACCTGCTTCGCAGGTGAGTTTCGTACTCGCCTCTTGCGATACTTACCCGAAATTTTTCTAAATTTTACGCTTTTAGCTTTCGATCAGATCGGTCTGCCAGTTTGCGCCTTGCAGCGTCGTGTCAAGCTGCCTGATCTGTCTAGCTATCTCGTCCACCTGTTTTTGCAGCGCCGCAACGTCGACCGTGCTTAAAATTTTAATCTCGCTACGCGAATATGCATCGATCTTTTGCGCGGCAGCTTGCGCGAATGCACGCAGCGCGCCCGCTTTTAGCGTGAGTATGTCGCGCTTGGCGATCAGCTCGGTTAGGCTTTTGCCGTCCGTTTTTGCGGTGCAGTTGGTTAAATTTATCCGAACGATTAGGCGCTCAAGCTCGCTTGTGAACGCGTCCAGCTCGGCTAGCAGCGCCTTTGGCTCTTCGCTAGGATTCTCGCCCTCCTGCACTTTTGCGTTGTCCGCAAGCCTTGATTTTAGCTGCTCGATGCGTTTTTGTATGTCGGCGCGCAGTATCAGCGCCTCGGCCAGTTTCATTTTCGTCCTTTTTAAAATTTATTTGCCGCCGCCAAGCTGCCTATCCTGGCCGTAGTGCGGCGAATACGGGCCGTAGAGCAAGCATTTGTTGCAGTTCTGAGCCAGCAGCATCGCATCTGCGCTCGCAGAGAGCTTGTATCCCGCGTCGGTGATCGTATCACCAACCTGCTTAATGACAGCGGAGATCAGCATGCCTACAAGATCGCTACTGCCTCTGCTTGAGTCGTCGCTTACCTGCGCAGAGCCCTCCCAGAGCGTCGCACCGCTTCGCAGATCCACGAGCTTGGCATTGACCGCCACGACACTTACGCTATTTAGCAGCATATACGAAGTGCCGTATTTGACGACATCCATGTATAGCACGGCGTCTGCGCCGAAAATCTGTCTTAGCTTGTGCGCGGAGACGTTTTGAATCTCGCTCGCCTCGTAAATTCCGTTATTTTTGAAGGTCTCATGCACGAGCGCAGGCGAAAATACATAATACCCGGCCTCGCTTAGCGGATAGATCGCATGAGCAAGCACGGCGGGACCCGCATCCACTTCGGTTGTTTCGTTGCTCGGCATCAGCACCAAAATCGATCGCGGCTTAGCCTGCTGAAGCGCCGAGTAGTCGTAAATCTCGGGCTGCGAGCTTGCACACGCGCTAAAAAACAGCGCCACGAATACGCTAAAAATCGCTATTTGAGCTTTATTTTTCATTTTTTAGCCTTTTTATTCGTTTTGCCGCCCTGCTTCGCGGCAGCTTTGCCTTGCTTCGCAGAGGCTGCTTTAGCGGCTTCGCGTCCGCTTGATCCTTGGACTTTATCAGCGCCCGACTTGGTCGCAGCCTCAGCTTTTTTAAGCGCGGCCGGGTTTGTAACGAAGGTCAAAAACGGCTTTGATTCAGGGAAGGCCTGAGCTTCTTTTTCAAAGCTCTCCCTCGCCCTCGCGCCGTTACCCGCGCTTAGATACAAAAGTCCCAGATGCGAATAGAGCCCAGGCGGGACTTTAAGCCCCTTTTCGTATGCCTTTTGGATAGATTTTTCAAGCGCTTCGATCTGTTCGCCTACGTCGCCTTCCTGCTTTAGATACTGATAGGTCGAGTCCGTGTAGCTGCCGTCCCAGTAATAAATTTGATTCCGCGTCCCGCCGCCGCAGCCGCAAAAGATCACGGCCGCAGCAGCAAGAGCAAGAGCACTGCTCGCTTTCAAATTTAATCCTTATCTCACTTTAAACGCGCCGTTTTCAAGGCCGTTTACGAGATTATTGACCGCTTCGATGATCGCCAGGCTTAGCACCTTGCCGTTTAGCGTCGAATCATAGCCCGCAGTGCCGCCGAAACCTAGCACTTCGCGGTTTGATAGCTCGTATTCGCCCGCGCCCTGAGTTGAAAAGACCACCTCGGACGTCCTGACGTCAACGATGTTTAAATTTACTTTAGAATACGCGGTTTGGGTCTTTCCCTTGCCTAAAATTCCAAACAGCTGATGATCTCCGGTCGTCTTGCGACCAAACTCAGTCACGTCGCCGGTGATAACGTATCTGGCGCCCTTTAAGTTTTGCGCGCTTTTGGAGATTGCGCTTTCCTCTTTGATGGCGCGCATATTCGTGCGATCAAGCACCGAGAAGCGTCCCGTTTGCTGTAAATTTGAAATAAGGATCGTCTGCGCTTGGTTGCCCAGTCTATCCTCGCCGTCTGAGAACACGCCGTTGTTGTAAGAGGATTGATTGTTGAAGCGTCCTACCGACACGGCGATCCGCTCGCCCGAGTAGTTGGTGTTTAAGCTCGCTACCGTAGGGGTTTGCACTACGCGAGAGCTTTCTTTCGCGCATCCGCTAAATAGCGCCAGCACCGAAGCCGCAATAACGGCAACCGATATGGTTTTTTTGAAATTCATTCTTTACTCCTTGAAAAAATTTACGTATAATATCTCATTGTTTCTTAAAATTTTATGTATAAATTTAAGCGCATAAATTTAGCAAAACGGGAGCGATTATGCTTAATATTTTACTGGTCGAAGACGACGAGGCTTTGAGCTCGGCGATAAGAGAAAAACTGCTTGATGAGGGCTTTAGCGTGGGCTGCGCCTTCGACGGCAAGCAGGCGACAGAGGCGTTAGACGAGGCGCACTTCGATCTGATCATCTCGGACGTGATGATGCCTAAGATGGACGGTTTTGAGCTTAGCAGATACGTTAGGCGCGACGGCAAGAGCCAGCCGATACTGATCATAACGGCAAAAAGCGAGATCGAGGATATGCAGACGGGCTTTAAAAGCGGCGCGGACGATTATATGAGCAAGCCGATAAATTTAAAAGAGCTCGTGCTGCGCGTGCATGCGCTGCTAAGACGCGCAAAGATCGCGAACGAAAAGCGGCTACTCATCGGCGGAAGCGAGCTTGATTACGATACGCTAAGCGTCCGCACCGAGGGCGAGCGGATAAGCCTAGCGCCGAAGGAATTTCGTCTTTTGTTTCTGCTGCTAAGCTATGCGGGCAGAATTTTTACGAGGTTTGAGATAATGAGCGAAATTTGGGGCTATGAGACGGACAGCGACGAGCGCGTCGTCGATACGCACATCAAAAAGCTACGAGCAAAATTTGAAAATTCCAAAGATTTCGAGATAATCACCGTGCGCGGGCTCGGCTACAAAGCCGTAAAAAAGGAGCGAGCATGAAAAAATACCTCATCAGCCTCAAAAGCTTCATCGCGTTTTACTCTTCGCTCGCATTCGGCGTGATAAATTTCATCGTCTGCTTTGCAGTTTGCATGCTTTTTTATATAGGCATCGGCGGCAAGATCGGCGGCTTTTGGGACGGAGTGGCGCTGTGCGCGATCATCTGCCTAATCACGATGGCGCTAAATTTTACCCTGCTTTACTTCGGACTTAAAATTTTATTCCGCCCGATCAAGCGGCTACTAGACGCGATCACCGCGATCGCAAACGGCGATTTTGAGGCGCGCGCCGAGCGCAAGCTGCACGGACACCGTACTGATTACCTCTATATGCACGAACTGGACGAGCTTGTAGTAAACGTCAATAAAATGGCGCAGAAGCTGCAAAAGCACGAGCAGCTACAAAAGGAATTCGTCTCAAACGTCTCGCACGAGATGAAAACGCCGATCTCTTCGATCGCCGCGTTAAGCGAGATGATAGAGGGCGGCGTGAGCGAGGAGCGCGCGGTGCGATACGCAGCCTCGATCGGCGCGGAAGCAAACCGCCTAAGCAAGCTCTGCACCGACATGCTAAAGCTAACGAGGCTTGATAGCGGCGCGGCGATCCGCCTAGATGAAGCGGTACGTATCGACGAACAGCTGCGGCAATGCATCATATCGCTGAGCCAAAGCTACGAAGGGCGCGAGTTTGAGCTAAATTTATCGCCGCTTAGCGTGCGATCAAACGCGGGGCTGCTAAATCAAATTTGGAGAAATTTAATCGAAAACGCGCTTAAGTACTCGCGCCAGGGCGGTAAAATTTTCATCCGCTGCCGCGCTTGCGATGGCTTTGCACAGGTGATCATAAAAGACGAAGGCATCGGCATCGCGCGCGAGAAGCTGGATAAAATTTTTGACCGATTTTATCAGTGCGAGGAGTCGCACAAAGAGCTAGGCAGCGGACTTGGGCTTAGCATCGTACGCACGGTGGTGGGTCTTTTAGGCGGACAGATCGAATACGAAAGCGAACCCGGCGTCGGAACCGAAGCTCGCGTTAAAATTCCGCTTTAAATTTCAGATCAAGACGGCGCGGATGAGCTGCGTCTTGTCATTCGTAGCTCGCCGTAAATTTCGCCCCACAGGCGCAAGTCGCGTCGATGCAAGCTTTGACGATACGGGCCCCGACGGCGCAATCCTGGCCGATGCAGTCCTTTGATGATGCAAGCTTTGACGACATAAAAAAGCGCGGGCGTGTCGCGCGTCACATTCACATAAAATTCTGCTTTAAATTTTATATCGATTTGCCGCGGACGCCTCGCGCGCCGCGACGAGGTCGGAATTCTGCTTTAAATTTACCGCGCGCTGCGACTTTGCCGCCCTTTACGACTTTACCGCGCATTACGGCGGGCGGCAGGCTCGCTTAAATTTGCCACGCCTTAACGCAGACGGCTGAATTTTGCCTAAAATCTGCCGCCGCTCGCTCGTACTTTACGACAGGCGGCAAAAATTTCGCCGTAAATTTTAAAAGACACATTAAGAACACAATCACCTTATATAATCCCGCTCATAGATCGATCGGGCACGCCCATAGCGGCCCGAACCGAGCAAATAATAAAATTAAAAACAAAGGAGAAGCGATGAGTAAGGCCGTACTTCACTCTGTGCTAGCGATAGAGGCCATTTTATGGGGGCTTTTGTCGGCCGTGATTATAGGTGCGTAAATTTTACGCTTTGAGCTAGGCGATCTGCCGAAATAATTTATAAAATTTAGGAAATTTGCGCCCCTCTTCGCATCCGCTGCGAAGCGGGGCGCACCCGCGCTAACGATTTAGACCAAAATTTATCCACCCGCTGCCTGCTGCGTGCAAATCCATACCGCAGGCTAGCCGGCCGCACACAAACCTCGCTGTGCGCAAACACATCGCCGCGGATAAAGCAGCTGCGCAACTAAAAATCGAATAAAATTTTAAATACTACGAGCGGACGGACGAGCTAGTTGATGCTCCATTTCATCCGAGCATTTTGCAATATGTGCTTGCCTACAAACAACTTGCGATAGGAAAGCTAATTTAAGCAACGTAAATTTTAAAATATGCAGCCTACCTCCAAGCGCGCAAATTTACGCCTTTGCCACTAAGCGATTTTTAAAAGCTCTCAAGCTAAAATTTATTCCAATTTAAGATCAAATTTAAACCGGTCGGCGAAAATTCCAAAGGAGCCTAGCGTGAAAAGATTGATAAATTTCCTGAGGCGCATTTGCACAGACCTGCTTGCAGGCAGAGCATTACTGCATTCGATCCTGCTTACGGCTGCGTTTTTAGCGGCGAAATTCGGCACGCTATATGTCATAGATGAAAAAATTTTAGTAAGCGGCTATGATTTGGGGATATTTGGAGAATTCGCTTATTACATATTTTTTGATTTTGTCGCAGGTGCCTATTTTATAGCTCTTTGCGCGCATATAATCTATGCTTCGCCCGAAGTCAAATCGCTTAAAATTTTACGTAAAATTTTACTCGCGATAATCTTAGCGTCTTGTGCGCTGGGTTATTTTACTTCGGATGTAAACTACCAAAAACTAGGCATCTTTGAAGCCTTTTTAATTGCCTCGCTAATTTGCATTTGTATTTATTCGGTCGCAACCGAGATATCAAACGACCGCTCAAACGCGGTATTTTGGGGTTTTGCTTATGTTCTTAACTACATAGGTGCCTTATTCGTAATATTTCATGCGCAAGCCGCCGAAGTCGTAGCCGTCATTTTAATAATCCTTTGTCCGCTAGCGTGGGCGTTTTATTTCAAATACGAATTTCAAAAATCGCTCGCGCAAACGGACGGAGTTTAAATTTTAAAATCTAAAGCACGTTTTAGGCCGAATTTAGGCGTGGTAGGCGAAACGAATAGCGCTAGCTTAGGGCGATAAATTTTTTGATCGTCACGCAAAGTATCGTGACGATAAGTGCGATCATCCAGCGCTTTTGAGCTTTTTTGCCGATCCTGTGCGAGGTTTTGACGCCCGCGTAAACGCCGGCTAGCGAGCCGACGCCGAGCAACGCGCCGATTTCGTAGTATACGAGTCCGTGCGCGGAGAGGCTAATAAAGCCCGCACTTGAGGAAAATATCACGAAAAATAGCCCCGTGCTGACGGCCTTTTTGATGTCGTAGTTTAAAAAACTGATCAAAATAGGCATCACGAATACCGCGCCGCCGATACCCACGCTGATCGCCACGGCGCCGACGAACAGCCCCACGATAAAGAGCAAAATTTTAGATTCGTTGGCCTCGCCCGCGGGCTCGGTCGGGGTTTTGAAGAGTTTGATTAAATTTATGATCTGCACCAAAATAAGCGTGCCCAGAAGGAATTTTGACGAAAAATAGCTTACGATAAAGCCGCTGCTAAGCGCGCCGCAAAAGCCCCCGAGCCCCAGCACCAGCGCGGGCGTGACGTCTAGCATTTTACTTTTAAAATTTACGAACGAGCCGAAGATCGAGCTAAAGATCATCTGCATGATGCTAATGCCGATGGCGTACTTGACATCGTAGCCAAATAGCATCATAACGGGCACCACGACCGTGCCGCCGCCGATACCGAAAAATCCGCTGATAAAGCCCACGCAGGCGCCGATTAAAATGTATTCAAAAAACATCCATATTCCTTATTTTAGCCCCTTTGATCTCTCTGAATTTCGCTTTTTGCGGCTCGTCATTAAAATTTACCGCTCGCAAGCCTTTAAATTTAAGCGCGAATTTAGCAAATTTAAGCCTTATAGCCGTTTTGCTTTGCGCATCCATTCGCGGTATTGCTCGCGCGAAATTTTTACTTTTTCATATCGCAAGGCGTCCGCGCGAAAGCATTTTAGGCTAAGTTTATTATCCTCAAAGCCTGCGAAATCAGCCTGCTCGTAGATGTCGTAACCGCCCTGTATGCAGTCTAAAACGTCTACATATCTCTGCTCTTCGCTCATCGGCTCGGCAAAGCTCACCAAATGTACGCCGTTTGGAGCGCCCCAGTAGCAGCCGCTCACGACTAGCGCGTCCCAGCTCCGCAGATAGCGCGCACCGCTTAAGATAAAGCTCTCCTTGCCGAGCGTCCAGGCGCCAGGTACAAAGCGCATGATCCGCCCGCGATCCAATTCAAGCACGCTATAGCCGTATAGATCCTGGCGAAAGATGAGGTAAAATTTGCCGTTTGCGTGGCGGATCAGGCTAAAAAATTCCGCCCTATCGTCTATACAGCGCCAGCTTATTATCTGCGGCGCGCCAAACAGCGTGTATTCGCCGCCGCCAAAGCTTGTCGCGCCGAGCCTATATGCGTCCTTTACGATCTCATACCCGCTACCTAAATTTAT
The DNA here is from genome assembly GCF_963518785.1 of uncultured Campylobacter sp. Taxonomy (NCBI): domain Bacteria; kingdom Pseudomonadati; phylum Campylobacterota; class Epsilonproteobacteria; order Campylobacterales; family Campylobacteraceae; genus Campylobacter; species uncultured Campylobacter sp. Next base: position 283,202 of record NZ_CAUQKJ010000002.1, read on the forward strand.
CGTTTGGCGCTGAGTAAAATTTTGCTCCTCAAAAAGAGCTTCCGACTGCTTGATACGCGCCAGGTACCGCGCGGAATTTACGGCATTTGTCATCGTACGCTCCTTAAAATTTTATGCAGGCGGGTTAAATTTTGCGCCGCCTCAAACGGCTCGCGCTTCTTGAATTTCATGCGAACCGAATAAATTTAGCCTCGCAGGGCGGCAAAATTTGAACGTTGGCGGCAGAGCTCAAGTATTTGGCGGCAACCTACAACTACTAAGTGCAATCCGTGAGCGCTATGCACCCGCGCCTAAATTTTAAATCTTGCTTTGCCAATTTTTTAAAATTTACCCGCAGTTTCGGCGCTCTGCGAATACTTGCGATACAGCGCCGTCTTTAAATGCTCGCACACGAGAGCCTGAAATTTTATGAGCGTTTGAAATTCCGCGGCGTTTAAATTTCACGACGTTTTAAAATTTCGCGAGTATTTGAAATTTCGTAACCTTTAAATTTCGCTAGCGCCTTAAATTTATCTAATGCAGGCAGACAAACCACCCGGACGAGCAGACCGCTCAAATTTGCTCGCTCGCGCCGTGCTGCTAGCCATTACTCAAAATTTACTCCCCAGAATTTTACTCCTATCAAGAGCGCAATAATCTCGCCACCAGCTATTACTCAAATTTACTCTCGTACGCAGCGCCGCTAGCGTATAAATTTAAATTTTACTCGCCCGAGGCTGCGAATATTACTCGGATTTATCCTCTTCCTTGACGCCCGAAATTTTATCCAGCACCTTTTTGCCGACCTCGCTTTGATTTAGCGCTTCAAGCATCGCGGCTAGCTGCGTGCCGCCCTTGGCGCTTAAAATTTCGCCGAATTTGCTCATCCCCTCGCCCACGCTGCCTTCGTTTGCGATGATCTTAAGATCCGCCGCGCTTAGCGCCTTGGCCTGCTCTAGGCCGATGTCTCGGTTCGCTTCGATCTGTTTGATCGAAATGAGATAGGTCTGATAGCCCTGATTTTCGCCGATCTCGCGCGCGAGCTCGATCTGTGCGTTTACGGGCGCGAGCTCCTTCAGCCTAAGCGCCTCGGCCTCTGCAGAGCCTATCTTTAGCGTGCCCTGCGCTTCTTTGTCCTTCATCTCCAAAAGCGCCGCGGCGGCGAGAAACTGCTTCTCTTTATCGCCCTGCGCTACTAAAATTTGATTTTCTTTAATCGCTTCTGCGTCGCGGATTTTGGCGTTTTTGCGCGCTTCAGCGTCGATCTCGATCTTGCGCTGCTCCTGCTCGGCCTTTACGATCTCCACTTGCTTTTTGATCTCGGCCTGCTTGACGTCGTTTACCCGCACGACCTCCATCGCCTTTTCCTGCGTTATCTTTTGCTGATCCTTGATGAGCTGCTCGGCCTGCTCCTTTGAGATCGCGACCTCCCGCTCGTTTTCAACGGTCTTAAGGCCTACCATCTTATTTGCTTCCTGCTGGCGCACTTCGGTTGCCTGCGCGGCTTCGATCTCGGCGATCTGAGCAAGCTTGGTGTTGTTTGCCACTTCGACGCGGCTTTCCTTTTCGATCTGGGATTTTTTCTTCTCCATGATGTTTAAGATGACCTTGCTGCCGCTGCTATCTCGGATATCCATCAGCTCGATATTTTTGACGGGTTCGATACCCCAGTTTTGCAGCTGCGTCTTTACCGCCTTGGTAAAATCATCTCCAAGCTCGGAGCGGATCTGCAAGATGTCCTCAAGCACGCGGCTCGAAAGGATCGAACGGATCGAGCCTTGAATGATATTTCTAAGCTGATTGTTAAGATCCTCAAAATTATTGACGCGTTGCGCAGCCAAATTTGAATCCATAATCCTAAAAAACGCCGTGATATAGACGACGAAAGGAAGCCTGCCTAGATCATACGCCTCGTAATCCTCGATCTTGATACTAAAAACAGAGACTGGCAAAACGATCTTCGTAACGCCCAGCACCGGCACCCAACTCGGGAATTCATAATAGCTGTTGCCGTTACCGGTATCTTTGCCGTAGCTCGTCGTCTTGCGCGCGCTTTGGACGATATGCACTTCATTCGTCTCCACTATGCGCCTGAAAAACAGAGGCACGATGATAAAAAGCGCGATTAAAACCCCGGCGGCGGCGCCTATTAAATATAAAATTTCACCCATTTTCTCTCCTTTAAAAATGCTAAATTTAAAATGGATTATATAAAAATTTACTTTGAAAAATAATAAATGATCGCGGCAACAGCGGTTAAAATTTACGCAATTTTAATGAGGTTTTTTGTAATATCGCAACGTATATTTCAATACCTTTTAGGAGAAAAAATGAAAAAATTTTTACTACTGCTTTTGGCGGGTGCGCTTTTTGCGAGCGCGGCAGAGCTTAGAACTATCAAGGATATGGACGGAGCTGAGGTCAAAATCCCCGCGAAAGTTGAGCGTATCGCGGCACTCTGGCACTCGAACAATCAAATTTTACTGGCTCTGGGCGGAGCGGATAAGATCGTCGCTACCACCGATAATATCAGCAAAAACGCATGGTTTCTTAAAATTTATCCGCGCCTGGCGCAGATCCCCGTGCTGCTAAAAAATAACGATGTAAATTTGGAGGAGCTAATGAGCCGTAACCCCGACGTAGTCATCGTCCCAACCGCACTGGCAGGCGAAAATTTAGCTAAGCAGGGCTTTACTGTTTTAAAGGCGAGCTTTAGCGATTACGAGCAGATGAGGCGTAGCATCAGGATGTGCGGCGATATGCTAGGCGGCGACGCACCGCAAAGAGCGAAGGATCTGATCGCAAATCTCGATAAAAATATCGCTTTGGTTAGCGGCCGCACCGCAAATTTAAGCCCCGATAAGCGTCCACGCGTCCTTCACATCGTAGGCGGAAGCGATCTTTTAAAGATCGACGGCAAGGGCACACTGATCGACTCATGGATAGAGCTGGCCGGCGGAACGAATGCGATCACCGCCACGAAAGGCCCGATGAAAACCATCACCGCCGAGGAGATCATCGCGAGCAACCCGCAGATCATAATCGTAGGCGGCGATCACAACGAAGATGCGGTAGAGAAGATCAAATCAAGCCCGGTTTACAGCGGTACGGATGCGGTCAAAAACGGACGCGTTTACGGCAATCCGCGCGGGGTTTTCAACTGGGATCGATACGGCGCGGACGCGGTGCTTCAAATTTTATGGGCGGCGAAAACCATCCAGCCGGAGCTCTTTGCCGACATCGATATCAAAGCCGAAACGAAGGCGTTTTATAAAAAATTTATGAATTACGAGCTAAGCGACGCGGAATTTGGCTATATTTTAAAAGGACTTAACCCGGAGGGTAAATAAGACGCGGCACCGAAGCAACGACGTCGGCGCCGCACCTAGCAGGCAACCCGTGCCGAATGCTCATCGTGTAGTAGGCGGCGGATACATCGGCACAGAATGTTTCATCGTGCGACGCACATCGGCGCCGAGCAGACCGCCCGTCCTATCTCGACACCGGATAGACAAATCGTCTAGTCATACGGGCGAGCGGGCGTCGTATCGTCAAAACAAGCGGCACTATCGCATTTTTGGCGCGTTGAAGTGCGGATACCGCCCGCATAAAGCGCAGGTCTCATCGTTGCTCGGCGCGTAGATACCTAAATGACGGCGTCGCTATCGTATTGCCTTACCGAAGCGACATCCTAGGCGGGCGGCGTGCCGAGCAAACATAGCCGCAGCACGCTAAAACGGGCGATGCGAGGCGAAATAAAATTTAAACCCACGGCAGGCGAAAAAGGACAAAGCAGCGGCAAGCAAACAAGGGCAAAATAAAGCTGCAAGATAAAATTTAAAGCCAAAGGGGCGGTCATGGAAATTTCATTTTTTACGACGCTTGAGCCTGCTCTAGCGGGTGCTTGGATACCCTCATTTGCGATGGTGCTGATACAGTTCGCGTATATGTTTATCTACAAAGAGGTCGGCAAGCGCGCCACCGATACCTCGTGGTACACGCTTGCGGACAAGCGAAATGCGATCATAAGCTCGCTGCTGCAAGTAGCGCTGCTTATTTTATCGGTGTTCGTGCCGCTTAAGACGGGCAGCGCGTGGTTTTGGATCGGAGCGGTGATCTACGTAGCGGCTTTTGCAGGCTTCATCAAGGCTTTTTACGACTATGCGGCGGCCCCTGCGAGCAAAGCCTCACAAGGCGGTATCTACCGCCTATCGCGCAATCCGATGTATTTCTTTTATTTCCTCGGCATGGCGGGCGTTTGTATCGCCTCGGCGTCGCTGTGGCTACTCATAGTGATAGTGCCCTTTGCCATATACAACCATCTCGTGGTCCTGGGCGAGGAGCGCTACTGCGAGCAAACTTATGGACAGGAATATCTAAAGTATAAACGCAAGACGCCGAGATATTTTTTGTTTTTCTAAGGGGAGGGTAAAACCTAGGGCATGCCGCAGCCCTAAACGTTTTATAAAATTTTGGCACTAAGGAGAGAGTATGTTCGTAAAGAAAAATTTGGCTCTCGTCGCCGCTTTGTTTCTAGCGTTTTGTCTAAACGCCGCCGCGGGCGAGCCGAGGACGGTTAAAGATATGCGCGGAAACGTCGTCGAGCTGCCGGAGAAAGTAAGCAAAGTAGCCTCGCTTTGCAACGCGAACAACCAAATCATCCTCGTAGGCGGCGCGGAGTTTGGATACATACTGCACGGACTGGGCCTAGACGGCAAATGACGCACGCTCCCGCTTGCGGCGAAAATAGCTTCGGCTGAAGTCTGGGCGCATTTAGAGCCGTCTGCACATTTAGCGGAAAAGTGTTTCTTAAAATTTTAAGGGCCGAACGAATGAAATTTTACCGGGCTCACGACGGCTCCTTTAAAATTTCAAACGAAATTTTAAAGCAAAATTTGAGGGCGAGGTGCTAATCGGCGGCAAAAGCGTGCGTGACTACGGCAAACGCGAGCTTGCCTCCCTCGTCGCCTATGTGCCGCAGACGCACGCGCCGTCGTATGACTACAGCGTCTTTGACGTCCCGCTGGTGGGCGCTTTGTGCAGGACGCCGCTATTTTCCGGCTTTAGCGCGGCAGATAAAAAGCTAGCCGAGCAGACGCTGGAAAAGATGGGTATCGCGCATCTAAAAAATGCGCCCTATACGAGGGTTAGCGGCGGCGAGCGCGCTTATACCCGCGAGCTTCTATCCATAGCGGCGAGCAGTTCGCAGAGAAGATATACGCAAGCAACGCGCCGCTTTTGGTAGCGGCGACGGCTTACACTCATCTCAGTAGCGCGCGGTCCGCTCTTTTTTACATGCATCCGGTTCTCGTCGCTTGCTTTTTTGCTTTTTTCTGAGGCCATCGCCCATAGCCCGTTCTCTATTTTTTACGAGACAGCGTTTAATTTGCACCGAAATCCGCAGAGCCGAACTGATCGTCCAAAGCGCCGTCATCCTCGCCCGAAAGTACGCTCATCACGCTGATACGCGATATCAGCAGGCGATCCTCAGCGATGTCCGCGCGATCTGAGCCGATAGTAAGCGACGTAATCGCCGTGCACCCGATGACCGCGCGCCCGCCATCCATCGTACGAAGCCCCCAGATATCGTGCAGCACCGCAGGCTTGCCATCCACCTGCCCTACGTAGAGCATCACGTGGCCGGGCATATACAGCAGGGTTCTATACGCCGCGCCGTTTTTGCCGATGAAGCTAAGCTTTTCATCCGCGCTCATCCCCGCTAGCGAAAAACGCTCGCCGCGAGCCGATTGCGCCTTAGAATTTCGCGGCAGCCACAGCCCGAAATTCGCCAAAAAGTCTTTCGTCATAAGCGAGCAATCGCGAAGAAATTTATACCCGCCCCAGCCGTATTTCTGCCCGAGCAGGCTAGCGGCTACGATCTTTGAGTTTTGCTCATCAAGCGGCGCGGGCCAGAGCCTCGCATCATCCGCGCTAACGAAATATCTCTTGCCACCAAACTGGGTTAAAATTTCGCCGCCGAATACGCTCCGCACGCCGAGCGTACCGCCAAGATCGCGTTCGCCGCTAAAATCATACGGCAGGATCGTGCCGGTGCGCGCCCTAAAAAGCTCCGCGCCGCTTCCGTCATAAATGACCGCGCCCTCGCGCAGGATCGTTATAAATTTAGAATTTGCGTAGATATCCGCCTGCTGAGGACTGATGCGCTTTATCGCGTCGCTTCTGATCCAGCTCCAGACGCTGTCGTTGCGCACGAACGCCCAGGCGCCGTCTCTGCTGTAATGCGACAGCAGCAGCGGATAGCCCATGCTCACGGCGGAATTTGCGGCGTAATCAAACGGCTCGCCCTCCCCCGGCTCGCTCGGATCGCCGAAAATCGGCAAGTCGCTTGGGATATTTCGCAACAGTGCGTTTTTTACCGTTATAGCGGGCGCGGAGATCAGCCCGAACGCCTCTTCGTTCGCGTTTATACGAATGCTTTGATAGATCGCATCGTCGTATATCCTGCCTGCGGCGTCAAAATGGCGCCCCTTGGCGTAATTAAGCCCCCAAAACGTATCGATTTCTGCTTTAAGCGGCGCATCGTCAAACCAAATTTTAAAATAGCGGCTCTTAAACGCTTTCCCGCTTATGTTTTGCACCGACGCAGGAGCCGGCAGCCGCTCGCTGTTTTGAGCGTATTCGAGATCCAAAATAGCGGGATTTTCCGGGATAAACTTGCGCGGGCCGACGGTTTCGCCGCAACCTACAAGGATTAAAGCCGCGAAGATGAGAGATGCTAATCGTTTCAAACAAAATGCCTTTTAAAAAATTTTGGCTATAATTTTGCCAAAAAATAGGAAAAAACTTGATAAATTTCATCATCCAAAAGCTAAAAGATCGCAATATTTTCATCACGGGCGGCGCAGGCGTGGGCAAAAGCTACGTAATAAAAGAGCTCATCGAAGATTACCGCGCTCGCGGCAAGCTCGCCATCGTACTCGGCAGCACCGGCATCAGCGCCGTAGAGATCGGCGGCGTGACCGTGCATAGCTTCTTCCGCTTCGGCATTTGCAAAAACCACGAGGAGTTAAAAAGCTTCGATCGCAAACAAAGCGGCAAACTAAGCGAGCTGCGAAAAATTTTAGCCCTCGCCGATCTCATCGTGATTGATGAAATTTCGATGATCGGCGCCGAGCTTTTCGAGATGATCTATCTTAGAATTTCAAATTCTAAATTTAACGGGCGGCTGCTCGTTACGGGCGATTTTTATCAGCTTCCGCCGGTGCGCAAGGATGGCGAGAGCGCGCCGCGTGCGAGCCTATTTAGCGACTCGGATTACGCCTTCGGCTCCTACGCGTGGAGACAGTGCGAGTTTTTTTACGTCGAGATGGTAGGCTCCAAGCGCACCGCAGATGCGGCGCTATACCGCCTGCTTTGCGAGCTGCGGCTCGGTACCCCAAGCGAGCAGACGGCGGAGCTGATGCAATCTTTGATCATCGATGCCGCGCGAGCTGAGCCGAACGCCACGATAATCTCGGGCAGAAACGCCGAAGTGGATGCGATAAATAGCGCCAGACTTGCCGAGCTTAATGCGCCGCAAAGCAACTTTGAGGGCGTTTATGAAGCGCTGCAAAGCGGAGTGAGCGAGCAAAAAATTCAAAAATGGATCGCCTCGCTAAATACGCCGCAAAGTCTGACGCTAAAAGAGGGCGCAAAGGTGCTGTTTACCGCAAACAAAAGCGGCGAGTTTTTTAACGGCGAGCAAGGCGTCGTCGAAAAGATCGAAAAAAGTTCCGGCGGCGAGATCGAAAGCGTGGTCGTAAAAAAGCCCTCGGGTATACTAAGCCGCGTGGGGCTACAAACATACGAACTAAGCGAAATCGCCGCAAGTGGCGCGGATGCCGAGCAGATCGTGCTGGCGCGGTATTATCAGTTCCCGCTCAAGCTCGCATACGCCATCACGATCCACAAATCCCAAGGCATGAGCATCCCGCAGCTCATCTGCGACATCGACAGGATCTTTGCCAAGGGGCAGCTATACGTGGCGCTTTCGCGTGCGACGAGTCTTGCGGGGCTCGGGGTAATATATACGCGCGTAGAGCCCTTGCTGCGGTATTTGCAACGCAACGCAAGCGCGGATGAAGCCGTGGTGAAATTTTATCAAGAGAATGAATTTTATAAAATTTCGGATCAAAAAATTTAAGGAAACGTATGCAACTAGACAGGGCGATAGCGCTAAGTAGAGCCAAACAAAAAAAAGTGTATTTGCAAGGTAGTGATGATCTATGCCAAGATAGCATTTTTGTATCTGTTCCCATTTATCGTGATGTTTGCGATCGATGCGGTATTTAAAACAGACGATGATACGGATTACAAGATGATCGAAGTCTATCTTATCTACGCGGTGCTTTTGATTATTTATGTTGCTTGCATTTACGACGGCATTGCAGACGCCGCTTATGAATATAAACTATTTTACAAAAAAGTTTTGGTGCGCACGGCGATCTCGCAGGCGTATCCGCAGCTTACTTATTCGCCAGGACGTGGCATAAGCGCGAAGGAATTCAGGCGAGAGGGAATCTTTGCAAACTCCGATTTTATCAGCGAAGATGAGATAAAAGGCGAATGGGATGGGGTAAAATTTAGCCTTAGCGAGGCGATTAGAATCAAAAAGAACTACGATCTGGGCATAGACAATACCTATGTGAAGCTAGCTTCGCTTGCAATGAGCTTATATGATGCATATATGGATTTTAGCGGCAGCGTGCTGATATGCGAATTCGGCAAGAGATTTTACGCCAAAACCATCTTGGCGAGCCGCGAGCTAAATACAAAAATTTTAGGCGAGAAGGAGCTAATGGACAATGTCATTTTTAATAGCGAATTTCGCGTGTTTACTGATGACAAGGTCGAAGCTCGATATCTATTGACGCCCGCGCTGATGGAGCGACTAAACGAGCTAAAGCGATGCTACTATAAATTTAGCATAAGTGCGGCGTTTATGGATAATAAATTTTACCTATTTCTAAACGGCGCGCCGAACCGCTTTGAAACAGAGCTATTTAGCATATCTCCGACAACCGGAACGGCGTATGCTCATCAATACGAACTGGCTGAAATTTTAGAATTAGTAAGCGAGCTGGGTCACATAACCGGGGAGCTAGAAAGCAAAATTTAATCAGCCCGCATAAGTTTGAATTTAACGGGCTAAATTCGACCGCCCTATTACAGTCCCGCTTCGGCTCTTAGCCGCGCAGCGTACATCTCGCGCAGGCGCGGTACGTATTTGCCGACCGTACCGCCGCCGACCTGCCTGCCGTCTGCTTTTACGATCGGCAGCACCATCAGCGTCGCCGCGCTGATAAAGGCTTCATCGGCTTCATAAACCTCGCTCATTCCAAACGCCCGCTGCTGCACGCTAAGTCCCGCCTGCTCGGCAAGGCCCAGGATCACCTTGCGGCGGATGCCCGGCAGTATGTCGTTTGAAAGCGGTCGCGTGATCAGAACGTCATCTTTGATGATAAACGCGCTGGAGCTCGAACACTCAGTAACTAGCCCGTCCTCGATCAAAAAGCACTCATAAGCGCCCGCCTTGTGGGCCTCGTGCTTTAAGATGCACTGAGCTAAAAGAGAGATCGATTTTATATCGCGCCTGTGCCAGCGGATCTCGGGCAGGCTTACGATCTCGATACCCTCTTTTGCGAGCGGGTTGTCAAAAATTTGCGTATGATAGACAAAGGCAAAGACGCTGGGCTCTATGCCGCGGACGTAGTCAAAATCCCGCATCGCCGCGCCTCTTGTGATCTGAGTATAGAAAGCGCCCTCGCTCACGCCGCCCTGCGCGATGAGCTCATATAAAATTTCCTCATATTTTTCGCGAGAATATGGAATTTTTAGCTCGATCTGCGCGGCGCTGCGCTCAAAGCGCTCCCAAAAATCCGCTCTGTCGCAAATTTTAGAATTTACCACGGGCGCTACTTCATAGATGCCGTCTCCGAGCACGAAACCGCGATCAAAAGGGCTTATCGCCGCATCCCTCGCCGCGCAAAATTTGCCGTTAATATAGACTATCTCGTCGCCGCTCATTCCGCTGATTTCAAACATAATCTCTCCTTGAAATTTCGCACCATTTTATCTTATAACAATTTAATTTAAGATATAATGCCGCAAAAATCGAAGGAACTCCGATGGATAAATCAAATTTTAAAGATAGGCTTTTAGAAATTATGTTTCATGTCTCGCATAAACCCGTGCTTTTCCGTGATCTGCTCGAAGCCAACGCCGAGTTTAACGACGGGATGCTCGTCGATCCTTCGAAGCTAAATTTTAAATTTAACTACGGCAAATCCTACGTGATCTTCGCCTGCTTCGCATTTGTCTGCGTAATGTTTTTGATAACGCTGACGCACGCGATGTTTGAAAAGATCGACTTTCATTTCTCCATTTTATTTACGATCATAGCGACGTCGGCGGTTTTTATCGGCTTTGATTGCTTCAAAGCGTGGGCTAGAAAAAAGCTTACTCACGAGCTAATCAAACGCGCTTGGGCGAACCATTTCCTCTACTTCCCCTACGAAAAATACAGCCATATAGTCGAAAACATCTACAACGAAGCGCTCAAAAATGACGTGCCTAGACGAGAGCTAGAACAATACGTGCTAAGCAAAATCGTAGAAGTTGGCGAAAAATAGTTTTAAAATACCATAAAATTCTATAACGCAAAAAAACATTACGATCCAAGCAAATTTTAAAATTTTATTGCGAAATATGCGTCACGTAGGCAAGACGTAAAATTCCAGCTCGAAAAGCAAGCAGGTACGATGGATGAATTCCAAATTAAAATTCTATGGCGATACCGCAAAAACTGCGCCGTAAATTACGATAGATAAATTTTAATTAAAGTCTATACTTTCCCTGCGCCACATTTCGCTACAGCGAAATTTCACTTCATAAAATTTATCTATCGTTTCTTAAATTTTAATCTTGCCCACTTACTACCGATTTAGCAATCCGTATTATGTAATTGAAGTTATGTTTAACTATTTTAGGGTAAAATCACGCAATATCTAAGAGATAATATTAAAATTTAAGAAAAGGATAGTTTATGAAGCTACTTTTTTGCATTATTTTTGCACTTTGCAGCAATCTTTTTGCGGGCAGTTTGGAGCAGATCAGATCTGCCGGAGTCGTTAAAATCGGTGTTCGTGATGGTAGGCCACCTTTTAGTGATGAAAAAAGTGGTAATTTCGAAGGCTTTGAAATCAACCTTGCAGATGCTATAGCTAAGAGCATATTCGGGGATAAGCGCGGTAGAGTCGAGTTCGTCCCTTTAAATGCCAGCGATAGGATCTCTGCATTACAAAACGATAAGGTAGATCTTGCAGTCGCGACCATCACGATAACGCAAGATAGAAAAAGGCAAATCGACTTTTCTTATCCATATTTTTCAATGAGTTTGGGAGTTTTGACACGTAAAAGCGACGGCATCAAAAGTATAGACGATCTTTCAAACAAAAAGGTCCTAGTAGAGGGTAGTGGGACTACGGCAGAAAATTTTTTGTATAAAAATAAAATCCACAATCTAATCCATTGCTCCATTACTACCGAATGCTACGATATGCTTAAGCAAGGCAAAGCCGATGCTTACGTTAACGATAATCTCATCGTGCTAGCTTATTCCATTATCGATGACAACTTAGAAGTAGCAATCCAAAATCTAGGTAATCCGGAATTCTTAGGCATCGGGGTGCGCAAAGGTAATACCGAACTGCTTGATCTGATAAATAAAGAGCTTGTTACACTTAGCAAGCAGGGCTTTTTCGAACGTTCTTACGATGAAACTTTCAAGCCATTTTATCAAGGCGCTGCAGATAAAAAATATTTCTTACTAGATGGGCTCTATGCCATATTTTAGGACGGAATTTAGCTGTGATTTTATCTAATAACTTCGGCTAAAACGTCATTTATGATAAGCGGATAATATGCGAAATCCAATTTTAAAGACATAGAATGAAACTACTTTTTATAGCGGCTCTATTTTGTGCGGCGCTTTTTGCAGATAGCCTAGATCAAATCAGACAAAACGGCGTCATTCGCATCGGAGTGCGCGACGCTCATCCGCCGCTTTGCGAGTCTAACGGCGGCAAATTTGAAGGATTTGAGATCGATCTTGCAAACGCTATTGCTAAAGAAATTTTCGGCAAAAAAGAGGGCAAAATCGAGTTCATCCCACTAAGCGTAAATGATAGAATTCCATTTTTAGAGGCAAATAAGCTTGATTTAGTTATCGGTCTATTTAGCATCACCAACGAACGAAAAAGAAAAATCGATTTCTCCCTCCCCTACCTCTCCGTAAATTTGGGCATATTAACGCGCAAAGCCGACGCTTTTACCGATATCGCTCAGCTTCATGATAAAAAGATCGTATTCGAAGGCGACGCGACGGTAGCAGAGAAATTTTTCAAAACCAAAGGATTTAAAAATTTAGGCCATTGCGCTTCGGCTAAGGAATGCTACGAAATGATTCGAAATGGCGATGCGGACGGCTATATAAACGACAATCTCATAGTGCTTGCATATTCCGTCATCGATGATACTTTGGAAGTGCCGTTTAAAAACCTAGGCCCTAGCGACTTTATCGGCATCGGCGTGCAGAAAGACAACAAAGAACTACTTGATTTCGTCAATGCAGAGCTCATCAAGCTAAGCAAAGAGGGCTTTTTCAAAAAAGCCTACGAGCAGAGCTTTGATCCATTTTATCGCGGTACGGCAGATAAGAAGTATTTTCTGCTAGATGGAATTTATAATATGCTCTAAGAGCTTGCTTTAAATTTTTAAGTCCGGCTTTTAGAATTTTAATAAATAAAATTTCCCGCTTAGTTTGAAAGCGGAAGAGAGATTAAATTTAAGGATTTGCCATGAAATTGCTTCTTGCAATGTTACTACCATTTATCGTTGCTTTCGCCGATAGTTTGGAACAGATCAGATCAAAAGGCGTCGTTCGCATCGGCGTTTACGACGGACAGCCTCCTTTTAGCGAGCTGAACGATGGAACTTTTGAGGGCTTTGAAGTTACGATGGCACAGGCCATAGCAAATGATCTTTTCGGCGAAAAAGGCGGCAGAATCGAGCTTGTGCCGATGAAGGTCGAGGATAGAATTCCAGCACTAGTAAACAACCGCGTAGATATCGTCATCGCTACGATTACCATTACGCCTGAACGCGCGCAGCAGATCGATTTTTCAACACCGTATTTTTCAGTAAATCTTGGAGTTTTAACCCGCAAAGCCGATAGAATAAAATCCTTAGCCGATCTGCGAGAGAAGAGAATTTTGCTCGAAAGCGGCGGTACGGGCGAGGCATTTTTTAAACAAGAAGGCTTTGGAAATTTTACATTTTGCAAAATCGCCAGAGAGTGCTACCGTATGCTAAAAGACGGCGACGTGGATGCCTACGCGACCGATAATCTCATCGCAATGGCATATCCGGTAGTCGATAGCGAGGTAGAAGTGCCGCTTAAAACGCTAGGTAAGCCCGATTTCATGGGTATTGGCGTGCAGAAGGGCAATAAAGAGCTACTGGATTTCGTCAATGCAGAGCTTATAAAGCTAAGCAAAGAAGGTTTTTTTGAAAAGGCATACGAAGGTACTTTTAATCCATTTTATCACGGCGCTGCGGATAAAAGATATTTCTTGCTAGATGGAATTTACAGCTTCTTGTAGGATTTGCGGCTTATTTTAAAATTTATCACGCAAGATTTATCGCGTAAATTCTATCTCCTGCTTGCTGTGCTTTAGCTCTTGCAGCATGGATCACATAAAATTTTATCGCGCAATCTTGCTTGTTTAAATTTTTCAAAAAAGCTTTTTCGCGAGTGAAACGGCGTTTATATAAAATTCCGCTCGTTTAAAATTTATCTTGCATAAATTCTACGTAGATTTTGCAGCGCGCAGACTTTTGTTTCGTCCTTTTAAAATTTATCTTGCATAAATTTTACCGCAGCTTGAAATTGCCATAATAAATTTAGCTCAGATTTTTATTATTTCAAATTTTACTAAAAATCCTCTTGCTAGGATTTTTTACCACTTGTAATCCGCTCAAAATGCCCCCCACTAAAAAAAGGTTAAATTTTTCAGCCAGGAATTTATTCTGCGCAAAGAGTAAATTTTTAATACTTGAAATTATAAACGCAGCCCCCTCTGTCAAAAACCGATCAGTGATTTTCATATTGCAAACTGATCTATTTTTATGTATAATCGCAAACTTTACGAATTTCAAAGGATCAATATATGAAAAAATCCATCTGCTCCTCTATGCTTAGCCTCGCAGCGGTGCTCGCACTAGCACCCGCACAAGCGCTTTGCAATGCAGATTCTAATCCGCCGCTTATCCATACCCATAATAACCTCTATTCGGCGGGATTCAGCAGCAATACTAGCGGTAGCGGAAGTACCAGCCCAAACGGCAATATTACGACGATTACGGGCGTTACAAGCGGCGGGACTGATTATTCCGGCAGCGTGATTTACGGCGGAGGAAGCGGCGACGGAATTTCGGGCTTTACTGAGTTGAACTCCGCCTCCAACAATAGACTTACGATTAGAGGCGCAAACGCTTACGTGGGTATCGCAATAGGCGCCGAGGCCAAGGGGGTATCAGATAATTACGTGAGCTTAGAAAACGGCTCTAAGGTAAATTTGGTCGTGGGCGGGCAAGGCATAGCGGCGTCTAAAACGGGCAACGAAGGCGAAGCGACGCGAAATCAGGTTTTTGTAAAATACGGCGCCGAAATTACGGGAAATGCCGATAACTTCGGCGGTAGCTCAAATAGACATTACAATATCATCGGCGGCAGAAGCGGAGCGGATAAAAAAGCCTCCTCTAATGCCGTAACGATCGACGGGGGTACTATCGGCAACAGCTCCGTTACAAATGTAATCGTAGGCGGCATAGTAAGCGGCGGCGGCGATGCCGTATCAAATAGAATAACTATCAAAGGTGGCACATTTAGAGGGAGCTTCGATATATTCGGCGCGCAATCCTCCATAGGGCAAAGTAATTCTAATAGCGTCAATATAACGGCGCCTTATTACGGCGGCACAAATACTATCACTCTAAACGGAATCGGTAGAATTTGGGGTGCAGCGGGTGGAAGCGGAAGCTCTAGCGCAAACTCCGTATCCATAAGCGCAAAGCTAAAAGCGCAAAATTACCAAGTAATCGGCGGCCAAGCAAATAGCGCTAGCGTAATGAGCGCAAATCGCGTAGAAATCAACAACGACGATGCAATCGTAGGCAGCGTCACAGGCTCTTTGGGCGGCGCCTCGAGCTCGCGAAGCGTAGTTGATCTTTACAAAGGTACCGTAAAAGGTGATGTCGCTGCAGCAAACGGTATCGCAGGCGAATCGGATGGCGATAGAGTTACTCTAGGAGCGTCAGACTCCAACAAAGGCGTACACATCGGAGGCAATGTCTATGGCGCACGTGCAGGAAGCGTCAAAAACGCAGTCGTTTATATCAATAAAGAAAGAACGACGATAGCAGGAGACGTCTTTGCGGGCTACGCTACAAGCGGCAGCGTCGAGAATAGCAACGTAAATTTTAGAGGCGGCACTATAAGCGGTACAATCTACGGCAGCAATAAGCCTACGGATAAAACTAATACCTTACATATAGAAAATTGGGTCGGCGGCGGCATTAAAAAAGCTAAAGACATTAAAAATTTCGGCTCTATAAATTTCAATGATTTATACTCCACGATCGAAGCGGATGCGCCGCTTACTCTAACCACTAATGGCAATACGAATTTAAACGACACAAAGATAGAGGGTATAAAATCAGATCTTGGCGAAGGAAAGTACTATCTGATACATAATTCAGGCGGCGGCACGATTACTAGAGCCGCACAAACCGTGCAAGATAATCAAATTTATACGATTACCGACAAAGATCACTATCAAATCACCGGCACCACGATCGAGGTCGAAAACAATAAGAATTTAATTATGCAGAAAGGTACACTAACTCGTTCTTGGATAGATCCCAACTTCGATCAAAGCGAGCTAATGCAAAATCAAAATTCCAACAAGGCTGCGGGCGCTACTGAGCTATTCGGCAATAAAGGAAACACCGTAATAGTAAAGGAGAATGCAGGCAATCTAGGCGGCAAAAACATAAGCTCGGGCAGAGACGACGCTACCGATGGAAGCAACAGCGTCCACGACAACCACACCAAGATCAATGGCGGAAGCAACATAGGCGAGATCGATGGCGGATATTCAAATTCCGCTACCTCGCAAGAAATTTATAATAACCACGTAACTTTCGAAGCAAGCGGAATAGACGTGGGGTACGTAAATGCGGGCATCACTCATAGCAGTAGCGGAGGCGGGGACGTCCACGATAATAGCGTAACTACGAATGCTACGATAATCCGCAATAGCATTTACGGCGGCAATACTAGCAACGGAGAAGCCAAATCCAATATCGTAACTATAAACAACGGCAGCGTAGGAGCAATGGCGGTAGGCGGCAAGGGAAACAGCGCGATTTCCAACACCATAACTCTTAACTCGGTAAACGTAGGCGGAAGCGTATACGGCGGAAAGGCTAGCGGCATCGCCTCCTCCAATACCGTAAATTTAAACGGCAACACGCAAGTTGCTGGCAACGTCTACGCAGCGGAAGCCGCTAGCGGCAGCAACAACGTAGTAAATTTCAGAAGCGGCAGCGTAGCGGGCACGTTATACGGAGTATCTAGCGCAAACGCTAGCAATTCGGGCAATAGCTTAAATATCCTATCTTCAAACTCAGGCAATGGCCTAAATGCGGGGAATTTTGCAAATTTCAATAAATTGGAATTTAACTTAGCCTCCCTTGGCGAGATTGAAAATGATGCTTCATCAAGTACCAAAAGAGCTTTAAGCTTGACAGGTTCTGGCAATACTGATCTAAGCGGTACCGATATATTTGTAAACTCGACAAGCGAATTTAACGCTTTAAATAATGCAAGCTATCCAGATGGCGACAATAAGAAATATACCCTTGCCTATAAAAGCGGAGGCGGTAAATTTACCGGATATGATCCGCGCTTTAAAGACAAGGGCTACGTAACTCAACTAAATAAAAACTATGTCATAAAGGATGCCAATACCTTTAGCAGAAACATAGGCGGTATGCATATAAGCGAGGATGAGCGAGAGCTTTATATCCAAAAGCTTATTAAGACTAACGAGAGCATAAATGGGGATTTCGATGCGGATGAGCTGCAGAAGTATCTAGGTGCCGGCGGTCTTAACGGAAACAACATAGACATAGGCAAAGCGGGGGAGGATAAGAATTTTAACGCTAGAAATATCCACGCAGCAGGCGCAAATAATACGTTAAATTTTATCAGCGGTCATAATGTAGGCGTAATAAGCGCAACGGGCAGTGGCAATACCCTTAACATAGGAGCTAGCAATAGCTCTCCTGCGGCAGTAAATTCCTTAAGCGCTAAAAATATTAGCGGTTTTGACAAGTTAAATTTTTTCCTTCCTAGCTCCATTAGAGCAGGCGATAGCGTACTTACCCTAAGCGATCCTACCGCCAACACAGATCTAAGCAATGTCGGAAATATCACGGCTTATATCAGCGGAGTAAGCGGCCCGTTAAGTCCAAGTAGCGAGATTCATCTGATAAACAAGCAAGGAAGCGGAAGCCTTATAGCTCCTAACGTAGCCAATATGCACGCAACGCTAAATGTAGGGGTAAGTCTAAGCTATAACCCTAAAATTTATCAAAGCGGCAATTATCTAAATTTAGGATTTGATGCTTCCTCGGCTCCTAGCGCGCGCGTAAGCTCTAATACCAAATCCTTCGCCGAAACCCGTGCCGCAAGCTTAGCTAGCCTAAAGAGCGG